>PGYV01000003.1 GCA_002839855.1 Candidatus Goldiibacteriota bacterium HGW-Goldbacteria-1
TACCGATCATGTCCTAATATTTTAAGCTTTTTAAGGTGTATACGATGTCTATCCTTATTCCCAAAATAAAGGTAAAATAATATTGACAAATGCTATACCGTATAATATAATTTGCAGGTTCTAAAAGACTAAAATTACAGTTAAATAGATGATAAACGTCCCCATGGTCAAGAGGTTAAGACACCGCCCTTTCACGGCGGTATCGGGAGTTCAATTCTCCCTGGGGACGCCAAAAAAAATAGCCGGCTTTATTTAGCCGGCTATTTTTTTTGTGCGAGAAAGGTGAGAGTAGAGAGTAGATAAACCAAAAACAATCAAGACCACTGCCGATTTCCACTCAAACCACCTTTCGGTCACCTTTCACCTTTCTCCTCTCTGAATTGTTTTATATCAGGTGGCTTTTTTATTTTGGCGAGAAAGGTGAGAGTAGAGAGTAGATAGGAGATAAACCAAAAACAATCAAGACCACTGCCGATTTCCACTCAAACAACCTTTCTCCTCTCTGAAAGACCTTGCCTTTGTAATGTTTTGTCGCCTTTCTACTTTCTCCTCTCTGAAAAACCTTGCCTTTGTAATGTTTTGTCACCTTTCTACTTTCTCCTCTCTGAAAGACCTTGTCTTTGTACTGTTTTGCCGCCTTTCTCCTATCTGAAAGTATTTTCCTGATTGCCTGTGATTTTGTTTTGTAGTAATATATTCCCGAAATAACTTCATAGAGGGGGTTGTATAAAATGGCGTTTATATTTTAAAACCTGCATGTGTATCAAAAAGCAGTAGATTTTGCCGAGCAAATTTCCAATCTGACTGATCATTTCCCAAAAGGAAACTATTATATTGTTGACCAGCTAAATCGTGCCGCTTTATCAATTTCGCTGAATATTGCCGAAGGCAATGGTAAGTTCACGGGTAATGATAAGAAAAACTTCTTTTTTATAGCCCGGGGTTCAACACATGAGTGTGTTCCTCTGCTGGAAATTTCAAAGCGCAAGGGATTAATATCAGAGCCGGAGTGCATGAAGCTAAGTGTACAGCTGGAAGAAATAGGAAAAATGATATCGGGTATGATTACCAGATACAGTTAATATATTTCCTGTTTTTACCCCAAGATGACAAACGTTTTTATTTATGATAATATATCTATATGTTTAATAATTACTTTTAAAAGGACAAAACAATGCTTGAAATAAAAGACCTTTGTGTTTCTATTTACGGCAATGAGGTATTAAAAGGGATTAATCTTACAATTCCCGACGGGCAGACTCATATCTTGTTCGGGCCAAACGGTTCCGGCAAGACATCCCTTCTTATGACGCTTATGGGTTATCCGCAGTATAAAATAACCAAAGGGGAGATAAAATATGACGGCGTATTGTTGAATGACCTGGCAATAGACGCAAGGGCTCGCCTTGGGATGGGGGTCTTCTTTCAGCGCCCGCCGATTATAAAAGGCATGAAGTTAAATGATGTATTAAAAGAGATAATGAAAAAAAGCGGTGTGGATATAAATATAGAAAAAGGCGCGCAGGCGCTTAAACTTACCGGCTTAATAGGGCGCGACATCAACAGCGGTTTTTCAGGCGGAGAGATAAAAAGGTCTGAATTAATGCAGCTGTTCGCGCAAAATCCGCACTTTGTAATGCTTGATGAACCGGAATCCGGCGTTGACCTTGAAAATATGGTAATGCTTGGCGGTAAAATAAGGATGCTTTTAGGGCGTGATATAAAAAAAGAAGAGCGTAAAAAAAGCGCTCTGATAATAACGCATACCGGATACATACTTGATTATGTGGACGCTGACGCGGGCTATACACTATTAAACGGAAAGATTCAGTGCAAGCATGACGCGCGCGTACTTTTTGAACATATTCAAAAACACGGTTTTACGGAGTGTGAATTATGCAGGGAGACGTAATTAAAATTGACGAAAAAGACAGGCAGAAAATTCAGGACATAGGTATTAACACGGACGAAGCCGGCAGAAGCGGCTCTTTTGTGATGGAAAATGACAAAGTTCACCACTTAAGCATAAAGCAGCAGGGGGTGGAAATGCTTGCCATTAAAGAAGCGCTTACGCGCTACCCTGAATTAAAAGAGCTTATGTGGAAACTGGTGGACAAAGATAAAGATGAATACACAAAAGCCGCGTACGAAGAGACACATTCCGGTTATTTCATAAGGGTTAAATCCGGCGTCAAAGCGTATTTTCCTTTTCAGGCGTGTTTCTTTATTAAGCAGGATAAGATGAAACAGAAAGTTCATAACCTTATTATACTGGAAGAAAATTCAGAGATTCACATCATGAACGGATGCGCCGCCGCAAGTTATCTTGCGGAAGGCAGCCATATAGGCGTGACGGAAATATATGTGGGAAAGAACGCGAAACTTATGTACACAATGATACACGACTGGGCAAAAGATGTTACGGTAAGGCCGCGCTCCGCAATTAAAGTGGAAGAAGGCGGAACATATATATCAAATTACATCGCTTTAAGGGACACCAAAATAACGCAGATGTACCCTGTGGCTTACCTTGACGGTAAAGGCGCTGTGGCAAAATTTAACACCCTCGTAATGGCGCCCGAAGGTTCTGTGTACGACCTTGGATCAAAAGTGCTTTTAAATGCACCTGACACGCGCGCGGAAATTATTAGCAGGTCTGTCAGCAAAGGCGGCACTATTATCGCAAGAGGGCACCTGCAGGCCAATTCACCCGGTGTATTCGCGCACCTTGAATGCGACGGCCTTATGTTAAAAGACGGCGGTGTTATTTCGGCAATACCGGAACTGGAAACAAAGTATGCCGATGTCAATATGTCGCACGAAGCGGCAATAGGAAAAGTGGACGAAGAGCAGATTTTATACCTTATGTCACGCGGTATTCCAAAAAATGAAGCGGTATCAGCCATTGTTTCGGGTTTTATGGATGTAAAACTGCTGGGCCTTCCCGATGCGCTGGAAGAAGAAATTAAAAAGCACCTTAAAGTCCTTGAAGAAAGCGAAGGTATTTAAATGAAGAAGTTTTTTTTATTTGTTTTAGTTCCGCTTTTTTTATTTACGGCTTACACGCCTGACCCGGAAGAACATATCAGATTCGGCGCTCCATCCGGAAGCGGCAGAATATTAAAAAAGACAGGTTATGTCCTTATGTATGGCGGCAGCAAAAAAAATCCGTTGTGGGTTTCTTATCATCTGAAAAAAGGGAATATTCCTGAAAAAGCCCTTAAAAACGGCACTTTTACGCCGGATAAAGCCCTGCCGCCGGAATTAAGGACAAAAAGGAATGACTATCCCGCAGATTTTGACAGGTGCCCTATGGCGCCCGCGGTGGATTTATCGTATTCAGAAAAGACATTTAAAGAAGCGTTTTTAATGTCCAATGTCTGCCCCATGGAACCGTGGCTTAAGCGAGGCATATGGAAAGAATTTGAAAGTAAAGTAAGGGCATATGCCAGGTCTAAAGGCGGTGCGTTTGTGATAACAGGGCCGGCATTTAATTACGCGAAAGGTAAAAAGAAAATTATTAAAAATACCGGAATATATGTCCCCACGCACTTCTATAAAGTTGTGCTTTACCAGTCGGATGACGGAGGAATGCATGCGTTTGGTTTTATTATAGAGAACCGCAAACCGGAAAAGAAAATGACAGCGTACGGGACATCTGTGGATGAAGTTGAAAAACTTACAGGTTTTGATTTCTTTGCTGAACTTCCCGCGCAGGTGCAGGCAATTATAGAAAAAGAAAAAGGGTTTCCGAAAGATTTTTTACTATAAAATTTTTGCGGCATAAATAGCAGGCCGCATAGAAAAGAGGGGTTGAAAATGCCGCACGGTGAAATTTATTCGGACAAAAGAAAGCACAACAGAATAGAGAAGAAACTTAAAGTCACATATAAAATCATGAAAGATTCCGATGTGGGTATTGAAGCTGTAGAAAAATCAAAACGGCACGTGGAATCAAGCGATATAAGCATCTGCGGCATCCAGCTTTTATGCGATGAACACTTTAAGCATGAGGATGTTTTACGGCTTGATATTTATGTGGACGGGGAAGAAAAACCGCTTGCCACATTTGCGGAAGTAAAGTGGGTCAAAAAAGATGAAAAAATTGAAAAGTTCAGGATTGGGCTTGAATTCCTTGTCTTAAAAGAAGACCATATTGATGCCATTAAAAACCTTGAAAAACGCCTTTGAAAGTATTGTGTCAGGTAAAAACGCAGTAATTTTTTTACATTTTGATTTGACAGGATATAAAATAACAAATATAATAGTAAAAGATGCAATAGGACAAACAAATTTATCCGGAGGTAATAATGGTAAACATTGACACGCTTTTAAGGATTATGTTTGAAAAAGGGGCATCGGATCTTCATCTTACGGTGGGAGCTCCTCCAATGTTAAGGATAGACGGGGAAATGATAGCGTCAGAATTTGAAAAATTAAGGCCGGATGACTGCCAGCATGTTATATACAGTATTCTAACCGACGAACAGAAAGAAAAGTTTGAAAGGGAAAATGAACTTGACCTATCGTTCGGTGTTGAAGGCATAGGCCGCGTCAGGATGAACGTTTATAAACAGAGGGGCGCGGTGGGAGCCGCGTTAAGACGGATTCCCATGCACATTTTAAGTTTTGAAGAATTGGGCCTGCCGGCTGCGGTTCAGGAAATAGCAAAATTCCCAAAAGGGCTTGTTCTTGTAACCGGGCCTACGGGTTCAGGAAAGTCCACGACACTGGCTTCCATGATAGACTGGATAAATTCCCACAAAGCAGGCCATATTATTACGATAGAAGACCCGATAGAATTTATTCATACGCATAAAAGCTGTATAGTAAACCAGAGAGAAGTGGGCACGGACACAAGGAAATTTTCCGATGCTTTAAAATATGTTTTAAGGCAGGACCCCGACGTAATACTTGTAGGTGAAATGAGGGACCTTGAAACAATAGAAGCCGCGCTTACCATTGCGGAAACGGGGCATATGGTTTACGGCACGCTGCACACGCCTGATGCGGTGCAGGCTATAAACAGGATGATAGACGTATTCCCGGCGCATCAGCAGTCACAGGTAAGGGCGCAGATTTCTTTTGTGCTTCAGGCCGTGGTATGCCAGCAGCTGCTTCCAAAGTCGTACTCTTCCGGAAGGGCGCTGTGCGCGGAAATATTAATTACCAACGCCGCAATAAGAAACTTAATCAGGGAAGAAAAAATCCATCAGATATACTCTATAATGCAGACCGGCTCCGAATACGGAATGAGAACCATGAACCAGTCTCTGGCAGAACTTTACAGCAAACAGCTTGTTACATACAATGAAATATTTGCAAGGACAACTGACCCTAAAGACCTGCAAAGGCTTGTGCAGGGCGGGGGCGGCGGCGGCAAGAGCACCGCATATTAATGCAGCCGGGAGCGAGATAAATGGCAACATATTCTTATAAGGCAAAGACTCCGGACGGAAGGGTAATTGACGGAGTCATTGAAGCGGAAAACGATGAACAGTTAAGCGCCAAGATGAGGTCGCAAAAGCTGGTTGTTGTATCTTTTACAAAACAAAGCGGCGGGCTGATGTCCCTTTTTAAAATGGGGCCCAGGGTATCTACAAGCACTATCGCTATTTTCTCCAGGCAGTTTGCCACAATGATAACAGCAGGATTACCCGTGCTTCAGGCGTTAAATATACAGGTGGAACAGATGGAAGATAAGGTTTTTAAGGACGTGCTTACAAAAGTCAGGGATGACATCGGCGGCGGCGCCAACCTTTCAGACGCCATGTCGAAATTCCCGGGGGTATTTAATACTCTTTACTGCAGTATGATTAAAGCCGGTGAATTATCCGGATCTCTTGACCTTATTCTTGACAGGCTTTCCACCTTCCTTGAAAAGGGTGAAGCTTTAACTAAAAAGATAAAAGGGGCAATGACATACCCGGCGACAATTCTTGTCATAGCGCTTGCGATAACGGTTATTCTTATGGTAAAGGTTGTTCCGTCTTTTTCTATGATATTTGAAAGCTTCGGCGGAAACCTTCCGGCGCCCACTCAGTTTCTTCTGAATTTCTCCAATTTTGAACAGAAATACGTCCTTCATGAAATCATAGGGGTGGCATTGTTAGTGGTAATATTTATTGTCACTAAAAAGACAGTAAAAGGCGCTTTTTTTATAGATTCAGTGATTTTAAAAATGCCTGTTTTTGGGCCTTTGACAAAAAAAGCCACAGTTGCAAGGTTTTCAAGGACGCTTGGCACGCTTTTAAAAAGCGGTGTCAGCATCCTGGACGCCATTGAAACGGTCGCGCGCGCCGCGGGAAATAAAGTAATTGAAAAAGCACTTATGGATGTCAGGGCTGCGGTCAGGGAAGGGCAAAGTTTAACAGACCCCATGAAAGCCACTAAATTGTTCCCTTCTATGGTTGTACAGATGGTCTCGGTAGGCGAAGAAACCGGTGCTTTAGACGATATGTTATTAAGAATGGCAAATTTTTATGATGAAGAAGTAGATAACGCCGTTGACAGCATGATGGCAATGATAGAGCCCTTAATAATGGCGTTTTTAGGTGTGGTTGTAGGTGGGATGGTTATAGCCATGTTCCTGCCTATGTTCTCTATGGGAAGCATGGTCGGGTAGCTATACAAAAAAACATACAAAAAAACTTGACAAAATAAAAAAGAAACAGTATACTTGTTATAGAAAGAAGAAGTAAAAAAATTAAAAGGAGGTGAACGTAGATGAAGAAACAGAATGGTTTTACGCTTATCGAGTTGATGATCGTTGTTGCGATCATCGGTATCTTGTCTGCAGTTGCAATCCCGAAGTTCTCTGACATGTTGGAAAAATCAAGAGAAGGCGCAACAAAGGGAAACGTTGGAGCCATAAAGTCAGCGGTATCAATTTATTATGGTGACAATCAGGGTCAATTCCCGGAAGATCTTGATACAGCCCCGGATAAATTTGGAGCGTATCTTGACAGAATGCCCCCGGTTAAGGTAAAAGGTCAGCACAATCCGAACCCGCTTAAGGGAACCGTTATTACTGTTACTGTAGATACAGAAAAAGCATTGGCTACAAAGTCGGATAATATTGGTTTAGACACAGACGGTTGGAGATATAACAACAAGTCAGGCGATGTTTGGCTTAACAATGCGCAGCCGGATACAAAAGGTGTTACTTACTCGATTTACGGTTACGAATAACAGTTATGTAAAAAAAAGCCGCGGCTTAACTGCCGCGGCTTTTTTTATTTTCAAATTTAAAATTGGGGGTTTAATGAACTCTGAAATTATATTCGCCGGAACAGTGCTTATTATATTTATATACGGCGCTGTTATAGGCAGTTTTCTGAATGTATGTATATACAGGATTCCCGAAAACAAATCCATTGTTTCGCCGCCTTCCGCGTGCCCTGAATGTGGAAATTTCATCAAATGGTATGATAATATCCCTATTTTAAGTTATTTTATACTTGGAAGAAAATGCAGGTTTTGCGGGGAAAAGATATCAGGCAGATACCCAATAATTGAATTTATGACGGGTTTACTGTTTGTTTTATTTTTTATTAAGTTTGGGGTTGAAAAAAACTATTTTTTCTATATAATAATGGTAGGTTATCTTATAACGTTAGCATTAATAGATATTGACAGAAAAATTGTACCTGATGGTATTTTGAAGTATATGTGCATAACCGGTGCGGTTTTTTCAGTCTTTAAGTTTGGCGGAATTAACCTGTTTGAAGGCATTATAGGTGCAACGGCAGGCGGCACGCTTCTGCTTATATTGAACTACTTTACTAACGGAAAGATAGGGGAAGGTGATATTAAGCTTGCAGCAGTGCTGGGTATGTGTGTCGGGGCTGCGGCGGTATTTGATATAATTTTCTACTCTTTCATAGTTGGCGGTTTTGTGGCAGTGTTCTTGTTGGTTACGGGAAAGAATGGAAGAAAGGACGAAATTGCTTTTGTGCCTTTTATCGCCGCGGGTTTTATTTTAAAATACCTGCTGGCGTAAAAAATTTAGGGAGAGAAAATGGCGCTTGATATGTTTTCCAAAGGGATTGTCGGGCTTGATATCGGCAGTTCCAGCATTAAAGCGATCAAACTTAAGAAAAATAAAGACGGCTATGAATTAACGGGCGCCGAAATAATAAACCTTTCATCTGATTCCGTAGAAGACCTTGATCCGGAAGCCAAACATACCCTTTATGTGAACACACTTAAAAAAATATTAAAACAGAAAAATATTGCCGGCAGCAAAGTGATAACAGCTATTCCCGGTGATTCCGCAATTATACGTTATATTAAAGTTCCGTATATGTCCGCCGAAGAACTAAAAAATATGATTCCGTATGAATCAGAGCAGTATATTCCGCTTAGTATGGACCAGGTGGTATTTGACTATCAGGTACTGTCTGAAATAGAGGAAGAAAGTCAGAAAAAAATGGAAGTGCTTTTAGTGGCCGTAAAGAATGACATTATGGGCCAGCACATGCAGATGTTAAAAGAGGCGGGCGTGGTGCCTGCCGCAATTGAAGTGGATTCTTTTTCGCTGTGCAATGCGTATGACCTTAATTCAGCGGATCAGTCAGAAGGCGGGATAAAAGCGGACACGGTGGCGCTTATCAATATGGGTTCAAAGCTTACCACAATTACCATAACCGAAAACAACATACCGCACCTGTCAAGGGATGTGGGAATAGGCGGAAACAGCCTGACTAAAGAAATACAAAGGGATTTTAATATAAGTTTCGCGCAGGCGGAAGAACTTAAAAAACAGCAGGCAGTCATAATGGTTGAAAGCGAAGAACTTCTTTTAAGTTCAATGCCGGGCGGCGAAGATGACAAATCGTCAAGGATATTTGAAGCCATAACGCCGGCGTTAAATAAAATGCTTAATGATATCAGAAGGGCCTTTGATTATTATGAAAGCACGGTAAAAAGAAAACCGGTGCAAAAGATTCTTTTAAGCGGCGGCACTTCAAAGATAAAAAACATAGACAGGTTTTTATCAGAACGCCTTGGTATACCTGTAGAGATAAATTATCCTTTTAAGAACGTCAACATAAGTTCAAAGAATTTTGACTTTGATTACCTTAGGGCCAACGCGGTGCATTTTAATGTCGCGCTTGGGCTGGCTTTAAGAGCGGCGGATAAGATATGATAGAGATAAACCTTCTTCCGGCCAAGGTAAAAAAAGCAAAAAAAATGCAGATATTTTATGCGCTGGGCATATTAATAGCCGGGTTTGTGGTGATTGGGCTTGTGGGCGTAGTGGTTGCACAGAGCAATAAAATAAAAGAGACAGACAAAAAGATAAAAAAAATAGAGGCGGAATCCGCGGCGCTTCAGGATAAAATTGAAGAGGTAAAAAAATTCAATGCGCTGGAAGAAGCCCTGACAAAGAAAAGAAAAGTGGTGGAAACCCTTCTTATTAATCAGGCGGCGTGGGTTAAGCTGCTTGACATGCTTGCCGAAAAGATTTATCCCGATATGTGGCTTGTGGAAGTCTCACACGACAAAGAAAAAGCAGAAGGCATACAGGTCAGGGTTGCGGGCTATGCTTCTTCGCGCGCGGTGCTTGCGGATTTTGTAAGGCGCCTGGAAGAAGAAGAATCGATATCGGCAATAGGCATTTCAAAAATAGACATAACAGACAAGTACGGCGCTGGCTGGGTGGGATTCGAATTTAATTTTATATTTGCCACCGGCGCTGTAAAGCCAAAGCAGGGGTAAAATATGGATGTTTTAAAAATGGTTAAAGGCATAAAACTTACACAGAAGCAGCAGACCACAATAGCGGTTGCGGTAATTCTTACAGGGTTAACCGGCTATGCTTACTGGAATTACCTTTACAGCCCCCTTGTAAAAAAATATAAAGCCAAAGCGGTGATACTGGAGCAGAAACAAAAAGACCTGCAGGACGCCAAGAATATGGTATCCAAGTATCCGGAGTTTTTAAAGAGGGCAAGCGCGATAAACAGTGAAACCGAATTTTTAAATTCAAGGCTGCCGGAACAGACCAGTTTTGCCGAACTTATAGAAGAGATATCCAATAAAGCCGCCGCAAGCGACATTACCCTTGTGAAATTTTCGCCTGACAAAGAAACAAAAAAAGGCGAATACACGGAGAGAAGATTTAAATTCGAGGCACAGTCCAACTACAATAACCTTGGCGCCTTTATTACCGGGCTTGGCTACAGCAATATGATAATAGTGTGTGATGAACTTAGAATGAAAATTGATGAAACGGATATTTACGGAAAAAGGAATGTGAAAACAGAGATGATGCTTAAGATTTATAATTATCCAAAGGCGGCGGCTAAATGAAAATAATAAAGCGGGTATTTTTTATACTTGCGGCTTTTATTATTACTGCTGTTTTTGCCATGCCTGTTATTGCTGAAATAGGCGATTTTTCCGCCAAACCTATTTTTGAATATAAGGTTGAAAGCGGAAGGGATCCTTTCTCCCCAAGGCAGCTTATTAAATATGTACGCGGACAGAGCAATGTGCAGATAAGCTCGCTTATGCTTGAAGGCATTACCATAACGGGAAACAGAAAGTCCGCGTTATTACGAACCACCGGCGGTTTTATGTTCAGTTATATTTTTGAAGAAGGAAAACTATACGCGGATAATTCAAAGGTGATAGAGGGTATTACCGGAAAGATACTTAATCAGTACGAAGTGCTTTTACAGCAGGGAGACAGGGAAATACTGTTTAAGCTTGAAAAGGATATGACGGGATATAACATAGGCCCTGAAGAGGAATAATATAATTTACCGGGCCTTATAGGCCCCGTGATAGATAAAATAAAAAGAAAACAGGAGGCGCGATGAAGAATAAATTTGTTTTATTGGCGCTGTTTATTATTTCCATGCTGTTTGTTACAGGCACGGTCAAATTAAACGCGGAGGATGAGGATTTTATAAGCGTTTCTCCCGTTGAAAAAGCTGATACGTCATCGGCAATGGAAGCCGGCGCGGTAAAAGCAGCTGCGGTGGTAAAACCCGCTGCAAAAGGAATTTCTATAACCGGGGTTAATAGTTCTGAAACTGACGCAAAAGTGAAAGTTACCATAAATGTCTCTGATAAGGTAAAATATAAAGCCACGGAATTATCATCGCCTGCAAGGGTGCTTTTGCAGCTTGAAAATACCGCTACAAAATCAGACACCATTCAGGTGGGTAAAGGGGCTGTTGGCAAGGTAAGGCTGGCCCCTCATGATTCCACGGCTTGGGTTGTAATAGACCTTAATTCGGCACAAAAATGGCAGGCAACAAACCAGGGTAACAATATCGTTGTGGAAGTGGATAAGGGCGCGGTGTCTTCTGCAAGAACATCTGCGGAACCGGAACAGCCGGTAAAAAGGGTTTCAGGTATGATATACAGGGTGGTTGATGTGGCGGCGTCAGAACAGGACTCTAAGATAAGAATAATAGTGACCACTGACGGTCCGGCAAAGTACAGAATGATGAAGGATTCCAAAAATAACAGTTTAAAGCTTGATGTTGTGGATGCCGTGTCTTCGGTGGCTTCCAATTCCATTAATGTGAATAAAGGTACGGTAAATAAAATATCCATAACAGAAAATAAAAAGTCCAGGGAAGTAGCAGTAAGCCTTTCTTTGTCAAAAGACTCGCCTTATACGGTTACAAGGGATCATAATCAGATAATTGTGGATGTGGAAAAAGGCGCGGAAACAGTCCAGGCAAAAAGCAAAAATCTTAATTTAAGGCAGAAGATATCAATCAACGTTCAGAACGCAAGTTTACCGGGCGTTTTAAGGATGCTTGCTTCACAGTCCGGTTTTGAATTTACCACAAGCCAGTCAGTGGCGCTTGCTTCACCGGTTACGATGAAAGTTGATAATCAGCCTCTTAGCGTTGTGTTAAGGGATCTTCTTGTTCCGCAGAACCTTTACTACGAAGCCAGGGGAGATATGATAACAATTGGATCCCCGGCAGAAATTAAAAGCGAAAAAGCAATGCAGCCCAAAATGACAAAACACTATTCACCAAGAACCATGAAGGACGCGGATCTGGTGAAGATACTTCAAAAGCAGGTGGCTTCCAATCCCACACTGGATATAATTATTGATGAAGACACGTCGCCGGGTATGAATAAGATACTGATAAACGGCACCAGGTATGACATTGATACCGTAATGGATATGATTGCGGACATAGACGCCACTGACGGCAGCTCGCAGGAGTACAGTTCCGGAATAGTCACCAAGATTTTCAAACTGAAAAATATCAGGCTTATGACAAGGGCCGGCGATACGCTTGAATCCTCCAGTGTGGCCGAATTAAAGGCCATGCTTACAAACACCCTTGCGGCTGATGAAGAGGCAAACTTTAATTTTGATTTAAGGACATCCAGCATTGTTGTGACCGCAAGCCAGACTTACATGAAACGCGTTGAAAAAATAATCGAAGCGCTTGACGTAAGGGTGCCGCAGGTAATAATAGAGGCAAAACTGTATGAAGTTAATGTAAATAATATTAAAGACCTTGGAGTGGCGTGGGATGCAGCTTCACAGAATAATGAGCCGTATATTAAAGGCGAGATGATTCCGCTTGCCATTAACCCTGCAGGCAAGCTGACGCTTGGCACTGTGCTAAGCGGCTTTAAGATTAACGCGTACTTAAGCGCGCTGGAACAGAAAAATGAAGCAAAACTTTTATCCGCGCCAAAGATAGCGGTGCAGTCTGACAGGGAAGCTGTAATAGAGACAATGAGAAGGACGTATTACGAAGTTCAGAATATAGTTACAAACGCCAATTCGGCGCCTATTATCACCACAGAGTATAAAAATCTTGACCTGCCCATATCTTTAAGGGTGGTGCCAAAAATTACAAATAAAAATGAAATTGATATGAACGTGACGGTAAGGGTTGTAAAGCTTGTGGGCACCACATCCACTTCTGCCGGCCCTCCTGATACTTCAGAGCAGGAAGCCACCACGTATGTAAAAGCATCTAACAATGACACTCTTGTAATAGGCGGACTGATGAGCGAGCGCATCTATGACACCATTGAAAAAGTGCCGCTACTTGGCGATATCCCGCTTTTGGGAGAACTTTTTAAGAGTACAAAAAAATCCACAGAGAAGGTGGAACTGATAGTGTTTTTAACCCCTTCTATTGTTGAAGACTGATAACAAGACATGCTAAGATTTCTAACTGCCGGAGAATCACACGGAAAAGGGCTTACCGTAATAATAGACGGTGTGCCTTCAAACATAAAATTATCACCGGATGATTTTGATTGTTATCTGGCGGAACGCCAGAAAGGGTACGGCCGCGGCGGCAGGCAGAAAATAGAAACCGACCGTGCTGAAATAATTTCCGGCATCCGTTTCGGGAAAACCACAGGCGCGCCAATATCTGTTTTTATTAAAAATAAAGATTTTGAAAACTGGGCGCAGAAAATGGACGCCTGGCAGCGCCCGTCGTCGCTTGAAGAACTTAATATACCAAGGCCGGGGCATGCTGATTTGTCCGGCGGAATACGTTACAACCATAAAGATTTCAGAAACGTGCTGGAACGCGCCAGCGCAAGGGAGACCGCCGCCAGGGTAATAACAGGCGCGCTTGCGGTAAAATTTCTTAAACTGTTTGGTGTTGAAGTCTTTGGTTTTACGGATGCTATAGCCGGAGTTGCCGCGCAGTATCCAAAACAGGCATCAATTAAAGATATAAAAAAACTGGCAGAAGAAGCGGATGCGGCATCACAGGCGCAGCTTCGTTTTCCCGATAAAAATAATTCATCAAACGTAAAAGCCGCCATTGACATGGCTGTTAAAGAAGGCGATACGCTGGGCGGAGTTTTAAAAATTATCACTTCCAAATTACCACCCGGGCTTGGCGACTATACGCAGTGGGACAGGAAACTTGACGCAAAGCTGGCTATGGCTTTGATGAGCCTTCAGGCGGTGAAGGGCGTTGAAATAGGCGCCGGGTTTGCCTATGCCGCAGCCACCGGAAGTTCCATGCATGACGAAATTTTTTATTCAAAAAAAGACGGTTATTACAGAAAAACAAATAACTCCGGCGGTATTGAAGGCGGCATGACAAATGGTAATCCAGTGGAAATAAAAGCCGCTTTAAAACCCATCTCCACAGTTCTTAAGGGGTTAAAGTCCGTTAATGTTAAAAATAAAAAAGCTGTTAAGACCGTATATGAAAGGTCGGATGTCTGCGCTGTTCCGGCTGCAGCCTTAATAGCAGAAACCATTGTTGCAGCAGAACTTATGAAAGCTTTCCAGGAAAAATTTGGCAGCGGCGATATTGATTACATACTTTCTAACTATGAAAATTACAAGAAGTACGTGAAGAAATACAGGGTGTAATTTGAAAAATATTGTCCTGATAGGTTTTATGGGGAGCGGGAAGACAACTGTGGGAAAAATAGTATCCCGTATTACCGGTATGAAGTTTGTGGACCTTGACGCGCAGATAGAAAAAAGCGCGAAAACAAAAATAAGCCGTATTTTTGAAACCCGCGGTGAATTATATTTTCGCGGGCTTGAAACAAAAGCGCTGGCCAAAGCGGGGAAAAAAAGTAAAACCGTTATTTCAACCGGCGGCGGAATAATTAAGATGAACGAAAACCGGCCCCTGCTGAAAAAAGCGGGTTTGGTGGTTTATCTTAAGAACTCATTTGCAGTATGCAAAAAGCGCCTTGAAGGCAAGACCGACAGGCCGCTTTTTAATAAAGATAATCTTAAAAGCGCCCGCGCGCTGTTTAAAAGCAGGCTGGAACTTTATAGAAAAGCCGCGGATATAACGGTGGTAACTGACAGGTTAAATGCCGAAGAAGCGGCAAAACTTATAGCTGCAAAGGCGGAAAAAATTTGGAACAGGTAAGGGTAAAGTTAAAAAATAATCCATACACAGTATATGTTGGCGCTGATATCCTTCATAAAACAGGGGAGATTCTTTCCGGCTTTAAAAAGGGAAACAGGGTGCTTGTGGTAAGCAATAAAAAAGTTTTTTCGCTGTATGGAAAAAAACTTATGGCCGGCTTAAAAGGCAGATTCACGGCAGGTATTCATTTAATGAAAGACGGCGAGCAGTATAAAAGGCTTGATGCCGTCGCTTCAATTTATGACGCATGCGTTAAGAATAAACTGGACAGGCATTCGGCAATTATAGCCCTTGGCGGAGGGGTTGTGGGCGACGTGGCGGGCTTTGCGGCTGCCACTTATATGAGGGGCATAGATGTTGTTCAGATACCAACAACCCTTTTGGCACAGGTGGATAGTTCTGTCGGCGGTAAAACCGGGGTGGATCTTACGTCGGGGAAAAATCTTGCGGGCGCTTTTCATCAGCCGCTGTTTGTAATTGCGGATACTGATACTCTTAATACTTTGACGGAAAGGGAATTTTTAAACGGGATGGCGGAAGCGATTAAACACGGCATAATACTTGACTCTGAATATTTTAATTTTATGGAAACAAACAGGGCGGCAATATTAAAAAGAGATAAAGCAGCGGTACAAAAACTTGTAACAAGATCAGTTGAAATTAAAGCATCTGTTGTGGCAAAGGATGAAAAAGAAAAATCAGGATTACGGGCGTTTCTTAATTTTGGGCATACGGCAGGGCATGCCATTGAAGCGGCATTGAATTATAAAGGGTTAAAGCACGGCGAAGCCATTGCGGCTGGTGCGGTTATTGCGGCGGGGCTGTCAAGGCGGCTTAAATTGTGTTCGCAAGAAACAGAAAACAGAATAAATAAAGTATTTTATGAGTATAACCTGATAAAACCTTTAAGAAATCTAAAAAACACCCAAATTATAAGCAGGTTATCAGGGGATAAGAAAGCAAAAAATGGTAAAATAATATTTGTATTGACAAAGGAAATTGGCTGTGTTATTTTAAAGGAAATTACTGATTTTTCGGCCATTAAAAAGGAATTAAATCGTTTTAACAGTTTGCTTTCTTAATAAGGAGCCTCTTTCATGGCAGACGCCTTTAAGGCGGAAATTGAAGACCTAAAGAAAAAACTTTCGCAGAACCCTGATTCTCTTGCATTTGTTCCGCTTGCGGAGGCATACAGAAAATCGGGTATGTATAAGGAAGCCGTTGACACCTGTAAAACAGGGCTTGAAAAACATCCCGCATATACTTCCGCAAGGGTTGTACTTGGAAGAATTTATGTAGAGCAGGAACTGTATGATGACGCGGCAGAAGAATTGAAAAAGGTTGAAGCCGTGGACATTGATAACATAATGGTTCATACAATGCTTGGAAATATTTATGTTAAAAAGCAGATGTTTGCAAAAGCCGTGGAACAGTTTCAAAGGGTGCTTTCACTAAATCCGGAAGATACGGAAACACAGGAAAAACTTCAGGAAGCGCTGTCCGCAAAACAGACCGTTACATTACCGTCAAATAAAAATAAAGAAGAAAAACCACAGCCGCCTGCGCCTGCAGAAAACCCCGCGGTTAAAGAAGAAAAACCTGCCATGTCAGACCTGCAAAAATCGCTTAAAGTGGCGGAATTATACTCCAAAAAAGAAGAGTTTGATAAAGCCATAGAGATATACAGGGAGCTTCTTGAAAAAGACGCGGAAAACATCATAATTCAGCAGCGGTTAAGGGAAGTATATGACTTTCAGCAGAAGAAAATAAACAAGCAGAAAGAGCAGAAAGAAAAACGCAAAACCACGGAAAATGACAAGATAACAGCCGAAGATATTCTGGATGTAATGAAAGAGGCCGTTGAAAATGACCTTGTAGATGACGATAAAAGCGAGCCTGCCGCAAAAAAGGAAGAGCCAAAGAAAGAAGAAGTGAAAAAAGAAGAGCCGAAAAAGGAAGAAGTTAAGAAAGAAGAACCTAAGAAAGAAGAAGCAAAAAAAGAAGAGCCTAAGAAAGAAGAAGTTAAGAAAGAAGAGCCGAAAAAGGAAGAAACTAAAAAAGAAGAGCCAAAAAAAGAAGAAGAGAAAAAAGAAACAGTTGAAAAACTGCCTGAAATAGCAGATAATAAGAAAATTGAGATTGGTAACGTGCTGCAGAGCCTTTCTACCGTTGACGGAATTGTAGGCAGTTTATTCCTTCTTCGCGACGGGCAGCTTGTGGCAAGCGTACTGCCGACATCCATTAACAAGTCGGAAATAGGCGGTATTGTAGCGTCAATAGTAAATAAGACAGAGCAGTCTGTAAAGAATATGAAGCAGGGAAAACTTAATCAGGTTGTAATTGCGTCGGAACACGGGCAGCTTTTGTTCACGGAATTGGGCAAAGGGGTCCTGTTCATAATCGGCGATGAAAATATTAATGTGGGTAAGATGGGGCTTGTGTTAAAGCAGGTTAAAGAAAAAATGAAGCAGTTGATGTGAATAAATTAATAGGAGCCGTGAGAAATGGATTTTAAAAGCCTTTTGCAGAAAATAGTCAGCAGCGTAGACGGCGCCATTGGCGCGGGTGTTATTGGCGAAGATGGTATTGCCATTGACCAGTTTTCCAGCAGGTCTGACTTTGATATCACTGCCGCGGGCGCGGAATACTCCACAATTATAAGTAATGCCAAGAAGGCATCGCAGAGTTTTGGGCTTGGCAAGACAAATGAAGTTTTAATATCAACCGAAAAAGCCACAATGATAATGATGATGGTAGGGGATAATTACTTTGTGACACTGGCGTTAAGCCTTGACGGAAACCTTGGACGCGGCAGGCTGGAACTTAAGAAATCCATCCCAGACCTGGAAAAGATGCTTTAATGTTTTCCCGGCTGTTCAAAAGGACTTTCTGGATATTCTATGACAATCTTTTAAAAGGCCTTGTTTTAAACTTTTCTGTTTTTGGCGTTATGTTTATCGCTTTCTTCATACTGTTTATAGAACTGTTTCTTAACAGAAAAGTTTACGGCGCTTCCCAGGCGACCATTATTACCCTTGGGGCATTATCCCTTATATGGCACGTGCTTGCGCCCGCGGTTATGCATTTCTGGGCAAAATTTATTACGGGGACAAATGAAGACATGGGAATGTTTGCCAGGGTGGGCGAAGGGTTAAAACTATTCTGGTTAAAGGGCATTGCGCTGTTTGCGATAAACACATCGTTTTTCTTTCTGGCTTTTTTAAGCATTAACTTTTACAAAAGCATCCTTAACCTTGGATGGTGGGTTTATATCGTAGGCGGCATAGGGGTATGGATTGTTATCATGTTTTTATTTATCCAGATATTTTTAATTCCCATACTTGTCCTTGATGAAAAAAGAAGGGTTTTAGTTTCATATAAGAAGTCTTTGATAATGCTCCTCTCCGCGCCTTTTGCGGCGTCCTCTGTGGCGCTTATAATTCTTTATCTTAATTTTGTTTTCTATTTTGCCCTTCATATCGGCGGGTCGCAGGTACCAACCGTGCTTGAACTTATAACGCTTTTCCCGCTTTTCATGGCTCCGTTTATTACATACTCTTTAATAATCCTTTTGCAGGTGAATTTCGCTATTCTTATTTATGAAAAACATAAGATAATGCCAAGCCTTAAAGAAGTATGGGAAGACGGAAGAAACCTATCAAATCTCTTTAAACCATGGGAGACAAAAGGGAAATGACAGCCAATTACAGGTTAAGAAAGTCTTCAGTTAAAAAGGGAAAGAAAGCCATTGTCCCGCTGATTATAGCGCTGGTAATGGTATTTGGTTTTTTTAAAGCCGCATATACCTTTGTAAAGATGAGGGTGCAGAAAGCGTCGTTGAATTCAGAGATAGCGTCGTTAAAAGAAGACAATGCAAAACTCTCGGGAAAAATGGCAAACATAGCCGCTGACGAAGAATTTGTCTCCAAAACCGCCCGCGAACAGCTTGGGCTGGTTAAAGACGGGGAAACGGTATTTATACTGGTGGATAAGTAAGGGGATTGATAAACAATAAAGCCGGCAGAGATGCCGGCTCTTTTATTTTACGGGGAAATTAAATAATTATTAAAAGTTAAAGGAAATCTAAGGGGAATAATGAGAAAGGTTAATCCGAGAAATGTGGTGAGGGTTATAATACAAAGTATATTTATAGTTGTTTTTATTAGTTTATCTTTTTTGTCAGCCAAAGGTAATGAAAAAAATGTGATACCGCTAAATTTAGGAGAGGGGGAAGTTATGGATGAAAAATCACCATTGTTGGAAATGAGGAATGAACTTTTGACCGAACCTGTTAAATTTCTTGGAGGAATTCAGCCTTTTGGTAAATCCCGGGTATACGGGGTGGTTATAGAGATGGGCACGGATATAGGGGCTGCTTCTTTGATATGCCTGATTGACGGCACATGCAGTCTATATTATGAAAGAGGCGGCGGAACAATTGGATTGGCGGGTATTGAAAAAGTGAAAAAATTATCAATTATTGCGGCGCGTGAATCTGATCGGTATACAGAGTTTTGTAAAAAAACAAGTGAATTTCCTATGCCTAAAGACGGGGAAATATTTTTCTATATTATTACAGCTGACGGTATTTTAACTTATAAAGGTATAGAAGCAGATATTTCAGATAATAAATCAAAGTTATCAGTTTTATTTTTTCGGGGAAATGATGTATTAACTGCTATTCGTGTTAATGAGGCTGAGAAGGCAAATGAAATTATTAAAGCTGTTATGAAAAAGAACAGGGCAGTAGTTGAAAAAATGTTGAGCAAAGGGGCGGATCCGGATTTAAGAGATGCGGATGATACGCCAATTTTAGCCCTTGCTGCTTCAAATAATGATGCCGACATGGTGGAAATTTTATTGAAATATAAAGCTTCACCTGATATGACGTTTATTAATAAAAAGAAGGGGATTGCCGGCGCGACAGCGTTATCTTTTGCCGCCGGACAAGACAATCCGAAGTCAATAAAACTGTTGGTTTCTGCGGGCGCGGATGTTGATTCCGCGGATGATACAGGCTTAACTCCGCTTATGGCGGCAGCCGGCAACGGAAAAGTTAAGGCGTTACTGGAACTAATTGTAAATAAAGCGCAGCTTGAGAAAAAAGATAATGAAGGATATACGGCTCTTGTATTTGCGGCAAATGCGGGCAGAACAGAGGCGGTAAAGGAGCTTATAAAAGCAGGAGCGGATGTAAATACAAAAGATAATCAGGGCTCCACTCCTATTATGTTTGCCGCTCAACACGGGTATATTGAGCCGGTCAAACTGCTTCTTGAAAATGGGGCAGACCCATATGTGAAGGGAACCCACGGACTTTCTGCGATGGATTTCGCGGAACAAAATAATATAAAGAGTGTTATAAAGCTAATTAAGGATTTTAAGATGAAATGAAGCGGGGAGAGGATTTGGCTGCCTTGGCCTATTGAAGCGGTTGAGAAACGCTGGCGCAAATAATGCAGGCGGTTATGAAATGTTTTGATTTTCTAATTTTGAATTTTCTAATATCCAATTTTCAAAACACGGGAAAGGGCTGATGTGAAAAACGGAAGGTTAGGAAGTATCAGCTTATTTAATGTTGCGGACGGTCAAACGGGCAGCGGAGATTAAATAGAGGGAAATATGGTTTAATTAATTGAGCCTTCCGGGTTATGGGCATAAATCGCAGTGCGTTTATGGAAAGACTGAAATGCATTCGTATTAGAACTTGACGGGTGAAAAATACGGGTTTATACTGTTGCATCAATTTCAACAAGAAAAATTTTATTAATTTTAGGGAGGTATTATGCATATCTATACGGGGATTTTTTTTACGGCACTTGCAACACTGGTTTATGAAATAACATTGCTTAGAATTTTAAGCGTCATGTCCTGGTATCACCTGGCTTTTTTCGCGGTGTCAACAGCCATGCTGGGAATGACGGGGGGCGCGGTTACTGTTTATCTTAATAAAAAGGCCTTCGAGCCGGAAAACCTTAACAATAGTTACATAAAGGCGGCTATTGCTTTTGCGGTATCACTGCCTGTTTCGCTGACGCTTTTATGCTTTACTCCGATTGTTTACCAGCACAACATTGCCAGTGTAACAAGGATACTGCTTGCCGCGTTTTATTGCATAATACCATATTATTTTTCGGGTATTGTCATTACAGCCATCCTTACAAGGGAAGAAAAACCTGTGGGTAAACTGTACGGGGCTGATTTGGGAGGAGCTGCCATAGGATGCCTTGCGGTTATATTGGGGCTTGAGTTTTTAAGCGCTCCAAATATGATACTTTTTGCTGCGGTGATAGCTTCTATCGGCGCGTTTATTTTTTCAATCAGGAGCAAGGGAACAATGTTGAAGAGTGCTTCAATGGCCTGTGTTGCCCTTGTGCTTGCTGTTTTTATCGGAAACATAATATCGGGTGATTTTATCAGCCCGCGTACCATAAAAGGGCATAAAAGCGACACCAGAAAATTTTATTTTCAGAAGTGGAACTCTTTTTCCTGGGTAAATGTCAGCGGTATGGAGTTTAAAAGGCCTTACCTGTGGGGGACAAGCCCGATAACACCGGATCTTCCTGTAAAGGTTCACGGGCTGTCTGTTGACGGCGAAGCCGGAACATTTATGCTTAACATGGATGATATGGCAAACCTTGAAGTTTTAAAATATGACATGGTTAACCTTGCGCATTACATCAGGCCTAACGGCGGCAGCTGCGTCATAGGCGTTGGCGGAGGCAGGGATATTACCAGTTCAATTGTTTTTGGGCACGATAGAGTGGTGGGTATAGAAGTTAACCCTATCTTTATTAAGTTGCTAAAAGGCAAATTCAGGGATTTTGCGGGGCTGGCAGACAGGCCGGGCGTGGAATTGGTGGCTGACGAAGCCCGCAGTTACCTTGCCCGTTCAACAGAAAAATTTAATGTTATTACAATGGCGCTTATAGATACATGGGCCGCAACCGGAGCCGGAGCTTTTACACTGTCTGAAAACGGCCTTTATACAGTTGAGGCATGGAAGGTTTTTCTTGACAGGCTTAATGACGGCGGAGTCTTTACGGTTTCAAGGTGGTTTTCCGAACACCAGCCCGGAGAAACAGCGCGTATAGTAAACCTTGCGGTCACAGCGCTTTATAAAAGGGGTGTCAGTGACCCTTCCAAACATATTGTGCTTACGGCTATCGGTAATATTGCCACGTTACTTGTTTCAAACAAACCTTTTTCAGATGAGGACCTTAAGGTACTGCGGGAAACGGCGGAAAGGCTTAAGTTTAAAATATTTATTTTCCCGGGTCAGGAGCCTGAAAATGAGTGGCTTAGAAAAATTATAACAGGGAAGTCAATAGAAGAGATAAACGCACTTGTGAAGGATGCGCCCCTTAACTACACCGCGCCTACTGATGAAAGGCCATACTTCTTTAACATGATAAAACTTAACAACTTAAGTTTTGCCTGGCGTTATTCCGCGGGCGGAATTTCAGGCAACATGGTTGCCAACATTACGCTTTTAATACTGATAGGCGCGCTGATGTTCTTTGTGCTGGCTGTGATTGTGGTACCGCTGCTGGCAGGGGCTAAAAAAGACGCAAACAAGGTTGACTATGCGCCCGCGTTTTATTTCGCGCTTATAGGGGCGGGATTTATGTTTGTGCAGATTGCTATGGTGCAAAGGTTATCCGTGTTTCTGGGGCATCCTGTCTACGCGTTGGGGATACTATTGTTCACTATGATTCTAAGCGCCGGAATTGGAAGCCTTGTAAGTGAAAAAATTGCGATTACAAAGCCGCCTCTTTCCAAAGTTTATCCGGTTGTAATAGGCGGGTACATTATTACGCTGGCGCTGCTGATGCCTGTAATAATTTCCGCAATGACCACCTTTTCAATGGCCGCTAAAATTGCGTCTTCAATTGCCATGGTGGCGCCCCTGGCGTTTGTAATGGGAATGTGTTTTCCCGCAGGAATGCGGATGATATCGGGAACGAAAGCCGCAGGTACGCCGTGGTACTGGGCGTTAAACGGAATATTCGGTGTTTTTGCATCTGCGGTTGTGGTGCTTATATCAATTTACTCCGGAATTACAACTAACTTCTACATAGGCGCTTTATGCTACCTTTCGCTGCTGTTTTTCATACCGAAGATGCAGGTTATGGCAGAGGTTAAGGCTAAGGCAGAGGCAAATGTTATGGCAGAGGAAAAAGCTAAGGCTAAAACTAAGGTTAAAACTAAGGCTAAGGTTAAAGCTAAGGCAAAAAAGAAAAGAAAAAAATAACAGGTTTATATTGCTGCGGATTAAAGTTCTAATTATCGAATGCTGAATCTTCAAAAAAAATAGCGGTTCGTTAGAACCGCTAATAAGACAATTAATCCGAGAATTCGAAATTTGAACAGATTCGACCTTTTTGATCTTCTAATATCTAATCATCGAATGTCGAATCTTCAAAAAAATATAGCGGTTCTTTCGAACCGCTATATTTTTTATGGTTGCGGGGAGAGGATTTGAACCTCTGACCTTTGGGTTATGAGCCCAACGAGCTACCACTGCTCCACCCCGCGTCATGTCGTGTTTGGATTTTCATTTCAGAAAACCTTATGTGTAACAACGTTAACAATAATTACATATTTCCATTCAAATGTCAAGAACACATAAAAAACTTAAATTAAAAAATGGTGCCGGGGGCCGGACTCGAACCGGCACGGGCTTTCGCCCCGTGGATTTTAAGTCCACTACGTCTACCATTTCGTCATCCCGGCATCATGGGTTGAAATTATAACAGTATAGTAAAAGGGTGTCAATAAGGGAAAAGTTACAGGTGACAGTTAACAGCTGACAAGTTACAACTTACAACTGATAACCTGCTACTTGTTAGCTGTTACTTGTAAGTTGTAACCTGTTACTTGTTACTTGTAAGCTGTTAGTTGCTAAACTTCTTTATAAGCAGTAATAGCACGTTTATATCCGAAGGCGTGACGCCCTGGATGCGGGAAGCCATGCCCAGCGTCTCCGGTTTAATCTCATTTAACCTCTGGCGGGCTTCTAAGGGCAGCCCTTCCGCTTTCATGAAATCAAATTCCGGCGGTATTGCTTTTTCTTCTATTTTTTTAAACTTTTCAATTTGCTCGTTCTGTTTTTTTATGTAGCCTTCGTATTTAATCTCGGAAACAAAATACTCTGATATATGGTTCAATACTTTTGGGATTTCGGTAAAAACTGTCAGCGCCTCATACGGTACTTCCGGACGTCTTAGCAGCTGTAAAAGGGAGCTTTCGGACTGAAGAGCGGTGGTTCCCATATCTGTCAGTTTTGTATTTGTTTCGGGGGACGGACGGACATATATTTTATTAAGACGTTCTTTTTCTGTTTTGTAAAATTCCTGTTTAAACATAAAAGTGTCATACGTCTTATCGTCAATAAGCCCGAAAGAACGGCCGTATTCCATAAGGCGGATGTCGGCGTTATCGTTTCTTAACACAAGCCTGTGTTCCGCGCGTGACGAAAATAAACGGTACGGTTCTGTCACGCCCTTTGTGACAAGGTCGTCAATCATGACGCCTATATAGCCTTCTTCACGGCCGGGGGAAAACATAGCCTTACCTGATAGCTTAAGCGCCGCGTTAATGCCGGCTATTAAACCCTGTCCTGCGGCTTCTTCGTAGCCCGATGTCCCGTTTATCTGGCCTGCAAAAAACAGCCCCGGAATTAATTTGGTTTCAAGGTATTTGCTAAGCTGCGTGGGCGGGGCATAGTCGTATTCAATGCCATAGCCGGGGCGCGTGATTTCTGCTTTTTCCATTCCTTCAATTGTACGCACGTACATTAACTGAACGTCGCGCGGTAATGAAGTTGAAAGGCCGTTTAAATATATTTCGTTTGAATTTCTTGCTTCGGGTTCCAGAAAAACCTGGTGTGATGTCTTCTCCGGGAATTTAACCACTTTGTCTTCTATGGAAGGGCAGTACCTTGGCCCAATCCCGAATATCATCCTGTCTGTACTGCTGTAAAGGGGAGAGCGGTCCAGATTCTGCATTATTATCTTTGCGGTATTTTCATTTGTCCTGGCAAGCCAGCACATAATCTGGTCAGTGTTTATATTTTCTGTACGGAATGAAAACGGCACCGGTTTTTCATCGCCCGGCTGTGGGGTAAATTTATCAAGGTCAACCGACCTTATATCCACGCGCGGATTGGTGCCTGTCTTCATCCTGCCAAGTTTAAAACCAAGCCCGGCAAGTGATATTGACAGCCCTTTAGAAGGCGGGTCGCCAAGGCGGCCGCCGTTGAAATGCTGAAGGCCTATATAAATTGTCCCGTTTAAAAAAGTGCCTGTGGTAACAATCACGGATTTTGCGGAATAAAAAGTGCCGGTGTCGGTTATTATGCCTGTAATGCCTTTGTCGTCTGTGGTTATGCTTTCCACAAGCGCCTGTTTAATTTCAAGGTTGTCCGTGTTCTGCAGTACGCGCCGCATATAGGCGGGGTATTCATATTTATCCGCCTGTGCCCTTAAACCATGGACAGCAGGGCCTTTGTTGGAATTTAAAACCTTAAACTGAATTGATGTCCTGTCCGCGGCAAGCGCCATTTCTCCGCCCAATGCGTCAATTTCACGCACAAGGTGGCCTTTGGCAAGCCCGCCAATTGCAGGGTTGCAGGATAAATGGGCGATGTGGTCTATGTTAATAGTAAACAGGGCTGTCTTTAACCCCATGCGCGCGGGCGCAAGCGCAGCTTCGCAGCCGGCGTGTCCGGCGCCTATTACAATAATGTCGTAACTTTTTTCAGGAATCAATTATGTCTCCGGTTTTAGTTTTGTATGATTATACCTAAAAGGGATGTGATTTACAATTGGCGTTATGATATAGTATCTTTGTAATTAATTAAAAGGAGATATTAAATGACTAAAGATATTAAAGCAATGACACTGCAGGAAATACAGGATGTACTTACAGCTGCAGGATTTGAAAAGTACAGGGCGCAGCAGGTATATGAATGGATATACAAAAAAAAGGCGCAGAGCACGGATGATTTTAAAAACATACCCGCAAAGGTAAGGGAATACCTTGAAGCTAATTATGATTTTTTTCTGCCGGAAATTATTAAACAGCAGGAATCGGAAATTGACGGCACAAAAAAACTTCTGCTGCAGCTTGATGATGATACAAAGATTGAAACCGTTATTTTAAATGACGAAGACAGATACACCGCGTGCATCTCTTCGCAGGCAGGATGCGGCTGCGGGTGCGCGTTCTGTGCCACTGCCACACTGGGCTTAAAAAGGGACCTTACAGCGGGAGAGATTGTAGGCCAGTTTTTAAGGGATGAAATAGAAGCAGCCCATCTGCTGGATAATGTGGTGTTTATGGGCATGGGCGAGCCGCTTTTAAATACGCAGAATGTATTTAAAGCAATAAAACTTATCTCTGACCCAAAGGGAAGGGGTTTTTCGCAGAAAAGAATAACCGTATCCACCGTGGGTATCATTCCGGGTATTGAAGCAATGATAGAAGAAGGGCTTAAAGTAAACCTTGCCGTTTCTTTAATAACAGCAGATACAGCGTTAAGGTCAAAACTTGTTCCTATGGAAAAAACATATCCTATCAAGGATGTCATAAAGGCCGCAAAAAGGTACTGTGCAAAATCGGAAACCCGTCTTACCTTTGAATACGTGCTTATGGAAGGCGTTAATGATTCAGCGCAGGACGCGGAAATGCTGGTTGAACTTATCAGGGGTATTGACTGCAGGGTGAATTTAATACCTTATAATAAAGTAAGCGGAAAGAAATATTCTTCGGGCCAGCGTGAAAAAGCCATCAGCTTTCAGAAGATATTAAAGGGATACAGGATAAAAGCGCTTATAAGAAAAGAAAAAGGCGCGGATATTGACGCGGCCTGCGGCCAGCTTGCCGCAAAAGAGGATAAGAAATAGGGGATAAAGGTTTGTATTTATTTGTTTGGTTTTAATCTTTGGTAGACGCGGGTCTTAATACCGCGCTTATTACAGATTCTGCGCGGTATTATCCCGCGGCTCTTGATTTGGAATTGTTGTTGCTTCTGACCCTCCGACCATAGCGACTTACCGGGGTTGGATATATTTTTTCAGCACGCGCCGCAAATTGGTATTCTTGCATCCAAATAAACTTGAAATCCACACTGCGTTAACGTCATTGGCAATCGCGGTCTTGCGGCACATCCGAATTTGCCGGCGTTGCATTAAACCGCCCCTGCCGGATACATGCTATACTTGGGCGGCACGCACTGAAAAAACACCCCCAACCCCTGTAAGGTATTCATCTAATTTTCGAATCTCGAATTTTCGATGTTTTTTATCGTCGTTACATCCGTCCTTCCGTGCATCTGTCCCTCGTTTTTTATTTTGTGTAACCCGTTTTGTCTAAAACTCAAAAAAAAAGCAAAAACTTGAAAAATCATCATTTATAATTCTAGACAAATTTACATGAACGTGTAAAAAAGTCTGGACAAATTTATATGTTTATGTAAAAATGTCCATAGATACAGGAGGTTACTATGATAAAGCGTTTTCTTGAAGAAGTAGTGTTTTTACCGCAGTTTGGCAGGCAGATGCGGTTTATAGCCGGGCCAAGGCAGTGTGGGAAGACTACGATAGCCGTCAATAAACTTAAAGAAGAGGGAAATGAATCATTATATTATAATTGGGACAGGCAGCAGATAAGAAAACGGTATAGAACAGAAGCGGATATTCTGGAAACAGACCTTGCCGGACGGAGCGGGAAGGGGAAAGTATGGGTGTGTTTTGATGAAATACATAAAATGCCAAAATGGAAAAATATTCTTAAGGATGTTTTTGACACGCACGAAGATAAAGTGAATTTCATTGTTACGGGAAGCGCCCGGCTTGATGTCATGCGCAAAGCGGGAGACAGCCTGCTTGGGCGTTATTTTATGTTCAGGCTTAACCCCCTTATGATAACAGAAGTTTTGGGGAGAAAAATACAGCACATTATGCCTGAAAATAAACCCGCGGATTATGTGGATAAATTGCTGTCAAATACAAAGCAGGAAACAGGAATTATGGATGATTTTTTATCTCTTAGCGCTTTTCCTGAACCGCTTTTATCAGGAAACCGCGTGGCGGCAGCCAAATGGCATGATAATTATTTTGAAAAGGTGACAAAGGAAGAACTTAGAGATGTTTCGGCGATAAGAAACCTTGAGTGGGTTATTAATCTGTTATATATGCTGCCGTCAAGAATAGGCTCGCCGCTTTCTCTTGAATCTTTAAGGCAGGATCTTGAAGTGAACCACGCTACAGTAAAAAATTATATGAATTATCTTACGCTAACATACGCTGTATTTCAGCTGCAGCCTTTTTATGAAAATATAAAGAAATCCATAAAAAAAGAAAAGAAAGCCTATTTTCACAATTATTTTTTGGTTGATAATGAAGCCGCAAGATTTGAAAATTTTATTGCGCTGGAACTTAAGGCAAGAATAGATTTATGGAACGATGCTACTGCAGATAAATACGGGCTTTTTTATTTAAGAACAAGGGATAAAAAGGAAACCGACTTTTTAATAACAAAAAATAAAAAGCCATATGTTATGTTTGAAGCTAAACTTTCTGACACTGCGATTGAAGCGCATCATAGGGCAAATTCGGCAGCGCTTGGAAACATTCCTTTTGTTCAGCTTGTGAAACAAAAGGGTGTATTAAGGGCAGACGGAAAAAATTTTTACTGCGTATCTGCCGCCAGGTTTTTGGGATAGTAGTAAGGGGCGCGGGTCTTTCCCGGCACTATGGCGGAGACGGCAGCCCGCGGCAGTTATTTTGTCTTAGACTTGTAGGGGCGGCGCTCCCGCGCTGTCCGGCTTTTTTGTTTTTGTATTTGTTGTCCTTTTGACCTTTGTTTTTATTTCTGTCCCTCTGTGCATCTGTCCCTCGGCCTTACTTCCGTCCCTTGATTTCTTATTTAAATCTTTCCAATCTTTAATATTTGATGTAATATAAAAAAGTCCGGGGAGTTTAAAATTTTAGTTTGGGTATGAATTAAGGAGATGTTTTGTATTTAAATGGGAGTGTAAACAGGGGATACAACACACAGCGATATTTACAGCAGCTTCAGGCAATGTATTACCTGTTGTTTATGGCTGTATTGCATAATATGAAGCTCCGCCTTTCATACGCCCCGGCTGATGTCAATTATACGGTTTATGAAAAATACGATGGCATAAATGAAAGCGACTTTAATTATAAGCACAACTGGGCGGCAGAAGGCTATACAAGCCAGGCAAAGGTTCCCGGCAATGCGGGGGCTTCGCTGGGTATAGAACCGCTGTTAAGCGGAACAGTCTGGTACAAGTACAGGCTTATATATAACAGAAATTCAAGTGCAGGTTACCAGGTAAAACTTTTCTTTGGCCCGTACAATAATACAGTGGCGGATAATATGGTTACAATTGATAATCCCTTTAATGCCCCTGGAACCTGGATATTCAGGCTTGGCAATGCGAATGTTGACAGCATGAAGATATACAGCAAAGACCTGCTTGCCACAGCCGAAGTGCCGGGTGTAAGTAAAAACGGATATGAAACCACAACAGATTATGACAGTATTCACAATATAACAAATAAGTCCTTTAAAAATCAGCTGTATATAGGTGGGACGGTATATAACAGAAATTCATCTTACAACAGGGATTATTTCTATGACCCTGCGCGTCCGCATGCTGTGGATCACATGAATAATAACGGAAGTTTCTTCAGGCAGTATGAATATGACGCCAATGGGAATGTGACACAGCACAATAATTACAACAGGCAGATATTATGGGATGAAGAAAACAGGATAAAACAGGTTGCAGACACTTTCCCGGGTGATGTGCATGTATCAGAAAATTATTTCTATGACCATAAAGGTGAAAGGAAGATAAAGGTTAATAATTATAATACAGGGACGCCGCAGCTTGGGGATGTGGCAATGTATGTAAATCAGTACGCGGCAATGTGGTTAAGCAATGCGAACAACATAAACACGTACACAAAGAACTATTATGTTGGAAATCAGCGCGTTGCAAGCAGAATAATGTCAGACGCCGCATGCGCAACAGGCACGGATAGTTTTGATTTTACATATTTCTATGGAACAGACCATCTTGGCTCGTCAACGTATTTGACAAACGCTTTAGGCGATATTGTGGAGCATAACGAGTATACGCCATGGGGTGAAATATGGCAGACCGAAGACAGTATGCCGGTGGTATCAGTTGGGGAGCTGAACAATCCGTTTAAGTTTACGGGCAAGGAAATGGACAGGACAGGCCTGTACTATTACGGCGCCCGTTACTACGATCCACAGGTTTCGTTGTGGATGAGCCCGGACCCGATACTTGATAAGTATCTGCCAAGTGCGGGAGAAAAAGATAACAGCAAACTACCGGGAATGGGTGGGGTATTTAATTCGTTAAACCTTGGGTTGTACACTTATACACTGAATAATCCAATGATTTTTATAGATCCTGATGGGAATGTAACTATTTCTATTACAGGTGCTTCATCAGTTAATGTAGCTGCTGGGATTTCTTATAATAAAGGTTTTATATTCGGTGTAACTGATGATGGGAAATTTGAATGGGGAACTACTGAAACGGTTGCGCCGATAGGCGAAACAAACGCAGGATTATTTATGGGTTTGCGAATGGAATTTACAACTTCAAATACTATTGAAAACACTTCTGGCACTGGTTTTGACGCATTTGGGAACCTTGCATTTGGTATCGCAGAAGCAGGTGCCGAACAAGGAATTGGTGGTATTGTAAATGATAATGGAGATGTTATTTGTGGTGACAATGGGTATATCTCTTATGCGGTTCAGGCAGGATTTAGCGCGAGTGTACTTCCTGTTGCGGGTGGTGTTGAAAAATCTTTTACGACAATAGATAAAGCTAATGAAGGTGATGGTAAAATGTTATTAAGATATATTATTGGAGATTATAACAAACCTAATCCGGGGGTTACATATTAATGGTTATAAGAATTTTAATGTACATAGAAATTGGTATTTTTATATTAATTTTTTTAGCCGTGATTAACTTTGCTTTTCAATTTATTTTTTGCGATAGTTATTTCCGAAACAATTCAAATGGTATGCGATCTTTTTTTTCTTGGAATGTAACGAAACGTATTCTTGATGCTGAAACGAATGCATCTGCGAATGATCCCTATGCTTTTAAATTAATTAGTAATTTAAAAAAATCAATTATTTTTATCTTATTAGCGATTTTTGCTTTTATAATTAATATGGTAGTGATTTTTTGGTATGCCTATAAGACAGGTCAGATGTAAAAGTGAAAAGGTTTTTAAAAATTTATATAAGTATAAGGGAACAAGGATGGTTATAATTGTTTTGTTATTAACCTAGTTACTGAAAGTAAAAACTAATAGATCTGTACTTGGTTGGAGAAACGTTGTTTTAAGACTACACATTTTGGAGGGATTATGAAGAGGATAATGATTATTATGGCAATAGCATTAATAACAACGGCGATATTTGCTGCATCGCCGACGCCGGTGCCGGGAAATGTGAAGACAGGCAAAACTATTAAGATGATGATAAAAGTTCCTGTTCAGATAGTGGATGGGGCTTATGTTGCGCAGGTGGGGGATGATATTAAGGCTTTAACTACAGGCGGGACATATTTATATAATGAAGAAAAGACAGAAGCTATTGTGATACTGCACGTCCCGGAAGAAGATAAGGCATCTGCAAGTTCGCTTGTTAAGGCAAGCAAGAAGGAAGTTAAAGAAAATCAGGTTAAGAATTATGATAAACAGTTTAAGGGACTTAAGAACTCATACAACGACGGTAAATAAGCCGTTAGAAATTATATGTGGTCATGTATATACAACTGACAAAAATTGCGGAGGATATTTAAATGAGAAGGAACATATTATTCAGAGCCGTGCTTGTTATAAGCATGTTTGTTATTTCAATTCCGGCGTATTGCGGGATGGTTTACGCGCCAAACCATATATTCAAACAATGGAATAATACCACTTTTTCCGGTGAGCCATGCGCGGTAGGGCAAGGGACTAACATTGCTTGGAATATGGGTACCGGTGGACCTACAGACGGCGGATGCGGGCAGCTTACCGCAAGAGAGGATAAGAAATAGGGGATAGTGTTTTAATTTATGTTTTTGTTCTGGTAGCCGCGTCCATTTAGGGCGCGTGTATTTTATTTTAAATATCCACTTATACAAACAACTGCCGCACATAATACCGAGCAATTCCATAATAGGCTCGGTATTAAAAAGGTGCGCCTACCAGTGCAAAACCGAGACCGAGCCGCTGATCTGCTGAACTTCAGAGTTGCAGCTTATCTATGGGATATGGGATAGACCTTATTTCCGTCCCTCTGACCATCTGACCCTCCGTCCCTCTGGTTTTTGCCCCTCTAACTGTCAAAAAAGTAAAAAATCTTGACTTTTAAAGCTAAAAGTGTAAAAATACTAACACGTTTATTACAAAATCAATTATTAAAATATTGAAGGAGGATTACCGTGAAGAAAAAGCTTTTTGTAGTTTTTTCGTTAGTTGTTTTAGCCTCGCTTTTTGTGTTTACAGCCTGCAACAAACCCCTTGGAGGAACCAACAAAATCAGGTTCATGTATTGGGGAGATGTAACTGAAATTGAAATCATAAACCAGGCAATCGCGGAATTTGAAAAAGCAACAGGCGTTAAGGTAAGCGCGGAAAGGGCCCCTTCGGGACCGCCTTACATGGAAAAGGTATTAACACAGTTTGCGGGCGGAAGCGCGCCTGACGTGCTTTTCATAGAAGCAAACAATTTCAAGAAATTCGCGGAAAAGGGTGTTTTAGAAGACCTTACACCTTATCTTGCAAACGAAACAGCATTCAAAAAAACCGATTTTTATCCTGAAATAATCGACAGATTTACCGTGGAAAACAAGTTATATGTCCTTCCAAGAGATATCGCGCCTATCTGCGTTATGTATTACAACAAAGACCTTTTTAAAGCAGCGGGAGTTAAGCCCCCGACAGACAACTGGACATGGGCTGAATTTCTTGCCAAAGCAAAAGCGCTTGTAAAGAAAGACGCGCAGGGAAGGATAGTACAGTTTGGATTTGTGGATGATTGGCCTATCTGGGAATCATGGGTATTAAGCAACGGCGGATCGCTTGTTGACAACGTAAAGAACCCCACAAAGTGCACACTTGATAAGAAAGCGGCTTATGACGCCATTCAGTTCAGGGCGGATATGATACATAAGTTTAAAGTTATGCCTTCGCCTTCCCAGATGACCGCTATGGGCGGAATGGGTTCCGGAGACATGTTCGTATCGGGAAAAGCCGGTATGTTCTACAGCGGAATATGGAAGACCCCGTCATTCAGGCAGATAAAGGATTTCAAATGGGACGTTGTTATGTTTCCTAAAGGGCCGACCGGAGTAAGGGCTTTCTCTACAGGCGGATCCGGATATGCCATCACAAACAAATCAAAAAATAAAGAAGCGGCATGGAAGCTTGTAACATATCTTGCCGGAGTAAAAGGCCAGACACAGCTTGCACAGACAGGGCTTGCACAGCCTGCCATGAAGAAAATTGCTGAATCACCGGCTTTCCTTGACGGGCAGGATCCTAAGAACAAAAAGATTGTCCTTGCAGGCGTTAAGTATGTTAAGTTTGCTCCGCTGGTATCAGACTGGGAAGAAATCAACGTAAGCATGATTGCACCCAACTTTGATAAGATCTGGAGCGGCAAAGCAACTGCAAAAGAAATATGCCAGGAAATAGTGCCGGAAATTAATGAAAATTACTTTGAATAACAGTGAACATAGAATAACCAGCGGAGGAAACTGATGAGCACGAATACTGTTCCGGTACATCATAAATCAGGCTCGCATGAAGCGCTGTGGGGGTATGTTTTTATAGGCCCCTGGATTTTGGGTATGATTCTTTTTGTTGGCGGCCCAATTATCGCGTCTTTAGTGCTTGCTTTTTGTAAGTGGGACCTTTTAACGCCGATTCAATTTGTGGGGTTTGAAAACTTCGCACATATGTTTGGCGATAAAAAGTTCTGGATAAGTTTGGGAAACACGTTCTATTACACTTTATTCGCGGTTCCGCTTGGTATTGTGGGTTCCATCATGGTAGCCCTGTTAATGAACCAGGACTGGAAAAGCGTAAGGCTGTTAAGGACAATATATTATCTTCCTTCTGTTACTGCCGGTGTTGCGTCGGCTATTATCTGGATGTGGCTTTTTAATCCGGATTTCGGCCTTATCAACTATGGTTTAAGTATGCTGGGAGTAAAAGGGCCTCTTTGGCTTGCTGATGAAAACTGGTCAAAACCGGCGCTTGTTGTAATGAGCCTTTGGGGTGTAGGCGGAAACATGATTATTTATCTTGCCGGCCTTCAGGGAGTGCCCAGGCAGTTATATGAAGCCGCGGAAATTGACGGCGCGGGAATATGGCATAAGTTCAGGCACGTGACAATTCCTATGTTAACACCCGTTATTTTCTTTAACTTAATCATGAGCATAGTATGGTCGTTCCAGATATTCACGCAGGTCTATACAATGACCGGCGGGCAGGGCGGTCCGGCGGATTCCACGCTTGTGCTTGTTCTGTATATTTATCATTACGCTTTTAAATATCATCATATGGGATACGCCTGCGCTCTTGCATGGGCGCTTTTCTTTGTCATAATGTTATTTACCTTCCTGCAGTTTAAGATTGCCGGCGGCTGGGTGCATTATGAAGGCGAACTTAAGAAATAAAAATTATACCACTAAACCTTTGGAGGTAATGTAATATGGAGCAGAAGAGCAGCTTCTGGGCAAGTAAAAAGAAGCAGGACATGGCAGTAAGCCTGGTCCTTTATATTATAGCGTGGATGGGCGCGCTGATATTTGTTATACCGCTTGTATGGATGGTATCAACGTCGCTTAAATATCCCACTGATATTTTTACAACACCGCCAAAATGGCTTCCTATATCGGATGTGTCATGGAAACTTGACCCCGATGTACGTTCCCAGCAGGCAGGCTATGTAAAGATAGCAAGGGGCGCTAACGGCACCAACATAATTTATCTTATGTCCGGGCTTAAAAAGAGCGCAAAGGTATTAAGCACAATGACATTGTCCGGAGCCGCCCGGTTAAATGTTCAGAAGGGCGACTATGTGGCGGAAGGCGATATTATTGCCAAATTGCCCACATCCGGCGTTGCAAAGGTAAACGGCAATATTATAATGATAGCGGATAAAGAAGGTAATGTTATAGACAGGATAGAAGCACCAATGAATTCCAAGGTAAAAGTCGCGACAGGCGACAGGGTAACCAAGGATGACAAGGTGGCTGTAATTCCTCCGCAGTGGCATAACTATGTGGAAGCGTGGAGCCCCAAAGCTTTAAGCGAAACTTTCACCACATACCTGCTTAACACCATCTTTATAACTGTCTGCGGGCTTTTAGGAACCCTTTTAAGTTCTGCTTTTGTCGCGTACGGTTTTTCAAGGTTTAAGTTTCCTTACAGGGATCAGCTGTTCCTTATAATGGTAAGCACCATGATGATTCCCGCGCAGGTAACAATGATACCCACGTTCATCCTTTTTAAATACATAGGATGGATTGATACTTTTGCCCCGCTTATTGTCCCCACGTTCTTTGGCGGCGGCGCGTTTAACATCTTCCTCATGAGGCAGTTTTTCATGACAATTCCTTATGAACTTGATGACGCTGCAAAAATTGACGGCTGCAACTATTTCCAGATTTTCTGGCTTATACTTATGCCGCTTGTAAAACCGGCGCTTGTCACAATCGCGATATTCGGATTTGTTTACAACTGGAACGACTTCATGAACCCGTTAATTTACCTTAACAGTTCCAGCAAATACACCCTTGCGCTTGGGCTTCAGACATTTACCACAATGTACGGCAGCTACTATCACCTTATGATGGCGGCTTCAACGATAGTCCTTCTTCCGATACTTATAGTGTTCTTCTTCGGGCAGAAGTACTTCATAGAAGGCGTAGCAACAAGCGGATTAAAAGGCTAAAAGTTTAAGATACTTATTAATGATTACACCAAAGCCCCGGACCAAAATCCGGGGCTTTTTTATTTTTAAAAAGCGGGGTAAAAAGTGAAGCGCTATATCTTTAAAAGGCTGTTGCTTGCAATACCGGTGCTGTTTGGTATTACAGTAATCACTTTTTTTATTATCCACCTGACGCCCGGCGGTTTTACCGCGGTTAACATGCAGATGGATATCCGTACATCGCCGGATTCTATAGAACGCATGCGCCATTTGTACGGGCTGGATAAACCCATATTGGTACAATATGTGGAATGGATTGGAAGGACAGTAACTTTTAATTTTGGGGAATCTTTTATTGACCACAGGCCGGTGCTGCACAAGGTGGCAGAACGCCTTCCCGCCACGCTGCTTTTAAATGTGCTGTCGCTTGCGCTGGTGTTCTTTTTTGGAATAATACTGGGGGTAATTTCTGCGGTAAAAAGAAACACGGCGGCGGACAAAATTATAACGGTCTTTACTTTTATAGGCTACTCTATACCCACTTTCTGGCTTGCGCTTCTGCTTATGCTATTTGTATCAGTCAAGGCGGGGCTGCTTCCCGTATCCGGCATGGTATCAATTGATTTTGATTATATGACCCTGCCGCAGAAAATAGCTGACCTTGCGTCGCACCTGATACTGCCGCTTATTGTCACTTCAATAGGGGGGCTTGCTTACATCTCCCGCTTTGTAAAATCCGGAATGATAGAAGCTCTTTCCCAGCAGTATATCAGGGCGGCATACGCCAAAGGGCTTGATAAAAAAACCATATTATACAGAAGCGCGCTGAAAAACAGCCTGCTTCCCGTAATTACGCTTTTGGGAATGTCCATCCCGGGGTTAATCGGCGGAAGTTTTATATTTGAAACCATATTCGCGTGGCCCGGAATGGGGCGGCTGGCATATGAGTCCGCTTTAAGTTTTGACTATCCGGTAATAATGGGTGTGGTGACAATGGGCGCTGTGCTTACTCTTTTAGGCAATCTTGCGGCGGACATTGCGTACGCGGCAGTGGACCCAAGGATAAGGTATAAATAATGAATAAAATGATGACGGCAGGGCTTATTGTTGTGGTTTTTATAGTGGCTATGGCAATACTTGCGCCTGTGATTTCACCGCGCGATTACAGGGAGCAGGACATTTCGCAGCGCCTGCAGAGCCCTTCCAAAGCCCACATAATGGGGACTGACGAACTTGGCAGGGACGTTTTTTCAAGGCTGCTGCGCGGCACAAGGGTCTCTGTATCCGTAGGCATAATGGCGGTTTTAATCTCCGCGGTGATAGGCGTACTGCTTGGCATAATTGCCGGATATTTTGGCGGCGTAATTGACAACATAATAATGCGCGGCGTGGATATATTTTTAACCGTGCCTACCTTATTTTTAATACTTATGCTTATCGTTTTTTTAGGCCCTTCCATATTTAATATTGTCATCATAATAGGGCTTACATCGTGGACTGATATCGCAAGGATAGTAAGGGCGGAAGTTTTATATATAAAGAAACTGCCCTATGTGGAAGCCGCAAAGCTGCTTGGGTTTAAAAAAAGAAGGATAATGTTTCGCCATATCCTGCCGAATGCTTTTTCGCCGGTGCTTGTATATATCACGTTTGGAATTTCAGGGGCAATTCTTGCGGAATCCGGGCTGTCATTTTTAGGGCTTGGCGTTCAGCCGCCGGAACCAAGCTGGGGCAATATCCTGACATCGGGAAAAGATTATATAGACACCGCGTGGTGGCTTGTATTGTACCCGGGGCTGTCAATTTTCGCGGCGGTGTTTTCATTTAACCTTCTTGGTGAAGGCTTAAGGGATTATTTGAACCCCAAGCTGGACAGGGAGGGGTAATGGGCATAATTAATGTATCCGACCTGACAGTGAAATATAAAGTTAAGAAAAATTTTATAACCGCGGTTGCCGGTGTGTCGCTTGATATTTCGGCGGGAGAATCAGCGGCAATTGTCGGCGAATCCGGGTGCGGAAAGACCACGCTTGCAAACGCGCTGTTAAAACTTCTTCCGGAAAATGCCGTGGTGACGGGTTCGGTTTTTATGGACGCAATGGATGTGTTAAACGCGGATGAAGAAAGGTTAAGAAGCATTAGGGGTAAAACCGCGGGTATGATATTTCAGGAACCGGGGGCGTCTTTAAACCCGCTGTTTTCAATAAAACAGCAGATAGAAGAGACGCTTACGGCGCACTTTGGGAAAATGGCAGCGCCGGCGCTTGAACAAAAATCACTGGAGCTGTTAAATGATGCCGGTATTACGGACGCGCAGCGTGTGTATAATTCGTACCCGCACCAGTTAAGCGGCGGCTTACAGCAAAGGGTAATGGCCGCAATAGCGCTTTCCTGCAATCCCAAAATTCTGATAGCGGATGAACCCACAACAGCGCTGGATGTAACCGTTCAGGCGCAGATAGTTGAACTGCTGAAAAAATTAAAAGAAGAACACAATCTGACATTACTGCTTATAACTCACGACCTTCACCTGGCAAATGAACTTGCGTCCAGAATTATAGTTATGTACGCGGGAGAGATAGCGGAAGACGGAGCAATTAAAGATAAAAAATCCGCGCTGCATCCTTACACCGCGGCGCTTTTTGAAATTATACCGTCGCTGGATTCCAAAAAAAGGCAGTTTACCGTAATACCCGGGGAAGTTGCCAGGCCACGGGAAGGAAGGGATTTCTGCGCTTTTTCTCCAAGGTGCCCTTATGCGGATGATAAGTGCAGAAGCCAGAAGCCCGAACTTATAGAAGTAAAACCCGGCCATTTTGTAAGGTGTTTTTACCCGGGCGGTAAAAAATGAAAAATATAATTCTGCGTACGGAAAAATTATGCAAGCATTTTATGGCAGAAGGCGCTTTTGGCGGCGCGCGTTACAGGGTAAACGCGCTTGTTGACGCATCCGTAGAAATTGAAAAAGGCAGAATACTGGCGCTGGTGGGTGAAAGCGGTTCAGGTAAAACCACCCTTGCCAGAATTATAGCAGGGCTGGAAACGCAGGATTCCGGCGCGGTATTTCTGGACGGAAAAATACCTGACTATAAAAATCCGGCTGAGAGAAGAAAGGTTCAGTATGTGTTTCAGGACACGTACTACTCCTTAAATCCAAGGATGACAATTGGTAATGTATTAGCCGAACCAATATCAATACACTTTGGGGTAAAGAAAGAAAATATCAGCGGGAAAATACAGCAAATGCTGCAGTCAGTGGGGCTTGGCGCTGATGTAATGGAAAAATACCCGCATGAACTGTCAGGCGGCCAGCGGCAAAGGGTGGGCATAGCAAGGGCGTTATCTGTAAATCCGGAACTGTTAATAGCGGACGAACCGGTATCTTCGCTTGACGTCTCTGTTCAGGCGCAGATACTTAAACTTTTTTCTGATTTGAACGAGAAAAATGGCATATCAATCATATTTATCACGCATGATTTAAGAATAGTAAAAAGCCTTGCTGACACGGTGGCAGTTATGAACAGGGGAGAGATAGTGGAATACGGTGAAGTGGATGAAGTGTATTCAAACCCGCGCAGTGAATATACGAAGACGCTGCTTGGCGCGGTGAAGGGGTAGGGCGGCAGCTCAGCAGCTAGGCAGCTAGGCAGCTAGGTTTAGATCTGGTGTGGTAGACGCGGGTCTTTAGCCCGCGGCAGTTGGTGTAAGGTTTTATAATATAGAGACGCAATACATTGCGTCTCGTTTTTGGTTTTTACAACCCTGTGTAAGGCGCAATATATTGCGCCTCTACGTTAAAATATATAAATCTAAACAACGCGCCTTAAAAGGCGCACCTGCCAAATCGGTAATAGATAAGTGAAAGGAAAGTATAAGGTTTAAAGATTTTACCAAGCTGCCGAGCCGCTGAGCTGCCTAGCTGCATTTTTTGGAAGTACCTAGAATCCCCTGAAATTACCCGGCATCTGCCCGAAATTTGGTTTGCCGTGGCGGGTTTTCTTGCCCATCTTTTTCATCATCTTCTTTGACATGTTGAATTGTTTTAATAATTTATTCACGCGTTCTACCGGCAGGCCGCACCCTTTTGCCACCCTTTTTTTTCTGCTGTCATCAAGAATTTCCGGCCTTCTGCGTTCTTTGGGTGTCATGGAAAGTATTATGGCTTCTGTGTGTTTTAATTCTTTTTCGTCTATTTTCACGTTATCAAGCCCCATGTTGGCGGCGCCGGGAATCATCTTTAACAGTTCATCAAGCGGGCCCATGTTTTTCATTGTCTTCATCTGCTCAAGAAAGTCTTCCAGGTTAAAGGTGGCTTTGCGGAATTTTTCTTCTGTTTTTTTGGCTTCTTCTTCGGTGACCGATTTTTGTACTTTTTCAACAAGGGAAATTATATCGCCCATGCCAAGAATGGATGATGCCAGCCTGTCAGGGTGAAACAGTTCAAACCTGTCTGCTTTTTCGCCTGTGCCCATAAATTTAATGGGGACGCCGGTCACGTATTTCATTGAAAGGGCGGCGCCGCCCCTGGCATCGCCGTCTGTTTTAGTAAGGATAATGCCGGTTAAGCCCACGGCTTCGTTAAAACTTTTTGCCACATTTACCGATTCCTGCCCAAGCATAGAGTCTGCCACAAGAAAGACTTCGTTCATGGGGATAGATTTTTTAATAATCTCAATTTCTTTTATCATGTCTTCATCTATGTGCAGGCGGCCGGCGGTGTCAAACACCACAATGTCATACAGTTTTGTTTCAAGAAGGGAATAGGCGTTTTTGCATATCTTTATGGCGTCGTTGTGTTCTTCCGTGTAAAAGTCCGCGCCAATCATGCCGGCAAGTTTTTTAAGCTGTTCTTTAGCGGCAGGCCTGTAAGTGTCCGCCCCTACAAGCAGTATGCGGGGAAGTTTTCTTTCGTTTTTTAAGTACAGCCCAAGTTTTGCGGCTGTGGTGGTTTTGCCCGACCCCTGAAGCCCCACAAGCATTATAAGCGTGGTGGTGCGGGAAGTATCAATCCCGTTGTTTTTTTCGCCAAGAAAAGATGTAAGTTCGTCATGGACTATTTTGGTAAACTGCTGGCCGGGCGACACCGCGTTTAGGACAGATTCTCCCATCGCTTTTTCTTTAACAGCGGCAACAAAGTCTTTTACAACTTTATAATTTACGTCCGCTTCAAGCATGGACATGCGTATGGCTTTAAGCGTTTCTTCTATGTTTGCTTCGGAAATTATCCCTGTGCCCCGTATTTTGCGGATGACAGAGTCAAGTTTTTTTGAAATTGCGTCAAACATTACCGGCAGCCCTTTACGGAATCGCGGATGTCAGACGCCGCTTTAACACGGTCAGGCGCGGAAAATATGGCGCTTCCCGCCACAAGAATATCAGCGCCCGCGCCGCAGGCAAGGGGAGCGGTGGCGGTATTAATGCCGCCGTCAATTTCTATAAGGCAGTTATATTTGTTTTTATCTATCAGCGTCCTAAGTTCGGTTATTTTTGAAAGCATATCTGTCATAAATTTCTGCCCGCCAAAACCCGGTTCCACAGTCATAATAAGGATAAGGTCAAGTTTGTCCATATATTTAAAAAGGGAAGAAACAGGGGTGCCGGGTTTTACTGACAGCCCTGCTTTTTTTCCGGCAGCGTGTATTTCACTAATCACAGCGCCGCAGTCGTTGGAGGCTTCTTCATGTATGGTGATGTAGTCGCACCCCGCGTCCAGATAATTTGAAATGTAGCGCTCCGGTTTTTCTATCATAAGGTGCGCGTCAAAAGGTAATGATGTATGGGGCCGGAAGGATTTTATCACTTTAGGGCCAAAGGTAAGGTTCGGTACAAAATTTCCGTCCATTATATCAAGGTGCACAAATTCCGCTTTTATCTGTTCTAAAAATTTAAATGTGTTTTTAATATCGGAAAAATCCGAATCAAGAATGGAAGGGGCAAGCATCATCTTTGACATTATTGCGCCTTAAATTCGTGTTCTTTTACAAGTTCGTTATTCACAAATATCTGAACCAAAGCGTCGCCGCGGACAACCGGCTGGACTTCTATTTTTTCTTTTACCAGAGTAATTTTATTATATATGGCTTCGCTGCCTGCAAGGCTTAAAACCGATATCTTTACGTGTTTTGGCAGCGGGTCCGCGCTTTCAAGGGTGAAATTCACCTTAATAAGGCGTTTTTTAAGGCTTAAATCGTCTTCTTTATTGCCGGCGTTAAGTATTATAGGTGTCTTTTTATTAACCGCATATCCCGCTTCCGGCGACTGGGACAAGATGCTTCCCGAAGGCAATTCGTTATTTATTTCCACGTTTATTTTTTCCACGGTAAGGTCGTGCCTGCGCAGCGCCTTGTAAACATCAAATATGTTTTTGCCTTTTACGTCAGGCATCATGAAAACTTCATCTTTTAACCCTTCTGACCTTAAGGTACTTACGTTTTCGTTAAATGGTACATCCGCGCCCGCGGAAGGGAACTGGGCGATTATAGTGTCTTTTTTATGTATGGAAGAAGAAATTGCATCGTCATAACCGGGGCCAAGGTCAAGATTAATCAGGTTCAGTACGGCTTTTGCTTTTATCATTCCCGTGACGTCCGGAACCCTTATCATCTTTGAACCGCGGCTTACAACGGCATACACCGCGCGGCCCTTTTTAATTTTTACTTTTGGTTTTACGTTCTGCGAGACAACAAAGCCTTTTTCATAAAGATTACTGTAAACTTCATCTTCAAGTTTTAAGTCAATGCCCATTCTGCCGGCGCTTTTTACGGCTTTTTCAAAAGCCATTCCCGTATAATCGGGCATGGATATAGAGCCGATAGAGAAGACCAGTTTCATAACAACCGCGGTGGTAATGCCAAACATAACAAATCCGATAAATACAAGTTTTAAAATGTAGGATAAATTGCCCTTTTTCATATGCACCTTTTAATTATATGATTTAACTTACCGGAATATTATATGTGATAAGCGTTATTTTGCAAGAAAAATATATAAGGGCAGATGGTTGGAAGGTTAGATGCTTAGATGCTTAGATGCTTGGAAGCTTGGAAGCTTGGCAAAATCCTTCCATCCCTTCGTGCATCCAACCTTCCAAGCATCTAAGCATCCAAGCCTCTGCCTTACGTTTATCCCGATTGACAATTATGGGGGTTTTTCGTATAATTCTCTATATTTTATATATGTTTATAACGGGAAAATTCTAAAAAAAGCTTAAATAATGGGTGAAATATGCCCTTAAAAGCAAAGTGGAGGTGTTACTTTGGACGTATTTTTTGGTTATATTGCTAAGTGGTGGTTTGTTTCCGTAATAATCGGGTTGCTGGCTTTTCCGATAACCTTTGTGCTCTTTGGGAAATCGCAGGATAAGGGTTACATGTTTACAAAAATTGTGGGTATCTTCCTTATATCATACTTTTCCTGGCTGCTGGGTTTCTTAAGTTTTTCCACCGGCACCATTCTTGGGGTAATAGCCGTAATGACAGGGGTTTCTGTCTGGCTTTTTCTTCAGAATAAAAAAGAAATGCTTCAATTCTTCTCTGAAAAAGCAGGGGTGGTAATAATAGCCGAACTGTTTTATTTTCTTATTTTCCTTGTTTACGCCATGTTCAGAATGAACCAGCCGGACATAGTGGGAACGGAAAAATTCATGGATTTTGCTTTCATCAATTCCATAGTTAAAGCCGATAAGATGCCGCCTTTTGACCCGTGGATGTACGGTGTTGATGCGGCAGGCAAGGCGCTTCATATAAGCTACTATTATTTTGGATATCTTATGATGGCCATAATGTTTAAGCTGACAGCCATACCTAACGGAATGGCGTACAACATAGCCCTTACATATATAGTGGCGCTGTCCGCGCTTGGAACTGTCGGATTGCTTTACAACCTTACCAAGAATTACCTTATAGGTTTTCTTGCCGCGGCATTCCTGCTTTTAATAAGCAATATTGACGGGTTTATTCAGGTTGTATCCAACGGCTGGTCCACGGATAACTTTAACTGGTGGCACACTTCCAGAATTATTGACAGGCCCAATTACGATATTACCATTAATGAATTCCCGTTTTTCTCGTTCCTTTTGGGCGACCTTCATCCTCATCAGATGGCAATACCATTTGTATTGCTTGCCCTTAATATCGGGCTTCTTTTTGCCAAGTGGGAAGAAAAGGATATATTTGGAAAAGAGCCGCGCAAGCTTCTGTTTCTGGGATTCACAGGGCTGCTTTTAGGCGGGCTTTGGTTCTTAAACAGCTGGGATTTCCCCACATATCTTTTTGTCATAATGCTGTGTATTGCAGCCAACAGGTATTCTGACCGTGAAAAAGTAAAAGACTGGTGGGTGGACGCGGCAACGGGATTCGGCGTGATATTTTTTATTTCCATAATCGCGTACCTGCCGTTTACGCTTCTTTTTGGCTCGCAGGCAAAGGGCGTGGGTTTTGTAAAAGCAAACACAAGCGTTGCGGATTACCTTACAATTTTCGGGATTATGCTTTTTCCGATACTTTCCTTTATAGTGTTCAGGACGTTTAACTGGGTTTTTGCCATTAAGGGCGAGAAATCCAAAAAGAGGAACGAGTACTGCCCCCGCTGCGGAACTGAAATAAGGGAAGGCAAAATAATATGCGGGCAGTGCGGCTACCAGATAACAGGAGTGGAACTTAAGCTTGGAGGGGAAGAACTTCCTGTTAAAAAAGGCAATCAGACAGTAATGTCATTTTTCAAACTTTTTACGGCGCCGGGCTCTGTTAAGGATAAAAAGGTATTTATAGGGCTTGGAATTACAATTGGTGTTGCGCTGCTGCTTATAACGGTTAAGACCATTTTTGACCTTACCGCAAAATGCCCGGAATGCAAAGGCTTCACCCCCGGAATATTTGCGGGTATTATGTTCCTGCTTTTTGCCTATACGTTTGTGCTTGGGCTTACAAAGGTGGAACAGAAAGAAAACCAGTTTGTCATAATCCTTATCTTTACCGCTTTCTTTGCAGCCCTTGGCTGCGAACTTTTTCACGTTATTGACACTTTCTCCCGCGAAGGGCAGCACGCGCCGCTGGAACGCATGAACACGGTATTTAAATTCTATTACCAGACGTGGATAATGTATTCCATAGCAGCCGCGTACAGTTTCTTCTGGATAAAGCATTTCTATTTAAGGCATAAACACGCCGCTATACGCTGGTCGTGGTATTCGGTATTTATTCTTCTTATCGCGGCCGGAATGTTCTATCCGTTTGCGGCATCAAGCGTAAAGACCGCGGGTTTTTCCGGCGCCATGGAACTTGACGGAAGCGCGTTTTTAAAAGAAAGGCTGTATGAAGGAAGGATGCCGGCAGCGGGCGATTATGAAGCCATTCAGTGGTTAAAAAAGGAAGTTAAAGGCAAACCCGTAATCCTTGAAGCGTGGGGCGGGGAATACACTGAATACGCCAGAATAACATCATTTACGGGATTGCCCACAGTGCTTGGGTGGCCGGGGCATGAACTGCAGTGGCGCGGCAATTACGACGAAGCCGGCCGCAGGCAGGGTATTGTCAGCAGAATATACGAAACAGCGGATGCCAATGAAGCGCAGCAGCTTTTAAACCAGTTTAACGTGGAATACGTGTACGTGGGCGTACTGGAACGCGATAAGTTTGGCAGCGCGGGAAACTTGGATAAGTTTAAAGATTTTATGGATGTGGCTTATTTTAATAAAAATGAAACTATAATATACAAGAAAAGGTAAGGAGGAAAAATGGCAGATACAATGAAATGCTCGAAGTGCGGATCTGAAAATCCCAAAGACAACAAGTTCTGTGACAGCTGCGGCGCTAAGATGACGGTGCCAAGCGATCCGGCAAAAAAAGAAGCAAAGGCGGATGGCAAAAAGGCAGCGGCAAAAACAGCAAAATCTTCAGACATGGCAATAACAACGCAGGACCTTATTCAGACCCCCGGGGCTTTTACTATAAATTGGGAAGCTGTTATCTGGCTGTTAATAATTATAGCCGCGTTTGTTTCAAGGTTCGCGGTGCTTGGCGATAAGCCTATGCACCACGATGAATCCATGCACGCGTTTTACTCGTGGAAGCTTTTCATGGGCAACGGGTATTCTTATAACCCGATGCTTCACGGGCCGTTTCTTTTTCACGCCAACGCGTTTGTTTACTTTCTTTTCGGAGCCACCGATTATACAGCCAGGATAATGCCGGCTTTTTACGGCATGCTTTGCATCTGGCTTCTGTGGTACTTAAAACCACAGCTTGGCAAAACAGGCGCTATGGTCACGGCTTTTATCATGGCGATATCGCCTTCGTTTATGTACCAGTCCCGCTACATAAGAAACGATATCTACATAGCGGGGGACACGCTTTTAATAGTTGTAGGGCTGTTCAAATACTTTGAAAACAAAAAGCCCGGCTGGCTGTTTCTGGCAGCGGTTGGACTTGCGCTTTCCTGGGCTACAAAAGAAGTAACGTATATAACCCTGTTTATTTTTGGAACGTTTTTCTTTGTAAGGTGGCTCTGGGAAAATTCGCTTAAAACATCCGACCCTGATAAATACGAAGACGAGGGCGGAATGCACCGCACGGTGGAATATTGGCTTACAAAGCCCGGGTCAAAAGTGTTTCTTACCGCGCTGGGTATTTTTGTGGCAATACACGCGCTGCTGTTTTTTAATAAAGAACCCAATCACAGTTTTTTTGTAAACGCTAAAGGGATAATTGACGGTTATATCGCGGCTTTAACGTACTGGCTTGGCCAGCACGGTGTGGCGCGCGGCAGCCAGCCGTGGAATTTTTACCTGCTTTTAACCCCGTTCTATGAACTGCCTTCGGTATTCTTCGGGCTTATAGCGACGGTTTATTACGTTATTAAAAAAGAAAAAAGGACGCTGTTTAATATTTTCTGTATTTACTGGTGGATAATGGCGATGATAATTTATTCATGGGCCGGCGAAAAAATGCCGTGGCTTGTATTACACCCGTTATTACCTTTAATGCTTATAGCCGGAAAAATGATAGCGGATATAATTGACAATAAAGAACAGACCTGGAAAAGGGCGGCAGGCCTTGTGATGTTTGTACTGTTATCGCTTGGTTCCATTCACGGCGCGATTAACGTCTGCTTCTATGAAGAAGGCGCGTCGCCAAAAGAGTCGCTTATTTACGTGCAGTCATCCGTGGATTCCACAAAAATAGTCCGCAACCTTGATAACTTTGCCAACAGGATGAAGGCGTTAAAGTGGGACAGCCAGGAATTCCGCAGGTACAGCCCGTATGACCTGGAAATGGTAATTGAAGATTATTGTTCCTGGCCGTTCGCGTGGTATTTAAGGGATTATAAAAAGATAGCGTACCCGCCAAAAATGATACCCGATTCTGATGTCGGCAAAGCCATAATATTTTCCGGCATTGAAGAGGCAAACGCGGGCCACGACGCTGCGGTAAAGGCAAAACTTGAAAATGATTACGTGGCTTTCAGGTATAAGCTTAGGGAATGGTGGGCGCCTGATGAAAAGAAATGGTGGAGCGCGCCGCTTTTCAGCGCGCCAAACAAGCCCGGCAAGATAGAAATGATGTGGAAGCGTTTTATGTACCGCGATGTGTGGAACGACCTTGGTTCTTATGACATGGTGGTTTATGTAAGAAAAGACCTTGAAAAATACTGGCTGGAGGGCGGAGACAGATGATTAACCTGGCAAGCATGTCAAAGCAGGAAAAAATTATTATAAGTACGTTGTTTGGAATTCTGCTTATTGTAATATTGGTTATGTTTAACCCGGATAATGTAAGCAAAGAAAGAAAACCCGTACAGCAGGCGCAGTCTTCAGAGGCAAAAAAAGGTTCGTTTAACAGCGCGCGCGACCTTGATGTGGATGCGGAAGGAAACATATACGTGGTGGATTCCCGCAATCACAGGATACAGAAGTTCAACAAAGAAAATGCTTTTGTTTCCATGTGGGGAAAAGAAGGCGAAGATAAGGGCAAATTTAAGGAACCCTGCGGCATAGACATGGGCCCGGACGGCAACCTTTATGTGACAGATACATGGAACAGCAGGATACAGGTATTCAACAAAAGCGGAAAATATATCAGGGATTTTGGCAAGGATAAAGGCATGTGGGGCCCGCGCGACGCGGCTGTTGATAAAAACGGTTATGTTTACGTGTGCGACACAGGCAACGGCAAAATAGAGAAATTTGACCCGCAGGGAAAATCTGTGGCCACAATCGGCACAAAGGGAGCGGGCAAATTACAGTTCAATGAACCTTTTGGAATTAAGGAAGGGCCGGACGGAAAACTTTACATACTTGACCGCAAGAATTACAGGGTGCAGATTATCACTACAAACGGGCAGTATGTAAATGAATTTAAAGTGGACGGATGGGCAGACGGCCAGATTGTAAACGGCTGCCTTATGGAACCGTACCTTTCAATGGACAGGCAGCGCGGTTTTATTTACATAACGGATTCCACAAATAAAAGGGTGCTGCGTTATTCCCTTGACGGAAAGAAAAAGAAAATTATTGATAAAAATGAAAACGGGGCGCCTTTATTTGGATGCCCGCTTTCGGTGGCATACGCAGGCGGCGGAAAAATTGTGGTGTCTGATTCAGGGTTAAACAAGCTTATCAGTTATATAGATAAAGATTAAAACAGGAGGGTTTAAATATGGCAAAGAAAAAAGTAAAGAAGGCATTAAAGAAACCGGTGAAGTCAAAAAAGGTTTCAAAGAAAAGCAAAGCCAAAAAAAGTAAAAAACGCGGTAAAAAGAAAAAGGGCGGTTTTGGCGGGCTTATAATTGCCGTGATTATTATTGCTGCCGTAATAGGGATAGCAAAATTAAAAGGCGGCGATCCGGTAAAGTATATTAAGGCGGATAAGATAATTGAATTTGGCGGAACGGGTGAAAAAACAGGGCAGATGAACGGGCCAAGGGGCCTTGCTGTATCTGATGACGGTTTTTTATATGTGGCTGACCTTCAGAATAACAGGGTGGACAAATTCACGTTAAACGGTGAATCCGCCGGCACAGTAGGGGAAAAAGGCGAGAAAAAAGGGCAGTTTAAAGAACCGTCCGGCGTGGCTGTTGACAAACAGAATAATCTGTATGTGGCTGACGCGTGGAACGGAAGGATGCAGAAGTTTGATTCAAAAGGCAGGTTTGTCCTGGAAATTGGCGGAGAAAAAGCCGGTTTTTACAGCCCAAGAAACGTGGCTGTTAACTCTTACGGAATGGTGCACGTGGCAGACACAGGTACTTCAAGGATACACAGGTTTGACACTGACGGCAACCGTATAGGAAAACCGTTCGGCGAGCGCGGAAAAGCGCTTGGTAATTTCCAGGAAGTTTTTGGCATAGCTTTTGACAGCAAGAAAAGGGTATATGTAGGCGACCCGGGCAATATGCGCGTGGCAGTCCTGTCAGGCGATTTAAAACCGGAAGCTTCAATTAAAGTTAAGGGCTGGGATGCCGCAAAACCCATGTGGCCGATGGTGGCTGTTGATTCGCGCGATTATCTTTACGCTGTATCATCGGGCACGCAGGATATCTGGGTCTATGACACCAAACATCCAAAGTTCAAATATGTGGGAACCATTAAGACAGATTCAAAAGGCAAGACTCTTTTTGGCAACCCTCTTGGTATCGCGATTGACGCGCAGGACAACATTTATATCTCCGAAGTGTCAAAGAACACAATAGTAAAGATCAGGCCGGTATTTGAATAATACAAACGGCAGTCAGGGAATTAAAGTGAAAGATAGAAATGAAGGCCTGCTGAAAGATTCAATAATAATGTTTGCTGCCACAAGCGGCGTGAACCTTTTAAATTTTATCTTTCACATGTATGTAAGCAGAAAATTGGGCCCGGAAGAGTACGGAGTGCTTGTCCCTCTTCTGGGCCTTGTTATACTTTTTTCCATGCCTGCTTTGGCGCTTCAGATGACAATTGTAAAAAAGACATCAATCTGTATGGCAAGGAAAAATTACGGGGGCATTGAACACCTTTTCAGAAAAACCACAGGCTGGTTTCTTATGCTTGGCGCCGTTTATTTCATCGGGTTTCTTGCCGGCGGGCCGTTCATACAGTCTTTTTTCAAAATTGACGATTACGGCCTTATAGTAATTCTGGGTTTAATAGCCGTTGTATCCCTTATAATACCGGTGGTCCGCGGCATACTTCAGGGGATGCAGAATTTTATTGGCATGGGGCTTAACCTTACGCTGGATGCCGTGTTACGGCTGGGTTCCCTTATACTGTTTTTAATGCTTGGATTCGGCGTCAGGGGGGCGTTATTAACCACGTTTGTCGGCGCCTTCTGCGCTTATCTTGTAGGTATTTTTATGCTGTCGTTTTTATTTAAACACAGGGAAAAAAATGTTGAAATATTAAGAAAAAGGGATATTTTATCTTACGCGCTGCCGGTTTTTTTCTCTGCCACGGCGTTTTCGCTGCTAAGTTACATGGATGTTTTTATGGTAAAACATTTTTTCGCGGAACATGACGCGGGGCTGTATTCCGCCACTTCAATAATAGGCAAGGCGTTTTTATTCTTCCCCGGAGCCATTGTAATGACCCTTTTTCCCAAAGTGTCTCAGAGTTTTGAACTTAATAACGCCACCGGAAAAATGCTTTTAAAAAGCCTGGGGCTGACAGCGGTTGTATCAGCCGCTGCAATAATATTCTGTTATTTCTTTCCGGACTTTGTAATAGGGCTGCTTTTTGGCGGGGAATATAAGGGCATAGCGCCTGTGGTAAGAATTTTTGGCGCCGCGATACTTCCGCTTGTTTTGATAAATGTGGTTATGAACTACTGCCTGGCAATACACAGGTATGTAATGATATATATAATGTACGCCGGAATCATTCTGTATGCGGTGCTTTTATGGTTTTTCCACGCTTCATTTATGCAGGTAATAACAATACTATTTTCCGTGAATCTGGCGATACTGCTTTTATCGCTGCTTACGGCAAAAGAGAACAGGAAACCCGAACATGCCGTTTAAAAAACTTTCAGTTTTAATGCCTGTATTCAATGAAGAACTTGCGGTTGCCGCCAATATTCTGGAAACCGATGAATATTTTAAGAAACTTGGGATTGGATATGAAATTATAGTCATAGATGACGGGTCAAAAGATAAAACCTATGAAAAGGTGAAAGAGTTAAATAACCCAAGGGTAATGGCGTACAAACAGCAGATAAACGAAGGCAAGGGCGAGGCGTTAAAAGAGGCGTTTAAAAAAAGCACAGGCGATATGGTCATGCTGCTTGACGGCGACCTTGACATTCACCCAAGGCAGTTTGAAGTGCTCTTTGAAGTGATGAAGAGCAATAATGCCGATGTTGTAATCGGATCCAAGCGCCACAAGGATTCGGTTTTAAATTACCCCAAAAACAGAAGGTTAATGTCCGCGGTTTATTTTTTTATCGTGAAATTATTATTTGGACTGCCGTTAAAAGACACGCAGACCGGGATAAAGCTGTTTAAGGCAGAAGTATTAAAGAATACCTTTCATAAAGTGCTTATCAAGCGCTACGCGTTTGACCTTGAACTGCTTGTGCTTGCACACCATAAAGGGTATAAGATAGCCGAAGCGCCGGTTGTGGTTGACTACAAAGGCAAATACGGCCACATAAAGTTTAAAACGATTTTTAACATGGTATGGGACACCCTTGCCGTATTCTACCGCCTGCACATAATAAAGTATTACGACAAACAGCAGTAGCGGATTTTCTTGTCTTTGTTTGGTCTTTTAATGTAGAGGCGTAATATATTACGCCTCGTCTTTGATTTAAATATGTTTTTGAATTTGTAGGGACAGCGCTCCTGCGCTGTCCGGCAGTTTTGTTTTTGTCCTGGTAGTGGTAGACGCGGGTCTTCAGCCCGCGGGATCTCGGGTTTATTTTATCGTGACCTTATTAATCAGCCATTTGGGCAAAATATCTATGACAGGTAAACAAAAAAACAGAAGGGAAATGCGGATGAAAAAAACAATACTGCTATTGTCTCAATGCCTGTTTTACCTGATGTTTTTTTCATCCATATGTGCTGCAGTAAATATAAAAGAACTTGATAGATTGATGGATTCATATTTTCATCAACGCGAAATTGTTAAAAGTAATAATAAAAGTGAGAAATCAGAAGAATTAAGAAAAATAAGAAGTTGGATAGAAGCACAATTAAATCTAAAAACTTTGCAAAAAAACGTTGAAAATGAACGAAAAATACTACAGATAATAGAGAATCTTCAATCCAAAAGAAGTGCAATTCAGATTAAAGGAGATACGGTTTTTAATCCGTTGGTTTATAACGATACAATATTGTTATCTTATCTTTATTTTTGCTTGGCAGAGATTTATTACGATAGGGGGAATTATAGTTTAGCAGCTGATGCTTATGAAATGCATTGTGTCGAAGTAGATAAATTCGGTATAGGGCCATACTTTATAAGGGATGAATTTCAATATGCGCATGTAATTGCATCCGCTTTAGAAGCATGCAGGTTTAATAAGGAAAAGTTCAGAAAGAAATACCCAAGTTTAAGTGCTTATTTTATTGAACTAGAAATTTTCAGGAAAAAGAATATTTTGTTTATTGAACGCATGTTATTGAATGATTATTATTCCAGGTTAATAATTGTATCGCGTGATAAAATGGTTAAAAACCTTACAAAATATTATTATATTGTTAAATCTAAGAGTATAAAGATTAAGAGTGTTACATCTGATAAAGATGTAATAAATATTATTCTTGAAGATTTGGATACCAAAAATACGGGTGAATACAGTTACAGTAATGGAAAAATTAATGTGATAAAACATGTAGAAACTGAATGGCAAATAAGGGGATATGACGATGACATGGCGCGAGATTTAAAGCGGCATCCTAATATTTATATATTTCCTGAAGAATATTATATAAAAGAATAATGGAGCAATTACAAAAGAGTCTGAAACAGTTCAGGAATAAAGGATATATTAATATGAAACTTGTTCTTTGTATTTTGCCTGTTGAATTAGTTCTACATATGTTTTAAACTTATATAAACATATGCCGTATTTTTAAGCTTTGCGGCAGGATTAACTGTTAATAATAAACGGAGAATTATGAAAACTGTATCAATAATAATACCGGTAAAAGAGATTAATGATTATATAAGAGAATCGCTTCCTTATATAGAGGCGCTGGACTATGATAAGTCTAAAATAGAGGTTATAGTACTGCCGGATTTTGACAGCAAAATAGACGGGAAATTTACTTTTGATCTTAAAATCATTCCCACCACGCATATTTATCCCGGTGAGAAAAGGGATATAGGCGTAAAAGCTTCCAAAGGCGAGATTATTGCTTTTATAGACGACGACGTATTCCCGATGAAACAATGGCTTAAAAAAGCTGTGGAGATTTTTGAATCATCCTCCGATATCGCGGCTGTAGGCGGGCCGGCGGCAACCCCTGATAATGACTCTTTTCTGCAGAAGGTAAGCGGGGATATATACGCATCGCTTTTGGGCGGGGGCGGCTACCGCTTTCGTTATAAACCGGAACATGCGCGGTTTGTGGATGATTTTCCGTCGTGTAATTTATTGGTAAGGCGCGATATTCTGGATAAGATTGGCGGGTTTAATACGGAGTTCTGGCCCGGCGAAGATACTGTAATGTGCCTTAAAATAGTCCGCGACCACAAGATGAAAATTGCCTATGACCCGGATGTGTTTGTCTATCACCACAGGCGTAATTTTCCGGATGGCCATATAAAACAGGTTAAAAGCTACGCGCTTCACAGGGGATATTTTGTAAAAAAATTCCCGGAAACGTCTTTACGGCTTTCGTATTTTTTACCGACCTTTTTTACGCTGTATATTTTAAGTTTTATTATCCCTCTTTTATTTGCCCGGCAGCTTCTTGCTTTGTGGTCACTGCCTCTTGCCTTGTATGTTATACTGTTAATAATTGACGGGATTAAAATTAAAGATATTAAACTGGCATCTGTTGTTCTGCCGGGGATATTTGTAAACCACGTAGTTTACGGAATCTATTTCATAAAAGGCCTGCTGTCACCAAGGCTTAAAGAAGAGGTAAAAAAGAAATGAAAGTAATGATATCATATCCGCCGTTAAAGGGAAAAGGTACGCCCACGCTTGGACAGAACAGGCAGTTTCAGTGGTTTCATAATCCGTCATTTATATATCCCATGGTGCCGGCTTCCGCGGCAACGCTTCTTGCTTCCAAAGGGTATGACGCAATTTATAATGACTCCATAGCTGAAATGATTGACTGGGACATGTATATAAACATGCTGCTTGATGTTAAACCGGATGTAATAGCTATAGAAACAAAAACCCCTGTTGTTAAGCAGATGTGGTCAATAGAAGCAGAAATAAAAAAAGTCCTGCCAAATGTAAAGACGGTATTAATGGGCGACCATGTAACCGCGTTTCCCCTTGAATCAATGCAGAATTCCACGTATGATTTTGTCATAACCGGCGGGGATTATGATTTTTCTTTATTAAGCATTGCTGATTACCTTTCAAAAAAAGCGGGTTTAATAAGCGGTATCTGGTACAGGGAAAATAATGACATAAAAGACACAGGCAAATTTGACCATTCAAATAACGATTTAAACTCTTTGCCGTTTATAGACAGGGACCTTACAAAGTGGAAACTTTACGGCGAAAAGTTCTTTAAGTACTCGCCTTACACATACACAATGGTTGGCCGCGACTGCCCGTGGGGCAAATGCACATTCTGCGCGTGGACAGGGCTTTTCCCGAAATTCAGGACAAGAAGCTCGGAAAGCCTTTTATCTGAAATAGACACGCTTGTGCAGAAATACGGCATCAAAGAGGTATTTGATGATACAGGCACATTCCCGCGCGGGGAATGGCTGAAAAAGTTCTGCGAAGGAATGATAAACAGGGACTATAAAATGTCCATACTTGCCAATTACAGGTTTGATTATATAAATAAAGAAACAGCCCCGCTGATGAAAAAAGCGGGCTTCAGGCTTATGAAGTTCGGGCTTGAATCGGCGAACCAGGCTACGCTTGACAGGGTGTGCAAGGGTATTAAAGTGGAAGACATAGAAAAAGGGTGCAGGATTGCAAAAGACGCGGGCCTTGGCGTGCATTTAACAGTAATGGTGGGCTACCCGTGGGAAACGCGCGATGACGCAAACCGGACATTAGACCTGGCAAGAAAGCTGCTTGATAAAGGGCTGGCGGACATGCTGCAGGCAACTGTGGTAACCGCGTATCCGGGAACCCCGCTATATGACCAGGCAATTCAAAATGACTGGCTGCGTTTTAAGGCGGGCGACTGGGATAAGTTTGACATGACAGAGCCGGTATTTAAAACGCCGGACATGTCCCCGGAAGAAGTGGTGGGCAAGTGCGAAAGTATTTATAAGGCATTCATGACGCCAAGGTTTATCCTGCGCCAGTTTATGGCAGTGCGTTCATGGGCAGATTTGGCTTTCATCTTTAAAGCTGCAAAAGCGGTAATTGGGCATATCATGGACTTTATGAAGATAAGGAAATAATTATGCCTGACAAATTTACAAAACTAAACGCGCCTTACTTTGACGCCGGTACAGAACAAGCCCTGGCGTATAATAAAAAAATTAAGCTTAAAAGCACACCGCTTGTATCGGTTATAATCCCCGCGTACAACACAGCCAAAACAATAGAGACCTGTATTAAGTCAATGCTTGGGCAGACTTATAAGAATATCGAAATTATAATTAATGACGGGAAAAGCAATGACGGCAGTATTGATATAATAAAAAAATATAAAAAAGTAAAACTTATATTTCAGAATCCCAACAGGACAAAAGCAAGAAATATAGGGGCGAAAATTGCGCGGGGCAAATATCTTTTCCACATAGATTCTGATATGGAATTAACCCCCATGCTTGTGGAAAACTGCGTTAAACTCTGCGAGAAAGAAAAATATGACGCCCTTATAGTCCCGGAAGTATCTGTGGGAAAAACTTTCTGGCACCTGGTACGCGCCATTGAAAAACTTACCTTTCTTAATGATGAATACATGGAATCCGCGAACCGTTTTATTCGCAGTGATGTTTATAAACGGCTTGGCGGATATGATGAAACCCTTACCGCCGGGGAAGACTTTGATATTCACCAGCGGCTTCTTGCCAAAAACTTAAAAATAGGAAGGGCTTCTGCATTTATAAAACATCACGAAGTTTTGAAGGTAACACAGACATGGAAAAAAGGGTATATATATGGAAGGACATTTAAAACATATATAAATAAATATCCTGTGCTTACGGGAAAGCAGTTTTCTGTAATTCGCCCGGCATACATCAGAAATCGCAAACTGCTATTTTCAAGGCCGGGGCTGCTTTGCGGCCTTGTAATAATGAAGGGAATAATGTATTTATATACGGTTTTTGGCATAATTGTCACTTTTATAACCGGGAAACACACCAGAACTTAACAGGTTAAAAAACCTTTTTAATGTTGACAATATTTCCTTATTTTATTATAATTCTCAGACGTTTTGATTCAGTCTTTATTGTTATTATATTTTTTTACTTTTACATCAACCGAATATAGGTGCCGAGATAGCTCAGTCGGTAGAGCGACAGACTGAAAATCTGTGCGTCGGCGGTTCAATTCCGTCTCTCGGCACCATTAATTAATTGATTGCTTTGCCGATGTAGCTCAGTGGTAGAGCAACTGATTCGTAATCAGTAGGTCACCGGTTCAATCCCGGTCATCGGCTCCAGTTGCATAAAATGAAAAGTTTTCGCGCAAAATAGCGCGAATCAAAAGTTTTTAAGGAGGTTTTTTGCATGTCGGTAATATTAAGGTTGAAAAGAATGGGAAGGGCCAACAGCGCTTTCTACAGGATAGTTGCGGTTGATGAAAGGCGTTCGGCAAAAGGCGGAGAATACATTGAAGAACTTGGGTATTATAACCCTACCAAGAATCCCCCTGTTATTAAGCTTGAAAAAGAAGCCACAACAAAGTGGATAAAGGACGGAGCCAAGATTACTCCGGCTGTTAAGGGTATTTTCAGGGAACTGAACATTTATAATGAAATGATTCCGGTAAAGCCCGTAAAAAAGAAGAAAGCAAAGAAGACAAAGGTAAAGAAAGCGGCTAAATAAATGAAAGCACTTCTTGAATACGCGGCGTCTTTATTGATTTCTGAAAAAGAAAAGCTGGCGGTTAAGGAGATAAATGATATGACAGGCAGGCTTGAAAAATGCGTCATATCGGTTGCTCCCGGCGACATAAAGTTTATCATTGGCAGGGAAGGCAGAACCATAAAGGCGTTAAGAAGCCTTGTAAGCATAGCGGCGGCTAACAAAGGAATAAAGAAAAGAATACCGCTTGAAATAATAAACGAATGATGGAAATAAATGTTCTTACGATTTTTCCGGAAGTCTTTGAAAAGGCGCTTAACTTCAGCATCCTTAAAAGGGCAAGGGAAAAACAAAAGGTAAACTTTAAAGTGGTCAACATCCGTGATTTCGCGGAAGACAAGCACAAGATGACCGACGACACGCCCTTTGGCGGCGAAGGCGGAATGGTCATGAAAGTGGAGCCCATTCACAAAGCGCTGAAAAGCGTAAAAGAAGAGGGCAAAACAGGAAAAGTGCTTTTAATGAGCGCTTCCGGACGCAGCTTAACCCAGGAAAAGTTAAGGGAGTACGCGCTGCTGGATTCACTGACTATTATCTGCGGAAGATATGAAGGCGTGGACGAACGGGTGGTGAATTATGTTGACGAAGAAATATGCATAGGAGATTATATACTTAGCGGCGGCGAATTTGCATCGCTGGTTATAATAGAAGGCGTGACAAGGCTTCTGCCGGAAGTGCTTGGCAATGAAGAGTCCGCCGTGCACGAATCCTTTGAAAAGGGCATACTGGATTTTCCCCAGTACACCAAACCAAGGGAGTATGAAGGGATGCAGGTTCCAATAGAGCTTGTGTCCGGAAATCACGAAATGATAAAAAAATTCAGAAGGCAGCAGGCCCTGTTAAAGACAAAAAAAAACAGGCCCGAACTGCTGGAGAAAATAAAACTGTCTGATGAAGACAGAAAATTCTTGAAAGGGTAAAGGAGTACAGAAAAATGGCGACAAAAATTAAGGAAATTATTGAAAAACAATATAAGAAGAAGGGTGTTGATTTCAGTAAGATTTCCGTAGGAAGCACGGTAAAGGTTAATACAAAAATTAAAGAAGGAAACAAGGAAAGAATACAGGCCTTTGAAGGCGTTGTCATAGCCAAAAAAGGAACAGGCTTAAATGCCATGTTTACTGTAAGAAAGATATCCTTTGGCGCTATCGGCGTTGAAAGGACTTTTCCGATAAACACCCCCAGCATTGACAGCATCAAGGTTACAAAAGAAGGAAAAGCAAAAAGGGCAAAACTTTATTACATCAGGGAATCTTTTGGAAGAAAGGCAAAGAAAGAAAACAGAAGGTTTGATACAGGCGTCGGCGCGTTAGCTGAAATGAGAGAAGTGGTTGCAGCGCCCGCGGAAGCTCCGAAGGAAACAAAAGAAGAAGCAAAATAGTTTTTTTATGATATTAAAAGCGGCAGGCTGAACAGCCTGCCGCTTTTTTTTTGCCTTAAACGCCCCGGGCCTCCGCGAAAACCCGCACAAGGCCCCCGGATTTTTATAAGGCAGTTTTATTATAATTATGTACTGCGCGCTGTTTTTAATGATATAATATGTAAACTATTGGAACGCAGGGGGCGTCAAAGAAGTATAAAAAACAGGAGGTAATTTATGAAAAAAACCAAAAAGTTTTTACTGTTGGGTGCCCTTATTACAGCAATGTTCTCATCCGGATGTACTGTTTACGTTCAGGATTCCCCTTATGATTACTCTTATACTGAAAGATATTATTCCAATGTAACACCTGTTATTGTACAGCCCGGAACGGCTGTTGCGGCAGCTACGGCGGTACCAACCGCGCAGGTTGTTGTAAATAGTGTTAATGTCACCAATATTGATGTGGAAGTGGTAATCAAGCAGGAAGGTAATAAGACGGTTTTTTACAGGGGGGATAAACGCATAGCAGTATGGAGCCCCGGCCCCGGTAATACTGTAATTAAAACAGGTGAAAAAATTACCGCAACCGTACGCAAGTATAACAGGAACGGCGTAATAATAGAAAAGGTGGATTACAAAAATAATTTAAAAAACGGCATCAGCAAGATATATGATGACAGGGGAAATCTTAAGGTTAAGACAACATACAGGAATGATGCTCCGGATGGCGCGTATTATTCTTATTATGAAAACGGCGCGGCTGAAACATACGGATATTACAGGGGTGGAAAAAAGCAGGGGGCGTTTAAATCCTATTACTCCAACGGGCTTTTAAAACAGTACGAAGAATTTGACAGGGATGTAAGGCACGGCAGGTTTCAGGCCTATGATAAAAATGGAAATCTTAAAGAGTCTTTCAGGTATATAAACGGAAAAAAGGAAGTGCCAACTGTTGTGGCTACAAATACAGTAACCGCTTCCAATACGCCGGTGCCTGCTGTGACAGTTATTTATATAAAAGAAGTGGTTGTTACGGCAACCCCGGTAAATACAATTGTTCCGGCGGCCACTGATGTACCAACTGTTGTTCCTTCGGCAGCCGCCACAAATGTCCCTGAACCTTCTGCTACAGCAGTGCCAAAAAAGGACAGGGATAAAACTAATAAAGGGAATCACTTTGGCGATAAAAAACACGCTGACGGATGGGAAAATTACAAGAGAATGAAAGAAGAACAGGCGAAGAATAAGGATGAGGTTAAGGGTAAGGAAATAGATAAGGATGATAAGGCAAAGGAAGAGGTTGAGGAAAAGGAAATAGATAATGATGAGAATGAAGACACAGAAAAGGATAAGAAAAAAGAAAGAAAAGATAAAAAATAACAGATACCCCCGCGCAGGCGGGGGTTATCTTATTGACAAAGTTTAAACGTATAAGTATAATTCACAAAAGCGGCAGATTATTGAAATATCTAAATCGGGGGTAATGAAAATGAAAATAGGACAGAGGGTTACGGTAAAGAATTTGGATTTTATGGATTCGGATGACAGCCTTAAAAGGCCCAAAAGCCTTATTGGAAAAGAAGGCACCATCAGTGATGTTTATCTGGGTGTTTTTAAGGTTGATGTTGACGGCAAGATATTAAGTTTTGACGGCAGGGAACTTCAGCTTAACGAGCATGTTACTGTTGTTAAGGCGGAATGGGTTTTTGTTTCATGGCAGAAGAACGGTAAATCCGTATATAATACAAAAGAAGGCGACCCTCTTTTTATAGGTGACTTTCATCACGGCACAGGATTTAAAGGCGAAATAGAACTTACCGATGAAGAGATATACAGGATTAATGAAGCCGCAAAAAAGGGCATAGCCCCTGTATTTGATTTAAGGATAGAAAAAGGCGAAAAAAGGAATAACAGAAGATAATAAATTTAGTTAACAGAAAATATATTTAAAACATGGGCTAAATGCCCATGTTTTTTTATAAATCTGTTTTAACGTAAAAACAAATGGAGCGCGACATGGAAGATATTCAGCTGACGAAAGGTTTTATTCTTGGAACCGCCACATCATCTTATCAGATAGAAGGCGCATGGGACGAAGACGGCAAAGGGGAATCCATATGGGACGAATTCTGCCGCAGGCAGGGCACAATTGTAAACGGCGATGACGGAAAAATTGCGTGTGACCACTACCACAGGTATAAAGAAGATGTAGCGCTTATGAAAAAGATGAACATAATGTCATACAGGTTTTCTATTTCATGGCCAAGGATTTTCCCCGGAGGGTACGGGGCGGTAAATGAAAAAGGGGCTGCTTTTTATGATTTGCTTATTGATGAACTTATTAAAAACGGCATAGAGCCGTCTATTACTTTATATCACTGGGACTTGCCGCTTAAATTTCATGAGGAAGGCGGCTGGTTAAAAAAAGAAAGCGCGGACATCTTCGCGGATTACGCCGGCTATTGTTTTAAGCGTTACGGGGACAGGGTTAAAATGTGGGCGACGTTTAATGAGATGTATGTGGCGGCGCACCTGGGTTATGAAAACGGGAAATTCGCACCCGGCATTAAAGACACAAAAAAAGCGCTTCAGGCGGCTCATCATATGCATCTGGCGCACGCCAAAGCGGTAAAGGCATTCAGGGAAGAAAAAATTGAAGGCGGAAAAATAGGAATAGTGCACTGTATGTCGCCGGTGCATGATATGGACAAAACAAAAAATTCCGCGGTAAACACGCGGCAGGTTGACGGAATCTGGAACAGGTGGTTCTGTGAGCCGTCGTTAAAGGGCACATACCCTGAAGATATTATGGAACTTAGAAAAAAACAGGGCACAGCCCCTGAAATCACGCCGGAAGATATGGAATTAATAAAAAACAACAAGTCTGACTTTTTAGGGATAAATTTTTATTTCCGTTTCAGGATATATGACGGGGAGAGTGAAGAGTTTAACTGGATGAAATGCGTTAACAGCAAGCCGGTTGAAAACGCGAAAATTACGGAAATGGGGTGGGAAGTCTACCCTGACGGGCTGTTTGAACTGGTGAAAAGGATAAATGATGAATACGGAAACATACCTGTGTATGTTATGGAAAACGGAATGGCGGCAAAAGATATAGTCAATGTTAAAGGCGAAGTGGACGATGATGACAGGCTTGAATATATAAAAGGCCACCTTAAAGCGTGTGAGCGGGCGGTTAAGGCGGGATATAACCTGAAAGGTTATTACTACTGGTCATTAATGGATAATTTTGAATGGTCTTCCGGATATTCCAAACGTTTTGGCATTGTAAGGGTGGACTATGGCACGCAGAAGAGGACTATAAAGAAAAGCGGCAGGTGGTACGGGCAGTTTATAGAAAACCACCGCGGTTAAAATCAATATACGCGTAAAACACGCTTTCCAAATCATCTGTTTTAGATTATGATTATCCTGTGGTTTGATTAAAACGCAGGGTGCCTGCAGGGAGGCTTAATATGAAAAGAATAACAGCGGTTTTACTGGCGGTAATAATGTTATCAATTACAGGGTGCGCGTCTGCCGGAAAAAAAGCGTCGGACGGGCAGCAGTTTCTTGGCGCTGTTATAGTGACCGGGGCAGTGGCGGGCGGCGCTATAGCAGGCACACAGATGGCTGATTCAAATAATATGTCTGACACGCAGGCGGTTTTAACAGGCGCGGGCATGGCTGTTGCGGCGGGTGTGGCAGCCGGTTTTATATACGACCTTATACTTGAAGTTTTTAATTTGAAAGAAAGTGCCGTTGAAAAAACACCTGCAACAGACGAGGGGGAAACGCCCGATTTTATGCTTCAGAAACGGTAATAGGCGGCTGTTTACTTGGTTTAACTTTGGTATTTCTTAAAGCCAGCCATATTCCAAACGGCGCCAGCGAAATCATAAAGATAGTGGCTTTGATTCCGTGAACAGGAAGGTGCTGAAGCAGAAACATAAAAAACAGCATCATTGATATCCTTCCCGCCGCAATGGGAAGGTCGCGCGCCACAAGGTATTCCATTTTTCTTTTGCCTTCAGGGTCGCTTTCCGAAATTACATCCATTGAATACGCCGATATGGGGATTCTTATTAAATTATCGCCTATGGGGAATAAAAGGCCCTGGATCACAAGAAAGATAAAATCTATTTTTACAAGCAGCACAAGCGATGCGGCAAACTGAATTATGGCGCCGTAAAGGATAAGCTTTTCCCGGTGTACAGGTTTTGAAATTTTGCCAAGCAGGTAAGCGGAGGTAATTGACACCGCGGAAAAAAGAATGGTTATTTTTCCAAAGGTAAATTCACTGTCCGTTACTTTTACAAGCAGCACCGCGAATAGGAACATTGTTATGGCATCGCGCGCCGCAAGAAAAAAGTAAGCGATTAAAACCCCGCGCCACTTTTTATCACGGGTGAAGATAAGGTCCTTAATTCTGTATGGATGGTCAACGGGCTCTGATTTAAGGCTTGATGACATAAGTATGGCGCCTATGAAAAGAACAGCGGAAGTGATGAAGATAAAATAATACCCGTTATACCCGCCAAGTTTTACTATCATATATCCCGCCACCGGCGGCGCAAGCAGTGAAGTAATTCCGGAAGCCACAGACGTAATGGAATAAAACTTATCCCTGTTTTGGGGGCTTGTGTAATCAAAAGTTAGTACGTGGTAGCCAAACCAGTAAAATCCCATTGCCAGGCCTTTTAAAACTCCAAGCAGAATCAGGTAGTCTGTCACTTTTTGGTTTAAGACAAGCACGCAAAGGTAAAAAGCCGTGTAAAATAGTATTCCAATCCTGTAAATTGACACGCGGTCCAGTTTTCTGGCAATAAAGCTGTTGGCGTAAAAAATAAAGGGGACAACGGCATAAGTGGAAAGCATGTATAAGGATAAAGACGCATAGTTGTTCTTAAGCCGCCAGATGTAAATATTTACGAAAACGTCCGAAAGTACGACGGCGACGGTAAAAAGCACTGTAATGCCAATAAGCCTGTTTAAACGTAATTGTTTTTCCATAATGTTGAATATTATATAATATGAAAGCGGGGTTATCAATCGGTAAGTTAAACGATTTTTCTGTTGATTTTATGATTATGTTAAGGTATTATTTGTGTGTAATGGGGCGGTAAAAAATCGGAGTGTTAAATGAAATTTAATAAGACTAAAAAAAGGTCTATTTTTATAACTTTGATATTACTTTTTATCTCTTCTATTATATATTCGGCAACCACCTACACCGAAAACTTCACAACAGACAATTTTAAGGATAATTCTGCCACAACTGCAAACTGGGATACTGTAAACAATCAGGGGATTTTGTTAAGAGAGCCGCGGTTTGCGGAAACTACCGGTGTAATAAACTGGGGCGGCGGCATAGAAGCGATAAAATATGACGGGGTTGGCACATGGGTAATAGCCGGTGACGGCGGAAAAATAAACAGTTATGACGGCTCGCATTTTGTTAACTTAAGTGTGGAAGCGGGTTTTGGCACTGATAATATTTATACAGTATGGCACAACGGAAGCAGCTGGTTAATAGGCGGCGCCGGCGGTAAGGTAAAAGGGTGGAACGGCACAACAACCTGGACAGATTATTCCGCAGGCCTTCAGAATTTCTCGGGCGACATCAGGGCAATTGGATACAAGAACACGCCGACGACATACTGGATGGTAGGCGGAACAAGCGGTTCGCTGAACAGTTTTAACGGGACCACATGGACAGACTTAAAGGCGCAGTTAAATTTTGGAACAAATGATGTCCTGGCGGTAAAGTGGAACGGCAGTTACTGGTTAATAGCGGGAAAGGGGGGAAAGATAGTAAAGTACGACGGCTCAACAACGTGGAGCGACCATTCATCTGCGCTTGCAACCGCACTGGGCGGAACGTATGACATAAACACACTGGAATGGAACGGAACCACATGGCTTGTGGGCGGCGGCGGAAGAATAGCGTCGTCAGCAGACGGACAGAATTTTACAAATAAAAGCACAAGCATCACAATGTCCGCGGTATACAAAATAAAGTGGAATGGCAGCTATTGGTTAATAGGCGGCGCAAACGGTTCGGCCACGGCATTATACACTTCCACAGATTTAAACACATTCAACCTTCAGACAAACCCGGCGTATTTCACGTCTGGCCCAATCTGGGCGATAGAAAGTAATGCAGGCGGGCTTAATTTACTGGGCGGGCAGAACGGAAAGTTTTATTCAAGGACAGGCACAGCCACAAGCCCGGTAAACACCGACCTTTCAAAAAGCATAAAGGATTTTGGAAAAGAAAATATAAAAGCGTCTGACTGGAACGGCAGCTACTGGCTTATAGTGGGAAATAAGGGGTGCATAAACAGGTATGACGGCACAACGTTTACGGATTTAAAAGCAGCACTGGGTTTTGGCGACAGCAATGTACTGTCGGTAAGATGGAACGGAAGCTACTGGCTGATAGGCGGGGCAGACGGCAAACTGGCATCATATGACGGTACAACATTCACTTTAAGGACCACGCAGCTGGCATTTGGCGGATACGCGGTAAACGCTATAGAATGGGCAAACAGTATGTGGTATTTAGGCGGGGACAATAATTATTTAAAGACCAGCACAGACGGGGTTGTTTTTACTGACAGAAGCTCTGTTTTAAGCGGCGGCGGATGGACATCCGGCGCGTCTGTAAACACAATAACATACAGGGGGCCGTCAAACGGGGATGTAATGATAGGCGGCGCTTCGGGGAATATAGGATTTTATGACGGCAATTTAACATATACGGATTTAAGGGCGGATTTAGCCGGCGCGCTGGGCGGATATTATAATGTAAACAGGATAGTATGGGATCAGGACGATACTTTTACCGCTACAATGAAAATAGCTTGCGACAGCGGAAAAATGGCGGATTTTTGGTTTGGCGCAATGAATGACAGAAGCGGTGATTTAACAGGCACCGGAGCCAACAACTTATACGGAATGGATTATGACGGCAACGCAAAGAAATTTTTTGTGGCTGGCGGCAGCGCAAAGATAAACAGCATAACCGGTGATTCTACAGTCGGATACACGTATGCGGATTTAAGTTCGCAGCTGGATAAATTTGGCGCGGTAACAATAAACACGGCAAAATATAACGGGGAGTACTGGATAGTGGCGGGGGATAACGCCAAACTAAATGTTTACGGTCTGGCGTACACATCGCCGGGGACGCTGCAGTCAATATCTGTGGCGCATTATTTTGCCAATTACAGTTCAATAACATTAAGTGCAAATTACACTCTTAATAATGAAGAGATAGTTTTTTCCCTGTCATCAAATAATGGAGCCACGTGGATACAGGTAACGCCGGGGACAGGAATATCATTTGACAGCCGGCCAGCCGACCAGGGGACAGACATATTATGGAAAGCGGTATTAAGGACTTATGACAATTTTATATCCCCGTTTATAAACAGCGTGACTTTAAGCTGGACAGAATATCCGGCGCCAACATACACAATAACGCCCACGTTTACCAATTCGCCGACAATAACACCCACGCCGTCAATTACAATGACTTCCACAGACACGCCCACTGATACAGTAACACCCACAGTTACACAGACAGTAACGGGCACGGTAACAGAAACGGTAACGGGTACAGTAACAGAAACCTCCACGCCGACAGCCACGCAGACTGTGACGCAGACGGTGACACAGACTAATACGCCAACATTTACACCTACGGTAACGCTTACAAATACACAGACTGTAACAGAAACCACTACGCAGACTGTTACCGGGACAAATACACAGACCAATACACAGACGATTACGCAGACATCCACACCCAGCACCACATGGACGATAACAAAGACAATTACGGGCACGGTAACGCCTACGGTTACTCAGACTGATACACAGACCGTCACGCAGACAAACACACAGACAGTTACCGGTACTATTACACGGACCAACACACAGACAGTCACGCAGACCAATACGCAGACAGCTACCGGGACTGTGACACGGACCAATACGCAGACAGTTACCGGGACTGTTACACAGACTAATACGCAGACGGTAACGCAGACGGTAACCGGAACGATAACACAGACCGCAACGCCCACGATTACATTTACAATAACAATTACGGCAACGCCTACAAGTACAAGGACGGTAACGCTTACAAATACAAGGACTGTTACTGCCACATCCACCCGTACGGTGACGCGCACAAATACGCGGACTGTAACACAGACCAATACGCAGACTATAACAGGGACAATAACACAGACCAATACGCAGACTGTGACGCAGACAGTAACCCCCACAATTACAATAACGGCAACACCAACGGCAACGCCTTCATCCACGCCGACAATGGTAACGGGAAGCCTTCTGGTTGAAGCACCGGATACAGTCACCGCGGGGGTTGCCTTCTTTATAACGGTCACCGCAAAAACAACCGCGGCATACGGCGATTTGACTGCGGAAAATTATGAAGGCACGGTTCACTTTACCACAAGCGCTTCTTTATACGCGCTTCCGGGCGACTACACCTATGTGGCGACAACAGATTTTGGCGTGCATATATTCCAGGTAATCATAAACAACACAGGCACGCAGTCTATTACATCCACTGATACAGTCATTCCGTCAATCACGGGTACTGATACGGTAAACGTGGTATCCGCAATGCCCACAAACTTTACTGTTTCCGCGCCGTCAGATGTAACTGCGGGCGGCTTGTTCTATATAACTGTTACTGCAAAGGACTCGTTTAATAATATAGTGACCGGGTATACCGGGCAGGTTAATTTTACCACCACTGACCCTTACACACCGTCGGGAATGCCGGCGGATTTAACGTTCCTTCCTTCATATCAGGGAGTGACAATTGTGGCAGTTACGCTTTACACAAAGGGAATACAAAGAATTTATGTGGCTGATACTTCAGAAACAAGTATTAACGGCACCAGCAATGAAATAAACGTGCACGCAGGCATACTGCACCACTTTGTGGTGGTGGCGCCAAGTTTTGTAAATTCCGGCGCGTTATTTAATTTTGTGGTAACTGCAAAGGATCAGTTTGCGAATACACTTGATAATTACACCGGAACTGTGGCGTTTACAAGCGGAGCAACAACAAAAACATTACCTGCCAACTATACTTTCCAGCTTGCGGATAATGGCACAAGGATATTTGATGCGTCAATTGTAACCGCAGGCACGTGGACAATTACAGCAACTGATACTGTAAATTCAATGAACGGCGTCAGCAATAACATTCTTGTAAGCACCACGGCCACGTCATACAACCAGCCGATAATGTTAACAGCTTATTTAACGGCGGCAAATACATATTCTTACTGTTATGTAAATATTGATAATGATGATGATTATCTTTTACCTGCAAATGCTGCTTACCTTATGTATGACCTTTTTGTTCCGGATGCAAGTTCCAACTTTTATACATCAATGGAAGTGGATGGAAATTGGACGGGCGGGCAGTTAAGAGATTTTGTACCATATATAATGGACCAGAATAGCATAAGAATTCATCCTTCAATGGATACCAAGGCTTATTCAAAGGGCAAGTGGTACCACAGAGTATTTGATATAAATGCCGTAAATGGAAGAACGGAGGCTATTTCACTTTCGCAGGATACGGGCAACATAGGAAACAACGGTGCGCCGACAAACAGTGCCGGAACATTTAACGGTTTCTTTGATAATATAAGAATCACTGATTCCAGCGGAGTAACAATACATGATATCTTCTCCAATGCAAATACATTACCAATAGGCGGAGTTTCCGGAAACAGCACGGCTAATTCCGGGGGAGTATCGGCAGGTTCAACAAATAACTGGGTTTATATAATCGGAAGCTTTTCAGGTGCTGCCTATCCCACAAATAATGTAGTGGCAAACGGGGTTGACGGGGCAAGAATTACGGCAACTGTAAGGACTCCGTCAGGTACTGCGGTACAGTATGCCATAGTTGATTTTAATTCCGAGAGGGAAGAAGACACTATAATCCCTGTAAGGACCGGCCTTAATAATTATGCTGTAACCAACGCCAGCGGTTTAGCTTTCGCGGATATAAAGTCCACAAAAGCGGGTTCCGCAAACGTTGAATTAACTATGGGACATTTATCAAGGATAGTAACTGTTAACTTTATAGCAGGGCCGCCTGCAAAGGTAAGTATATTACCGGATGTTTTAAACACACAGACAGGCGTTACCGGCACTCTTGCGGTAAAACTTGTGGACCAGTACGGAAACTGGGCAACAACCTCCGCAAGGGGAATTACGGTTTCGTCAAGTTCCGCCACCATGACATTCTCGCGCGATAACGGCGCAACGTGGAGCAGCAGCGTAATTCTTGATGGTTCTAAACAGACAAATATTCTTGTGGTGGATACCACGGCTAATACGGCAACGGTCACCGGTATTGCAACAGCTATGACAAGCGGAACTGCAACCGTTTATGTTAATAATGCCGCACCCACTTATCTTACGGTAAGCCCGCTTCTAAGCACCACAGAAGCAGGCGTACCTTACCCCGTAACGGTGCAGGCTAAAGATGTAAACGGTAACAACGCGTTTTCAAGCGCTGCCATTACAATTTCAAGGCCAATAGTGAACGCCACAATGGAATTTTCAGAGAACCTTTCAATTTGGGCATCGTCGCTTGTCACCAATTTAAAAAGCGGTGTCGCGCATTTATATTACAGGGATACTTTGGTAAACAGCGGCATCACAATTACAGCCAAAGATACATCAGGGGCACCTGTTCCCATGACAGACGGAACCGCTTACGCCAACATAACTGCAAACGACCCTTATCTTCTTGAAGGGTGGGCAAATAAATATACGGTTGTAGTAACAGGAAATAGGGCAGTTACAGTTACAGCAAAAGTCACGGATTATTACGGGAATCCCGTTGCCAATAAATGGGTTGGTTTTATTCCTTATGCGCAAAACGGAACATCAACAGTTAATCCGACAAGTGGTATTACAAATGCAAATGGTCTTATTACTACCTGGTTTACGGCAAGCAATCAGGTAGGCTGGAACTATGTGGGTATTACATCCACAGCATTGCAGGGCGTCACCCTTGCCATAACAGGGACTAATGGTTATGCAAATGCAATTAACATACTTCCAAATCCGATGTCACTTGGCGCGATGAAGGTTGGACTTCTTAATATAAATGGATGGAGGACTGGTCCTCCTGCTTTAAATGCGGCTTATCCTCCGGGTGACGAAAACATATATGTATCCAGTAATAATGCCAATGTCAGGTTCTCATCTGACGGCGGAAATACCTGGGTTCAGAATCTGACCATCAGGGCAAACGACAGCGGCGGGCTTACGCTTAATGTAAGGTCGTCTGCGATAGGTACTGCTGTAATAACAGCGCACAACGTTAGTAATGGGGCTATAACTGACGGAACAACAAACCTTACTGTTACAGAAGGGCTGTTCTTAAGAATGTCGCCGGTTTCCCAGACATATGCTGATGCCGGTTCTTATGTAACAATAACAGCGCAGATAGTTGACCATAACGGAAATACAAGAAATTTCCAAAATGTATCGGTAAAGTTCACCACAAACTATGGATATGTTTTCCCGCCTGAAGGCGTGACAAACGTAAATGGTTCTTTAACCGCGGGATTAACACTTTCAATAGTTTCCGGACTGCATCACATAGTCACAGGCACAATGACAAGCCCGGATGACGTAAGTTCCACAGCGGAAATAATCTCACAGCCTGTTACTTCTTTTGCCGTATCAGCGCCGTCAAGCGCTTATAACGGAATTCCTGTGTACGTGACGGTAAGGGCAAGAGACCCGTATGGTGTCACAGTTTCAGATTACACAGGCACGGTGCACTTAACTTCAACTGATGGGGCTGCCAATCTGCCTGCTAATTATACATTCACGGCAGGGGACGCGGGCGTTAAAGCGTTCCTTGTGACATTCAATACAAACGGAATTCAGACTGTCACCGTAACAGACACGGTTGATTCACAGATTAACGGAACAAGCAACAGCGTGCTTGTGGTAAACGCTCCTACGCCTACGGTAACACCGTCCGCCACAAAGACCATAACCGCCACTATTACAATTACAAGCACTCCTACCGTTACAAAAACAATTACGCAGACAGCCACACAAACTGTGACACAGACAAATACACAGACAGTGACACAGACTGTGACGCAGACAGTCACGCAGACGGTTACACAGTCAACAACACAGACTGTGACGCAGACTAATACACAGACCGTAACGCAGACCAATACAAATACAATAACCAGGACAAACACTCAGACCGTGACACAGACCAATACACAAACAGTAACACAGACAGTAACACAGACAAGGTCGCAGACGGTCACAAAGACTGTGACAGCTACAGTCACGCAGACAGTTACAGCCACTGTTACAAAGACAAACACAACCACGGTTACACAAACTGTAACGGGAACAGTAACACGCACAGTCACGGAAACTGTGACTGGGACAGTGACGCGTACTGTGACAAAGACAAATACACAGACTGCAACGCAGTCAACCACACAGACCAATACACAGACCAATACAGAAACCGTGACACAGACAAACACGCCTACAAATACAATTACAATAACCTTTACTGTTACCGCCACGCATACCCATTCACCGACTATTACAATGACGCACTCTATAACGGAAACGCACACGGTCACGCCGCAGTTTACGGCTACAACCACGCCTACAATAACTATTACGCTTACGTCAACGGCTACTGTGACAAATACTGTAACAGAAACGGTTACAAAAACGGCAACATCCACAGTGACGCAGACTGTAACGCAGACAGTGACGCAGACGGTTACGCAGACGGTTACGCAGACAAATACACAGACCGCTACAGGGACGGTAACAATAACTGTTACGCAGACGGCCACTTGCACAATGACACCAACAGTAACGCTTACGCTTACCTACACAAATACGCCCACTATAACTCAGACGTGGACAATTACAGAGACTATTACAGTAACTCTTACGTGGACAATCACGCCCACATGGACAATAACGCCCACATTTACGCCGACCCCCGAAGAAGTGCTGGTTTATCCGAACCCGCTGGACAGGGAAAAAGCACACGGACGAACCCTTAAATTCATACTTCCCATACCCTGTGATATTGAAGTGTTCAATATAGAAGGGTTTAAAATATTTGAAGTTAAGCGGGTTATCGGAAGGATAGAATGGAACGGAAGGAATAAAGCGGGAGAAAAGGTATCGCCGGGAGTCTATTACTACATAATAAAAAATGACAGGCAGACCATAAACGGGAAACTGTTTATAATAAAATAGTGCTGTTGATTACGGGAAAAATAATGGATATAATTAATTTATAACATAAGAGGTAAAATATGAAAAAAATATTAATGGCATGCGCGGTATCTGTGTTTATGCTGCCGGCACTATTACAGGCAGGCCCCGGAACCGCCGCTGTGGATATCTTAAAACTACCCACAGGTATTAAAGCGCAGGCAATGGGCGGTGCGTATATAGGGCTGGCGGAAGGGCTTGATGCCATGGACATAAACCCGGCCGGCATATCCTTTATTTCAAAAAATGAAATTTTGTTTGTCCATGACGTTTATTTTCAGGATACCTTTTTTGATTCCGTATATTACGGCAGGGGAATGGGGGAATCCGGTTCTTTCGCGGTAAGCCTTAAATATATGAATACCGGAATAATAACTTCCACGCTTGAAGACGCGCAGGGCAATTACGCGGGCGAAGGCGAAGAAGTATCCGGTTTTAATTATCTGCTGGGCGCCGGCTACGGCGTTGATTTTGGAAAACTTTTATACAATGAATTTACAAAAAATTTAAAAGCCGGAATAGCATTGAAGTTAAGCGGCGAATCATTGTCTTCGGACTACGCAAACCTTGCAATTTCCGTTGATGTGGGCGGAATATATACCATTGTTCATGAAGAAGCTGATTTTATGTCCAACAGGGGCGAAACCATATGGAATAAGACCGGATTCGGGGTTGTTTTCAGGAATCTGGGCACAAGTTTTTCTTCCGGAATTACGCCTATGTCTTTTGCCGCGGGTATGTACACGCAGATTTTAAACATGTTTATTCAGAGTAATAAAGTAAGGATAGGTGCTGATGTAGATTATAACCTGGGCAACGGAATTAATTTAAGGGCGGGGCTTGAATACAGTCAGAGGATAGAAAATTACATTTTATCCGGAAGGTTTGGCACCAATTTTAACCCTGAAGAGCGGGCTTTTTCGGGTATTGCCGCCGGCCTTGGGGCAGGGCTTGACATTAACGGGACTGTGTATGAATTCAATTACGCGTTTCTTCCTTATGGCGAACTTGGCAATAATCACAAGTTCGGACTATACATCAAATTCTGACACTTACCATTTTAATTGACACAAGATAGAAAATAATATACTATGTTATAAATATAAAAAATGCTTTTTAAATATTTCAGGAGGAAAGCATGAAAAAAGCAATATTATTACTTACGGTTGTATTTTTTGCCCTTTCAGTTTCATTTTTTGCCGGATGCGGCAAAAGCCAGAAAGTGAACGGGGTGTCTGATGAACAGTCACAGGTAATGCAGGAAGGCCAGGAAGCACAGCAGGAAGAACTTCCTACAACTTATGTTGTTGAAGAAGGGGATACACTATGGGGAATCGCGGAAAAGGCGGATATATACGGCAACAAGTACCAGTGGCCGCTTATCTATGACGCAAACAGAGACATCCTTGATTCGTACGAAACACTTGATGAAGGCCAGAAGTTAATAATACCCAGAAATGTAAGCGCGGTTGAAATAGAAGCCGCCGCAAACAGGGCGCGCGAATTAGGGCTTCCTCCTGCGGCTAAGACAGCTTACGCTGAGAACGAATATGAAGATTCATTATCTTCAGGCTCGGTTGCAGGTTTAGGCAGGGACAGCGATATGGAAACAGCAAGCAGGCAGGCAGCCAACAGGATAGAGTCCGAATCAGAAACAGCAATGGGTTCTGAAGAAGATATGTCAATGCCGACACCTGTTCCGGAACCGGCAAAGAAAGCAAAGGCCCCCAAGAAAGGCATGAACAACGGAATATTGCTTATGCTGCTTCTTTTAATCGGCGGCGCTGTTGCGATATACATGTACTTCCGCAAGAAGAAAAAAGAGGAAGAAGATGAAACAGAAGGCAAGGACGACAACAATATTCTCAATTAAGCGTAAAGAGAAAATATAAAAAACAAAGGGTGCGGCCTTGTGCTGCACCCTTTGTCATTTTAAGGGTATGATTGATTAAAATAATAAAGTTTAACAGGAAAAAATATGAAAAAATTTTTAAATTTATTGTTTTTAAACCTTGGCATACCGCTTATGTATGTATTCATCAGGCTTATCGGTTTAACTTGGCGTTTTAAAGAACTGAATGAAACCGGATTAACGCCTTTTCAAAACAAGAAGGAAATATATATTTATGGTTTTATGCATTCGCAGCTTATCCCCACAATATTTTTCTACAGCGGTACAAAGACTGCGTCTTTGGCGTCACAGCACAAGGATGGGGAAATTGCCGCAAGAGCAGCTTCGTTGTTTGGTATCAGGATGGTAAGGGGCAGTTCCACGCGCGGCGGGGCAGGGGCGCTTATTAAGCTTAAAACCTGCATAGAAGAAGGTTGGGATGTGGCAATAACAGTGGACGGCCCCAGAGGCCCCATAGGCAACGTTAATAATGGGGTTATGTATCTTGGCAAGCTTACCGGCAAAAAAGTGATTCCTGTGGCTTTTTATTGCGATAAAAAAGCGGAGCTTAGGTCCTGGGATAAAATGGTGATACCGCTTCCGTTTTCAACGGGAGGATTCATGTATGGCAAACCATTTGAAATACCTGCGGACCTGGATGATACCCGGCTGGAACAAATAAGGCAGGAATTAATTAAAGCGGTAAAAGAATTAAATGAGCAGTGCAAAGCGGCGGTAGAGGGGAACAATGGATAATATTTCTTATGACGCGGAAATGAAAGCTATCTGCGAAGGTTTCGCGCCAAGCGGTGTGGAGCTTCTGCAGAAATCATATGAGTTTGCAAAAAAAGCCCATGAGAACCAGAAAAGAATGTCCGGGGAGCCGTATTTGGTTCACGCGGTTGAAGTTGCAAAAATATTAAAAGAAATGAAGATGGATCCGGTGACAATAGCCGCTGGTTTTCTTCATGATGTCCTTGAAGACACCGACTGCAAAGTGGAAGATATAAAAGAAGTGGCGGGAGAGTCTGTGGCGTTTTTAGTGGAAGGCGTAAGCCATGTGACCGCGAAAGTGTTCCGCACAAAAGGGCAGGTCTTCAGCGAAGCCCTTAAAAAAATGTTTCTGGCCATGGCAAAGGATATAAGGGTAATAATCATAAAGCTTGCCGACAGGCTTCATAATATGCGCACAATAAAATATCTGCCCGAAGACCGGCGTAAGGTGATAGCGCAGGAAACGTTAAGTGTTTACGCGCCGTTAGCGCACAGAATAGGTATGGCAAAGGTAAAATCTGAACTTGAAGACATTTCTTTTTCCGTAATCAATCCGCAGGCTTACAGGGAAATAAGCAATTTAATCGCGGAAAAGAAAGAAGAACGGCAGAACCGCGTGGATATGATAAAAGATTCCATAAGGCGCGAGCTTGAAAAGACAGGCGTCAAATGCGAAATTAAAGGCAGGCCAAAACACTTCTACAGTATTTATAACAAGATGATACGCGATAATAAACCCTTTGAAGCCATATATGACCTTTTGGCGGTAAGAATAATTACCGATACGCCCAATAACTGCTATGCAATACTTGGCCTGGCACACAGCATGTGGAAACCGGTTCCGGGCCGTTTTAAGGACTATATAGCAATGCCCAAGTCTAACATGTACAGGTCGCTTCATACTACCGTCCTGGACAGCGGCGGTAAACCGATAGAGATTCAGATAAGGACATCAGAAATGGACAAAATCGCGGAAAATGGAATTGCCGCGCATTGGAGTTATAAAGAAGACAGGGAATTTGACGCCAAGGAAGACGTGACATATAACTGGATGCGCCAGCTTCTGGATTGGAACAGCAGTAATAAAGAAAATGATGATTTTCTGACGGATCTTAAAGTGGATCTTTTTGACGAAGAAGTATTTGTGTTTACCCCCAAGGGTGAAGTTAAAGAGCTTGTAAAGGGCTCCACAGTGCTGGATTTTGCCTACAGCGTTCATTCCAAACTGGGTGATACATGCATAGGCGCCAAGGTGAACGGCAAATGGGTTACCATAAAATATGAATTAAAAAACGGCGACAGGCTGGAAATTTTAACCGGCCCGAACCAGCATCCAAATCTGGACTGGCTTAAGGCGGTAAAAACCACAAAGGCAAAAAACAGGATACGCCATTGGATAAAGACAAATACAAATATAGCAGAGACAGTGGAAAAGGGCAGGCAGCTTTTGTCCGCGCGCCTGAAAAGATTTAATATTTCGCTGGAAACCGTTCCTGAAGAAGCTATAAATAAAGTTCTGGATTTAAACACCCTTAAAGAAATGGATGACCTGCTGGCAGGAATAGGCAGCGGCGAGTTTTCAGATACCAAGATTGCCAATATTTTAAGGCGCGCCGCGGGAGAAATAACCAAACCGGAGCAGAAAACCTCGTCAGCGGAAAAAAAGATATTAAAGGGTGAAATTATAGTGCAGGGGGAGTATTCTGACATACCGTATAAATTCGCCAAATGCTGCAGTCCGGTACCCGGGGATTTAATTCAGGGTGTAATCACAAGAAAAGGCATATCCATTCACCGTTCTAACTGCGAAAATATAGATGTAAACAGGATAAACGCCCCGCTTGTCGCCGTGTCGTGGAATGACAGTTCCGAAAGTTACTATACATGCAGAATGAAAGTGCAGGCAAAGACCCGCGACGGAATTATAAACGACCTTGTCAGCACGGTCACCAATAACGAAGCGTATCTGATCTCTGTAAATACAACAGGCGCGGGCACCGCAATGCTGGAAATTGAAATAGCGGTAAGGGTAAAAGGGCAAAAACACATAAACGACCTGACTGCATCGCTGAAAAAAGTTAAAGGTGTGGCAGAAATAGAAAGGGCGGGCTAATAAAAGGAGGCATTAATATGGACAGGCAGTACTGGGATAATGTGGCGGATAATTATGAAAAAGAAATTTTTATATCTTTAAAAAGCGACATCAGCGGTAATATAAAAAAGACAATTGAAAAGTACGGCAGTAAGAAAGCGGAAGCGTGTGATTTTGGGTGCGGTATCGGTGTTTATCTTCCGCTGCTTGGGGGATTATTTAAAAAGGTACACGCTTTTGACCTGTCGGAACGCCTTATAGAAAGGGCAAGAAAAAATACAGCCGGGCATAAAAATATAAACTGCACCGCATGTGACCTTGCGGATCCAAAGGTTAAACTTCCAAAAGCGGACTTTGCGGTTATGATGAATGTGCTGATTGTGGCTTCTTATTACATACGCAGCAGCATCCTTAAAAACGTCAGAAAATCACTAAAAAAAGGCGCTAAAATTGTAATTCTGACACCGTCGCTGGAATCGGCAATTTATTCCAATTACAGGTTTTTTGAATGGAACTTAAAAGACGGCATGAAACCCGCGGATGCCCTTAAAAGGTCAATGAAATATGAACACATAAGCGAAAAATTTTCTGTGTCTGACGGTATTATTAATTTAAACGGAGTGCCTACAAAGCATTATTTAAAGGAAGAGTTTATTGTTTTTATGGGGAATCACGGCTTTAAGGTAAACGAGATAAAAAAAGCTGAATACGGCTGGGAGACTGAATTTGAAAATCCGCCGGCGTGGATAAAGGCCCCTTATCCGTGGGACTGGCTTTCAGTCTGTGAAAGGGCATAAAAAAAGCCCTGCGCGAAAGCGCAGGGCTTTTTGTTTGATTAAGGTTTACGCGGCTTTCTTTACTTTGCCTGAACGAAGGCACCTTGTGCATACCCATTCACGGGTTACTCTGCCTTTCAAAACTATCTTTACGTTCTGAAGGTTCGGTTTGTTCGTTGTCCTTGTCCTGTTGTTCGCGTGAGAAACATTATTTCCTGTTACTACCTGCTTATCGCAAACCACACACTTTTTTGCCATAAATATTGCCTCCTTTGAAATATCAAATCAGATACATTTTATATCATAAAATGGGCTAAATGGCAACTATTTTTAAACGGTGTTTTATCCCTGTTTAGGTGCGTTTAAGAATGTCTGTTTATTTGGAACAAAAACACACCCTTTTCTGTCTTATTATCATCAGGGGAAATAAATACAAAAAGTATAAAAGGGGAAAAAATGAAAAAAACAGCGGTTCTAATCTTTATCGTTCTTATAACATCATTTCCGTTATCGGCAGGCCAGCACCAGATAAAGAAAGACAAACATATTGACGATAATATACTTATGGCGGCAAAAGAAAGGTCACAATACCGCGTTTATCTGGAAAACCTGGGATATAAAAAATCCGAAATCGGCATAATTGCCAAAAAGGGCTACAGCCCATATTTAATGTATCTTTACCTTAGAATAGCGGAAAAGTCCAAATCCCCGGTATCCCGGATTATTAATCTGCGGTCGCACGGCTATTCAACGGCGGATATCTGCAGAAAAGTAAAACTGGATTATTACAAATTTATGGATGAAACAGACAGGGAAGTGATAGAAAAAAATATTGAATTCCCGGCTGCTACGGGCGATGAGCACAGTGTCGATGCCGCCACAATGCCAAAGACGGAGGTGCAGGAATGAGAAAATCCGCCGTTTTATCGCTGATATTTCTGCTGGCTTTTTTCTCTGCGGCTTATGCGGAATGGAATCAGTATCAAAGGGATTCCAAACATCACGCTTATACTGACGAGCAGTTTGAAACATCCATACCGCTTTGTATAAAATGGAGGCATCAGATTTGGGCATGGAAAGGCGCTGTACCTTTGATTGATAATAACGGTATTGCTTACATACACGGCAGGGCGGGGCTTATGGCGATAGATATAAAAACAGGGGAAGCATTGTGGTCAAACGGGCATAATAACAGGGCGGATACGGCGGCAGTGCTGTATAAGGATAAAATAATAGCCCTTACATATGACGGGGGTTCCGGGTTTACCGCTTTTAACACAAAAGACGGCAGCATCGCGTGGAAAAGCATTCCTGCCGGATTGCCATATAATTCCTTTCTTCCTGACGGATACACTTATGGAAACGGAATGAGGGCCACCCTTGCGGGTGATTATATTTACGCGGGCACAAAAGAAGGGTATTTAATAAAAGTAAGCGCCATTGACGGCTCGCTTGTGTGGCTGAAAAACCCCACCAATACTAAATGCACATATAACGGCGCGCCTGCTGTTGATGATGACGGAAGCGTTTACGCGGGAAATTCCGCCAGAAGGCTTGTGGCTTTAAGGCCGGACGGTTCTGTGAAATGGGCAAGGGATATGGGAGTCGGAATATATTCCTCCGTCACTATTGACAACGATAATATATACTTTGGAGGGCTTAACAGTATGGTTTATGCTTTAAATAAGGTTACCGGTGCGCTTAAGTGGTCATACAGGACCGGCAGTTTTATTGCCGGCGGCGGCGCGTTAAAAGATGGAATCTATTATGTAGGTTCTGATGACAGGCATGTTTACGCGATAAGGACGTCAGACGGCACGCTTAAATGGAAAACACAGCCTCTTGTGGATAATTTTGCCAGTATGGGATGTATTGTTGTGGGAAGGCTGGTGATTATAAACGGATGCGCGTTTAACAATTACTATATTGATATAGAAGACGGTGCAGTGGAGCGCGTTTGTTCGTCAACGCAGGAAAATTTTACCACTCCCGCTTTCGGTTTTGGCACATATATATACACATCTATGGACGGGTATATTTACGGAATCGCGCCCTGCCCGCCTGAATGCGATGTCTGCGAATGCAAAGCAACGCTGCTTCCAACCCTGACTGTCGTAAGTTCTTCCACCAAAACGCTTACCCCCACAAAAACTCATACCCCCACGCATACGTGGACAGATACTTATACCGGCACGCCGACAAATACTTTCACCCATACAAATACCGCGACTTTCACGGAAACTTTTACGGACACCAATACGCCCACATTTACAGCCACGTTTACGGATACAAATACGGCTACCTTTACGCCGACTTTCACGCCGACATTTACAGATACAAACACCTCTACCCTGACGCCCACAAATACAAGCACCGCCACTTTTACCGCAACGCTCACGTTTACTAATACATTCACGCATACTCCCACTGCCACAAATACAAGCACTCCTGACCCGTGCGTTAAAGAGCCGCCGCCGGATTTCAAAGTTAAGATGATATTTAATCCGGAGCATACGGATGACATTATCTTTGAAATAGATTCAACGCTTGAGCTTGCAGAGCCGCCGCTGGTTACAATTTATCCTCATGGCGCCACGGATAATAAGGATATTCTTACGTTCACCGCGGTATTGATTCCCGGTGAAACAAAAAAATACAGGGTACTTTATCCCAAACAGACAGGATTCGGCGATATTGATAAGGTGGTTGTAAAAGGCACAAGCATATGCGGTAAAACGGGGCAGAGCAGCGGGGATTTTGACAAAAGCGTAATATCAGAGAAAGACGTAAAAATTATTGATAATGTCATTGAACCGGACAAAGGGGAGCGTTCCACCATAACATGGAAAGTCTATGAAGGCGGAGAAGCGTATGTGAAAATTTACAATAGAAACGGGTCGCTGTTAAAGGTGTTGTTTGAAGGTGTAATGACCAAGGAAGGCACATACAGCACCATGTGGGATGGCACGGACGCGAATGGGCGGAAGGTTTCCAGCGGAACGTATATTGTAGTTGTAAAAACCCCGTATTATGAAGCAAAAGACAAGATAAGCGTTTTAAGATGAAAAATTACGTTATGACTACAGTGTAGGATAATTGTTTTCTCCACGCACAGGGCCGCATCAGCTGAAAAGAGCGAAATGTTTGCAGGGAAAGCGTTTCTGTTCTGCCCGTTTTTTTAAAGAAGTATGTTTCCAAGTATTAAAGAAATTATAGTATATAAATGTGTATATTTGTATTGGCAGGCGCAGGCTTTAGATTGTATTAGTTGTTCCGATTTTTTTTTATAATAGGTGAAGGTTTTTAATGTCCGGGTAAAATCATTCATTACAGGGCGATACCTGTATTAGTTATGACAACTTAAACTGCTTAAGTTTAAATGGTATCATACTTGAATCGAAAAGAGAGCTTACTTAACAAAACAAATATATAAGATTATTATTTGCGGGAAGATATTTATATTGTAAGGATGACAAAAAGTATTGATTTTTATCTGTTCTGTTTGGCAGATGTTCAGTGTCTTGTTTGCGGTATGATGAAAATATTTCTTTCGGGGATATTGTATGATATAGTTAATTTTAAGGAATGACACAACTGCGAAGGTCAATGATAAAGTTAAAAAATAAATAAATAGGTATTATGATTTAACGGAGATTATAAAATGAAAATAAAACTAACTGTTGCCATGATTGTAGTATTTATAATATTTTTGGGGTGTGGAAAATTAAGAGGACCTTCGGAACCGGTAAAGTCAGATCCCGTTGCTACTCTAATACCTACTGTGGAGGCAACAAAGACTGTGCCTGATGTGGTTCTGTTTGATCCTGAAGCACTTGTTTGCGTGCAGGGGGGGACGTTTATTCAGACTTATACTGACGAGGATAGTTTTCAACATACTATTTCCGGTTTTATGATAGGCAAATACGAAGTAACTTATGAGTTGTGGTATGAAGTATATGGCTGGGCGCTGATCAATGGATACACTTTTCAAAATCCAGGAAAAGAAGGTTCAAAAGGAAATGTTGGATTGCCTCCAACGGATAAAAAATATGAACCTGTGACAAGTGTAAGCTGGCGTGACTGTATGGTGTGGTGCAATGCCTATAGTCAGAAAATGGGTCTGATTCCGGTTTATTATTCGGATGCGGCATTTTCAAACCCGATAAAAAACAGTTATGCTGCCGGAGAAAATGAAATCAACATAAATACAACTCCCGGCAGTTTTGATTATCCTTATGTGAATTGGAATGTCAATGGTTACAGGCTTCCCACGGAAGGGGAGTGGCAATATGCGGCAAGTTATATAGACGGCGTAAATTGGACTCCATATAATTATGCAAGCGGAGCAACTGCGGACTATCAGGATGATGCAGCGACAGATGTGGTAGCTTGGTACTATGAGAATGCAGATGATACAACGCATGTTGTAGGTGAAAAAAAATCTAATGCGTTGGGGATTTATGATATGTCGGGAAATATACAGGAATGGTGTTGGGATTGGTATGGCGCTTATCCGGAAGGGGCGGTTACTGATTATAAAGGGCCTGAATACGGAGGCGGCCGCATGGCACGCGGGGGATATTATGATTACTATAAAGTGATTTTGCAGATTGGCCTTCATAACTATTACAGTCATGACCCTTATAAAGCTGAGCAAAAATATGGTTTTCGATTTGCCAGGAAACAGTAAACTGTTGATTTTAAGTTGTTATTACTCATATGTGTCTTGTGTTAAATTGTGACGGCATACCCATCAAAGGAAAACCCTTTATTTTATTCGAAGAAAATCCAATAAATCACCTGCAACTATTATGCTGCCGCGTTGTCTAATGAAAACACAAATATTCTGTATTTACAGGTAAAACCATGTTATTGACAAGATAATGATATGTGTTATTATTAATAAATATTAATCCATATCAGGTTCAGGAGGTTTACATGAAATTAAGATATTTACTGGTGATTGCGGCGGTTTTTGCGTTTATGACAGGCTGTGCGACAACAGCATCCCATTATGAACTTGGAATGCAGTATTACGAATCAGGCAAGCTTGATGATGCAATTGAAGAATTTCAGCTTTCACTCTCTGTAACGCCTTCGGACCCTGTGGTTCATAAGGCTCTGGGAGATGTATTTGCGGATAAAGGGCTTATTCTTGAAGCGATTTCTGAATGGGAAGTGGCGGTTAATTTAAGGCCGGCTTATGAAGAGGTTAAAGGCAAGCTTGAAGCTTCTTATGTAACACTTGGAAAAGAAGAATTTGATAAGGGAAGGACTAAAGACGCCATTGAACTGTGGAAAAAAGCTGTTGCATTAAATCCCATGAACCTTGAAGCAAGAAAAAGGCTTGGCCTTGCGTACTTAAGCGAAAAAGACACGGATAGCGGCATACTTGAGCTTGAATTTGTAATAGACAAAAATCCCACAGACGCCCTTATATACAAAAAACTTGGGCTTGCTTACTTTCAGAAAGGCAGGTTTGAAGACGCGGCAAAAGCTTTTGAAAATCTTGTAAGGATAGACCCAACAGACGCCATGGCTTATAACAACCTTGGTTCAATCTACATTAAAATAAAGAAATATAACGAAGCTATAGGAGTGCTGCAGCAGGCAATAAAACTTGACCCTGATAAAACAGAAATTCTTAATAACCTTGGCAACGCGTATTTTAACAAGGGTGATTATAAAAATGCCAGGGCGCAGTGGGCAAAAGTAATACAGATGAAACCTCTTGATAAGACAGCGCGTGATAATATTAAAGTTCTTGATGAAATGGGAGAATAGAAGGGTTAAAGATAAATAATAAAACACAGCCCGCAGGGCCTTAACCGGAGCTGCGGGCTGTTTAATAAACGCATTCAATACACTTACATGGAGAGACTCTTATGAAGAATGTGCTTGAAAATCTTGTTAAAGTTTCAGCTTTTATACTTGCTATAGCCGCAATTCCGGCCGTTATGAAACTGGGGCCAAAATGGATTCTTCCCGTGCTTTTTATTCTTAATTTCTCTATTGCCGCAGCTTATGTGCTTTCAGGATTTATAGCCGGCATGACGGTTCTTTTTATTTCTTCGGCCGCGTATATCCTTGCGTTTTTAAGGTTAACCGCGCTTAAGGCGGAAATCTGGCCGGTCATTGCGGATGCTGTTATCGCCATAGCGGTTTTTATGATAGTAAAAAAATATGACGAAGCAAGCTCTTATCATAAAAGTTCCATGTCTGATGAATTAAAAAAACTTGAAGGCGAACATGATGCCCTTATTAAACATAAAATAAGCCTTGAAGCCGGGCTTCAGGCAAACAGGGATAAAGCGGAAAAATATAAAAAACTTGATGAAATCCGCTGCGGAATAGGCCGTTATGAAATGTTCAGCGACAAGATGCGTTATCTTTTAAAAAGCATTATTTCAATTTTTCACAGCGATAAAAAGATAACGCTTTTTCTTATAAAAGAAAATAAATCCATTAAGATATCGGCGGACAGGGAAAATGACGTAATGGTGGCGGAACGGGACGCAGAAAGCCTGTACCTTAAAAACTTTGATGAGTGGATAATTTCAAGCAAAAAAAGCATAATAATATCGGATATGAACAAAGAGATAAGGTTTAAAGAACACAAATCCGACGATATACGCTCGCTTATAGGCGTGCCTGTTTTTGCGGGCAGTGAAATAGTGGGGCTGCTTAAAATCACTTCCGCTTCACCATCTGTTTTTAACCAGGAAGATTTAAGATTTCTTGATATGGTGGGCGCGGTAGCGGGTAAAGTGCTGGAGGTGGAAGAGTATGCAAAATAAGAATTTAGTGGTGGGATTTGCAATTGCGGTAATTGTTTTTTCCTGCGTAATGACTGCGCTTGCCGATGAGGCAAAATACGGGCATATCTTCTTTCACCTGTTTATAATCGCGGCGGGTATTTTTGCGGTGTATCTTCAGGCAAAAAACGCTGTGATAACACTTATGATAGCAGCGTCGGCGGTGTGGGCAATAGGGCTTTTTGGCGGGCTGGAAGATGTGGCGCCTTTAATGGCGGAAACCGCAGTGATTATTTTATTTGCCGTTATTATGGGGTTAAAAGAGGCGGCTTTTAAAACAGAAAAACTTAAACTTGTAAACGTCCTTACATATAAGAAAGAACAGCTTGCAATAACGCATAAAGAAGCGCTGGCAATGGAAAAAGAGAACACGCATATAACCGAAGAAATAAAAAAATACAGAAAAAATCTGACGGGTAACTGATTTGCCGAAGCCCGGTAAACTTTATGTGGTCTCTACTCCTGTCGGTAATTTAAGAGACATGTCCGCCAGGGCAGTGGAGGTTTTAAAGTCAAGCGGCTTGGTCATAGCGGAAGACACCAGGGTAACGGGGAATTTATTTTCACATTTTGATATACATTCGCCGATAATTTCCTGCCATAAATTCAATGAAAAAAGCAGGACGGCGGAGATAATAGAAAGAATCAATAATGGGACAGACGTGGCGCTTGTATCGGACGCTGGAACCCCGCTTATGTCTGACCCCGGCTATGTGGTTGTAAACGCTGTAATAGAGGCCGGGCTTGATGTAATAGCGGTACCGGGAGCGTCTGCATTGCTTGCGGCTGCGGTAGTATCCGGTTTTGACCCCGGGCGGTTTTTGTTTTACGGTTTTCTTGAAAAAAAAGAGGGTGCGGCAAAAAAGGAACTGGAAACTGTGGGCAAACTGCCGTATCCGGTTGTGATATATGAAGCTCCTTCAAGGATTGTAAAGACGCTTGAACATATAGCGCAGGTGCTTCCCGGAAGGCAGGTGTCTGTATCCAAAGAAATTACAAAACTTTACGAACGCACCTTCAGGGGAAATCCTTTAGAAATAATTGAAAAACTGACAGGCGATTTGTTAAAAGGCGAGTTTGTAATAGTTTTAGGGCCGGCTGATGTTAAAGCGCAGGAAGAAGATAATGAAATAATGGCTGTTAAATATCTGGCGGAACTGATAGGACAGGGAAAGTCTAAAAGCGAAGCCGCGAAAATTGCCGCCGCGGAATACAATGTCAGCAAGAACGACCTGTATAAAAAAGCACACGAAGCATAAGGCAATGACGCAAGGCGCATAGCGGAGGTAATAATATGGAAATAATGAAGCTAAAGGTATCAGCGTCAAGCAATCCGAAATCCGTGGCAGGGTCAATAGTTAACAATATCAGGGAGGGAAAGGAAGTTGAAATTGTGGCAATGGGGCCCAATGCCATTAATCAGACTGTAAAAGCAGTTGCCATTTCACGCGAATACATTAACCCGGAAGGAATTGACCTTATCTGCAAAATTGGCTTTACCCACCTGGAACTTGACGGCGAGAAAAAAAGCGCCGTGGTTATCCGCGTTTTCCCGGAAAAGAAAGAACAGCAGTAATTTTTAGCAATAGCAGGTATTCAAGTATTAGCCCGCAGCGGGCTGTAAAAACATGGTATTAATTGATATTTTCAGGATTTAATCACGCAAACCGGACCGGAATTGGCGGATTTTTAAGTTATAAAGCGGCGCGTTTCATTTCATATCACGGAATTCTTCTTTGCCCTTATCGTTGTTGACCTGCCCCTGTTTTTTATATATAATATATTAATTAAAATACGTAATTGAATAATATGTTTTTTTTGGTTTTACCTGAAAAGTCCTTTTAAAAAAGGGTGAAAATGGCGTTTTACCATAAAAAGGAACAGAAGCGGGCTTATTTTACCGCTGAAAAAAATATTCGGAGGCCAATTTGAAAAAAATAATCAGTGCGGCTCTTTTTATCTTTTTATTTTCCGCCGGATTGTTTGCTGATACGGTTATCCTGAAAGACGAGCAAAAGTTTGAAGCGGATGTCATTTCGTTTGATTCATATTATCTTACGGTTAAACTGCCCAATGGCGTACAGACCAATATACCGTGGGGGGAAGTAAGATATATTAAACACACCACCACAGCGTCAAGCTGGCTTGAAGAAGAATACATGTCAGCGGATGACGCGGAAGTGACTTCTTTGATTACTCCTTTGAATAAGGATGAAGCTTTTCAGAAAGCTATTTTTCCGGGGCTTGTGCTGCACGGCGCCGGCCATTTTTATGGCAAGGACCAGAATACAGGGCTTTCTTTAATGAGCGCGGAAATAGTCTCCCTTATCATCATGGGAATGAGCGTACAGCAGTTCTTTGCACCTGCGGAACCGGGATATGATTACGGTGTGACCAAGGCAGTCTTTATTTCGGGTGTGACCATATTTACGCTTTCCTGGCTGTGGGATATTATTTTCGCTCCGCAGGCAGTTGAAAAATTTAATTCAGAAAACGAGTTTCTTATAAACGCCCTTCCCGGAGGCAATCAATGAAAATAGCGCTTGCCAGCGACCACGCCGGATTGGAATTAAAGGATTTCATAAAACACCATCTGGAAAAGCAGGGGCACGAAGTAAAGGATTACGGCACATACACGGAAGAGTCTTGTGATTATACCGATTTTGCTGAACTTGCCTGTGATGCGGTTATTAAAGGCGCTTCTGAAAGGGCAATGCTTTTCTGCGGCACGGGTATCGGAATGTCAATTGTTGCCAATAAGATAAAGGGCATTTACGCGGCGCTGGTGGATAATACATTTTCCGCCGGAATGACAAGGCGCCACAATGACAGTAATGTGCTGGTGATGCCGGGCAGGATAATAGGCAAAGATATAGCGAAAGAAATAGCTGATATCTGGATTGCCACCCAATACGAAGGCGGCAGGCACGACAGGCGGCTTAACAAGATCAAAGCAGTTGAAAATAAAAATATGAAATAATATTACGGAGGTAATAATAATGGATTTTACAAAGTACATTGAAGCTGTAGACAGTGAAGTGGCGGAAATAATTAAGGATGAAGTGAAAAGAAATCAGGAAACACTTTTGATGATAGCATCGGAAAACTACGCGGATGAAGCCGTGCTTCAGGCGCAGGGTTCTGTATTTACAAATAAGTACGCTGAAGGATACCCGACAAAACGTTTTTATCAGGGCGTGGGCAATTCAGACAGGGTGGAACAGCTTGCCATTGACAGGGCAAAGCAGCTGTTCGGCGCGGAACACGCTAATGTGCAGCCAAACTCGGGCTCGCAGGCAAACCAGGCAGTTTATCTTGCCATGCTGCAGCCGGGAGACGCCATACTTGGAATGAACCTTGCGGCGGGCGGGCATTTAACGCACGGGGCGTCGGCATCTTCATCCGGTAAACTTTACAAGGCGCACGCTTACTCTGTTGACAAAGAGACATACACCCTTGATTATAATGAAATTTCGGCAATAGCAAAAGAAGTGCAGCCAAAAATAATAGTGGCGGGAGCATCAGCATACCCGCGTCAGATAGACTTTAAAAAATTCAGAGAAATAGCGGATTCTGTGGGCGCGCTGCTTATGTGTGACATAGCACATTACGCCGGGCTTGTGGCCGCAAAACTTTTTCCTGACCCTGTCCCGTATGCCGATTTTGTCACAACCACCACGCACAAGACCCTAAAAGGGCCAAGGGGCGGAATGGTAATGTGCAAAGAAAAATACGCCAAACAGATTAATTCCGCTGTGTTTCCGGGACTGCAGGGCGGGCCCCTTATGCACGTGATTGCGGCAAAGGCTATTTGTTTTAAGGAAGCTATGACTCCGGCTTTTAAGGATTATCAGGTGCAGGTAATGAAGAATGCCCAGGCGCTTGCCGCTGAACTTCTTAAAAAAGGGTATAAAATTTTAACCGGCGGCACCGACTGCCACATGATACTTCTGGATTTAAGGCCTAACAAAATCAACGGGCGTGATTCAGCGCGCGCGCTTGAAGAAGCGGGAATAACATTAAATAAAAACGGAGTACCTTTTGATACTGAAAGCCCGTTTATCACATCGGGTATCAGGATAGGCACGCCGGCCATCACTGCGCGCGGAATGAAAGAAGGGGAAATGAAACTTATAGCGGACTGGATGGATCAGGTCCTTAAAAATATCGGGGACGCGGCTTTAAAAGAAAAAATACGGCAGGAAGTAAAGTTGCTTTGCGCCAAGTTCCCTGTTTACGACAAATAAAAGGGGGATAAGGGTGAAAACAGGGGGACAGAAAGGTTTTACTTTAATAGAACTGCTGGTGGTTGTTGCTATTGTAGGGCTGCTTGCAGCGGTGGCAATACCAAAATACAAGAACCTGCTTGAAAAGGCAAACCTTGGCACCACTATGGGTAATTTGTCTTCGCTTAGGTCTTCGCTGTCAATATATTACGCCACCAATATGAATTTTCCGGATTCAATAGATCCGGCAGTAGAACCTGCATTTATGTCTGCGCTTAACGGGTATGTCCCGTATGTTAAGGCGAAACATCCTGCGGACACTCCCCCTTATGGGAACGATGTAACTGTAAGTACGGCGGAAGGGCCGGCAACAGCAGGCACGGGATGGTATTACAATTATACTAACGGAGTGGTGCTTATTAATTCTATTGCTTCTGATATTAATGGAAATATTTATTCCGCTTATTAAATGGAGGGAACCTATGGATACAAAAGGTTACAAGCGTAAAATATATATAGTTGATAAGAAATTTCAGTTTAAGTTTGTAATAATGCTTCTTTTTTTTATACTGGTGACAGTTTTTACCGTATCATTTACAACTTTTTATGTGATATGGCAGAATGTCATTGAAGAGTTCTTTTTTGTTCCGGAAGCGTCAAAAAAACTGGGCGAAATATACCTGCGCACAAGCGAGCTTCTTATACTTCCTTTAATAGTCCTTTCGGCTATTGCAGGTATTGCGGGTGTGCTGATTTCTCACAGGATAGCCGGCCCTGTTTACAGGATGAAAAAGGTTTCTGAAGAAATTGCAAAGGGTAATTTATGCGTAAACGTAAAATTCAGAAAGAGTGATGAACTTCACGGCCTGGCTGATTCAATGAATGCCATGATAACAGGGGTAAGGAACCTTGTTAAAGAGGACAGAAGCACAATAAACAAAATTATGGCGGTATCTGATAAACTGACTAAGGACGTGAAAAAGAACAAAGGGCTTAAGTCGGAAGTTAAAAAAACAATTAATGAACTGAACAGCATAATAAAAACACTTAAAAAAAATTCAGGCAGGTTTAAAACAGAATAAATGTACGAAAATAATAAAGGTTTTACTTTAATTGAACTTATGGTGGTTGTTGCCATTATTGCTTTATTGGCTGCTGTTGCTGTGCCTAAGTTCGGGCAGATGCTGGAAAAGGCAAATCTTGGAGCCACGCTTGGAAATTTATCAGCTATACGCGGTGCGGTTCATATTTACTATGGCAGCAACACGTATTTTCCGGAAAACCTGAATGATGATGCTCCATGGGTAAAAGAGTTAATTGGCAATCAATTACCTGCGGTTAAGTGTGCATATCCGTTACACGCTTCTCCCAGGGGAAATCAGGTGACATTAGGCGATTTAATACCCTCAACTGAAGGTAAAGGGTGGTATTACAATTTAGGGAAAGGATGGATTTACATCAATTCCGTTGCAAGTGATATTAAAGGCATTAATTATACTGTTTATTAAATTAAAATAAAATCGAGGAAAAATGGATACCAGGAAACTTGGAGGAAAATTTATAGAACTTGCGGTGCTGTCAATGGTGCTGCTTATACCGGTTATTTTTTATACAAGGACTAATGATGTTTTCGAAATTAATAAAATGTATATTTTCAGATTTTTTACAATTATGGGAGCCGCGGTATGGCTTATAAAAATAATAATTGACGGCGGGTTTTCTTTTGTAAAAACCGCTTTTGATTTTCCGGTGCTTGGGCTTCTGGCGGTTTCTCTGCTCTCAACGGTTGTCACCGCAAATCTGAATGTATCGTTATTCGGAGTATACGAGGATTTTGAGGGTATTTTAACCGTGATTAATTACACGGTCTTTTTCTTTCTGCTTGTCAATTTTACCGGGACAGACCGTTCTGTTAAAAAAATAATAACCCTGACAATTACAGCCACTGTATTCATAACCGCCTACGGTTTCGCGCAGAATTTTGGCATTGATTTTATCAGGTGGAATCCGGAAACATATAACCCGGGAAGGTTCTTTTCAACGCTGGGCAACCCTAACTTTCTTGCGGCGTATCTGGTGGAAATCCTGCCGCTATTTTTTATCCTCTTCTTTATTACCAAAGATACCTTTAAGAAGTCAGCAGTCCTGTTTATGCTTGTTGCCGCTGTGGTAATACTTTTTCTGACAAAATCAAGGGCGGGTTTTTTAAGTTTTATTGTTACGCTTATTTTAGTGATAATTTATACATTCATAGATTCTAAAAAAGAAAAAAATGGAATTTTTGCATCCAATAAATATTGGTTTTTGGGTTTTGTAATTATATTTGGTGTAACCGCAGTTTTTTCTGACAAGGTGCAGGAAGCTTTCAGGGATCTTTATACAAGGATAACATTTATCTTCACAGAGGGTGTAAATAAGACGCCCAGGGTATATATCTGGAAAAGCGCGCTTATGATGTTTCGGGACAATCCCATACTGGGGAAAGGGCTTGATACGTTTCAGGTAATGTTTCCATATTACCGGCTTCCGGAATACTGGAGGATAGAGTGGAACGGAACTCCTGAAAAGACCCACAATATTTTTTTACAGTACCTTTCCACGCAGGGAATAGCGGGTTTTGGTATGTATATGCTGCTTTTGGCGGCTTTCTTTAAAAAAGCTTTTAATGTGGTTTTCGGCGAAAAAAATACCACAAGAAGGTATATAGCTTTCGGTTTTTTCATGATGGTAATAGCATATTTTATACAGGGCCTTTTTAATTATACGGTTGTGGCATATGGTTTTATGTTCTGGATAGCCCTCGCGGTGATTCTTATAATGGGCGGGATTAACAGCAGAACATCATGGCATCCGCTTGCGTTTATAAAAAACAACACCGTCTTATTTGTGTGGACATCGGCATTCCTTACACTTGCGTTAACAGCAATGCTGACCCGTTACTGGGCTGCTGATATGTATTATAAAGTGGGCAATATTGCGGCTGAGACGCAGGGGATAGAACAGCGGTCGCTGGAATTTTATAATAAAGCCGTAAAGATGAATCCGTTCAGGGAAATTTACTGGGTAAAATACGGAATAGGTTTTGAACGGTGCGCCAGGGCCGAACAGGACACCGCACGGGTGAAACACTTTATTCAGCAGGCAATAAATATACATACCCACACGCTTAAATTGAATGATAAAAACGGGTATAATTACAATAATATAGCGCGTTCTTACAAGTTTTTTGGGGAAAAAGTGGATAGAAATGGTTACAATGAAGCCGTAAAATATTACGATGAAGCCATGAAAAGGGATCCCAATAACGCTTATTTTGCGCTTGATCTGGCAACTGTTTTTATAAATTCCGGCGAATTTGAAAGGGCGGCGAATTTATGCCAAAAGTATTCGGAAATGTACCCGTTATTTGCCACCCCATACAGCTACCTTGGTTATATTCACATGCTGGCCGGCAGAAACGCAAAAGATAAAAAACAGACTGCGGAATTTCTGGAACGCTCAAGGCAATATTATGAAAAAGCGGTGGAACCTGATAAGCTATGGTACAGGGACAACATATCCATGTCTTCCAGTTTCAGTAATCTGGCGATAATTTATTTTAACAGCGGAAAGGTTAAGATGGCAGAAGATACTTTTAACAGGGCGCTTGAACTATGGCCGCAGTACAGGGAAGGGTATTATAACCTTGCCATGCTGTATGAAAATATTAACAACCTGCAGATGGCGGCAGACACCTATAAACGGATGCTTTCTATTTTTCCTAAAGATGAAAAGGCGATTGCTGAACTTGAAAAATTGTCAGGGAGGGGAATAAGATGAAGTGTCCTTACTGCAGCCATAAATCGGATAAAGTTGTTGATTCCAGGGAAAGCAAAGACGGTGAAGCCATAAGGCGCAGAAGAGAGTGCCTTAAGTGCACAAAAAGGTACACCACATATGAACAGATAGAACATTCCCTGCCCATGGTGGTTAAAAAAGACAACAGGCGCGAGCCGTTTGACCGCAAGAAAATATTAAACGGATTGATAAAGGCGTGTGAAAAACGGCCTGTATCTGTGGAACAGCTTGAAGAAGTGGTGGATGAAATAGAAAAACAGCTTTACAGCAAGATGGAAAAAGAAGTGCCTTCAACGGTTATCGGGAATATTATAATGGAAAAACTTGCGCTTATGGATGAAGTGGCATACGTAAGATTTGCCTCTGTTTACAGGCAGTTTAAGGACATAAACGCTTTTACTAAGGAACTTAAGAAGTTCCTTACGGAAAAGAATGATAAATAAATGATGCGTGCCGGAGGCGTAAAAAATTATCCGGCTAAAATTATAGAAATTTTAATTTTATCTTTCATCTCTGTTTTTCTGTTGTTTGGCGGGGCAACCGCTGTCTTTTATGAAAATCATACCGTAAAACTTATATGCCTTGGTATTTATGTTTCTGCGGCAGTTTTCTTTGGCATGTTTTACGGCGGTAAGAAATTAAGTCTTATGGCGCTTGCTCTGATAACATTGACGGCGGCGCTTTCTTTATCCGGGATTTTTAACAGGGAATTAAATAATGTTTTAAAGGCAGAGCAGCTGTATTTGTTTTTGAATATTCTTTTTATTACAGTTGTGGTGCAGTCTATACAGGTAAATGTAAAAAAAGCGTCTTTGATAATTGTACTGGCCGCTGCCGTGTCTGTAATCACCGGCTTGGTACAGGCAGTCTTTTTTACCTTTGGCGCCGAAATGCTCTTTAAAAATTATTTTTACGGCAGGATATATTCATTGTTTGGAAATCCTGATAATTTTGCGGTTTTTTTGGTTTTTTCCGCGCCGTTTATCCTGCAAAGAAATATTAATGCCGGGTATAAACTTAAAATTTTACTGTATCTGCTGTCGGTTTTAGCGGTGCTTTTAACCGGCAGCGCAGCGGGGATAGCTGTTTTTGCAGCTGTATCAGCCGCGGCATTAATAATACAGTCAAAGGACAAAAAGAAAACGCTTGTTCTGTCAGTTATAATAGTAATGGCGGCAGCCGTATTTTCTGTTTTTATATTGAACGGGAAAAAGGAATCTGTTTCTATAAGGCTGTTTTTATGGAACGCTTCTGTAAAAATGGCTGCGGCACAGCCTTTGTTTGGAATTGGGGCGGCGAATTTCAGGGTGCAGTCGCCTTATTATCAGTCACTTGTATTTGAAAAACAGGACAATAAGGCATTAACTCCGCATGATGAAGCGTATGCGCATAATGATTATCTGCAGATTATTGCGGAAACGGGTATATTTGGATTCCTGTGTTTTATTTTTGCCGTAATTGCCGCGCTGGCAGCTCTCTGCCGCGCGCGTAACTACACGGCAATTATGGCGCTGTCTGCTATTCTTGCATGCGCTTTTACGCATTTCCCTTTTAATATACCTTATTTTGCCGTGCTTTTTTTTGTTAGTGCGGCGGTTTTTGGAAAGGATATATTCATCATCAGTATTAAACCGATTTTTATAATCGCGGCAGCGTCAGTAATTATATTTTTCAATATCATTTTAACGGGCGATATTTTTATGAGAAATCATCTGGTATATCAGATGTCTTCATATATCAATGCGGGAAAAGCAAAATATGCGGCGCTTTACACGGAATTATTTCAGCGCCATATTAAAAATGATTATCAGGGTTCTTTTTACGCGGGCCTTGTTATGTCGGGCATCGGCCGGACAGCACAGGCAGAGGAGTACTACACCAATGCGCTGCGGTTATTTCCTTATTTTGAAGGCGCACTTTTTAACCGTGGTAATTTGTATTTCAGGGATGGAAACTTTGACAAAGCCGCAGAAAACTATACTAAACTGCTTCAAATAAACCCTTTAAACACATCGGCGATGAATAATATGGGCAAGGCTTTAATTGAACAGAAAGAATATGAAAAGGCCGTTTTATTGCTTGAAAAAGCACCGCCTTCACAGGACGATATGTATGTAAAATATAATCTTGCGCTTGCTTATTTTATGTTAGATAATACTATAAAAGCATCGGAGACACTGAAAAAAGTTTTAGAAAATTCACCTGATTTTATGCCGGCAAAAGAATTATTAAGTAAAATAAAAGACGGACACGGGGGCATATGAAAAGGTTTGTTTTATCGGTTTTAATTATGAACGTTATGTGTTCCTGTGTTTTTGCGGCTTTTGAAAAAGGCGCAATTCAGCAGCCCGGTGCGGTATCAGCCGGCGCCGGCTATGCGTGCACGGCAAAGTCTATTGGCGCAGATTCTGTATTTAATAATCCGGCATCTCTTTTTATTTCAGAATCGTCGGGTCTATCATTAATGTATGGGAACATTGCAAATACAAAAGCTCAGGATATGTATGGGGTATTGTATGGATATATAAGGCCCTATCTTTCGGTTGCTGCTTCTGCCGGGACAATGTACAGGGAAAACACGGGGGAATACACATATCAGCTTACATTATCTGTACCTGTTTACAGGGAGGATTCATATTACTTTGGCGGCGGCTTTAATGTGAAATATCTGGTTTCATCTTACGGCGGTCAGGCATCGGCATTGACCGCGGATCTGGGCATGATTACGGTAATAAAGGATATTTGGTTTCTGGAACAAATTTCATTAGGGGCGGTTTATAAGGACATAAACGCAAGGTTAAGGCATGAAAACGGGCTGGAAGAGGATATTGATTCTGCTTTAAGCGCGGGTATTGCATTGCGTTATTCAGGTTTTGAATTATCAGGCGACTTTGACTATATAATGGATAGTAATGCTGATTTTTATAATTATTCCGTGGGGTTGTCAAAAAGCCTTATGATGTTTACATTAAGAACGGGTTTCGCGGGTTTTCAGACAATAGCACCCGCTTTTACCGCGGGAGCAGGTATTATTCTTGGGGATTTTGCGGTAGATTATGCTTTTATAGGCCACACAAGCTCGCTTGGGGCCACCCATAGGATAGAGGCGTTATATCAGTTTGACAGGCCTGTCACGGGGTATATACCGGCTCCTGTAAAGTGCGCGGTATATTCCGGCGATACAAAAGCGCTGGTAAAGTGGAGCTCTGTTTCGGGGAAGATTACACGGTACAGGCTTTATATAACACCCAAAAATGGCGATACAATTCAAAAGGAAACAGAAGGCAAGGCTGATATGGACTTTATAATTACAGGGCTGGAAAATGGTACGCAGTATAATGTGCAGATAGCGGCTTTTTCCGGCGGCCTTGAAAGCGAAAGGTCGGCGGTGCTTGCCGCAAAGCCATCTGCCATGAAGGATAAAGTGAAAATGTTTTACAAAAAGGCAGAACTGTTATATATTGATGGTAAATATAAAGCTGCAATAGATGCCCTTAAAGAGGCGGGAACGGCAGCCGCATTGACGGCTGAATATGTAATCTTTAAGGAAAGGCTTGAAAAATTGCGTAAAATAAAGTAAACGGAGCCTAAAAAAATGAAAAAAGTATTTATCCTGTTTGTGATGTTTTTAATTCCCATACTTGTTTTTGCCCAGGATAAAACTGACGCGGTTGATCCGGAAAAGTATTTTTCACAGGCAGCCGTTGCTTACATGGACGGCAAACTTGATGACGCCACCGTGTTTATCATGAGGGCGCTGCAGTTAAAGCCAAACAACCCCAAGTATTCCGGCCTTTATGACCTGATTGTTAAAGAAAGGGCGAACTTTAAAGAAATTTCAATACTTAATACGGTGAAAAAACCCAAATACATGGACGACAAACAATATAACCAGCTGCTTAATTATATTAACGCTTTAGAAAAAAATATTAAACGGCAGGCGGAAATGTCAAGAAACAGGGCGGAAAAAACCATAATTCTGCTGTCTGAACGCACAGGCGTAATAGAGAAACAACAGGATGAAATTGTAACCGGTTTAATACCGGCACAGCAGAAGCAGCTGGATTCGCTTGTGAATATTCAGGAAACCGGCTTTAATACGGCAAAATACGTGTCCGCGGTTATTTTATCCTTTATTTTAGCCCTTCTTTTTGTTATCATAGTTCATTTAAGGAATCTAAAAAAAGCTGAAGAGAGCATAAAATTCCTTAAAGTCAGACAGGATGAGCAGTATCAAAGGCTTGCTAAGATGGAAGAAGAACAGAAACGCCTGTCTGAAAAACCGTAAAATACGGAGGAAATTCCATGAAAAAAGGTATAATTAGTACTGTCCTTATTTTGTTTTTTGCTGTTTGTTCTTTTGGTACACAGGCAAGGAATATAGAACTTGTTGATGTTCCCACGGCAAACTCTATGCTTAAGGCTGAACTGCGTTATGATGTTAAGTTTTATGCCGGCGGCGGTGTTTTGAACAGGATATATGTGGGTGTTTTTGACAGGCTTATGATAGGCGCCGCGCTTAATGTAACAAATTTAGTGGGAAACGGACAGATTCAGGTGGTCTTGCCGCCTAAACTTCTGGGCAAATTCAGGATAACCGATGATGAAGGCGGAGTACCTGCCATAGCTATAGGGTATGAAGGCGAATCTTACCTGGATATGTATACAAGAGGGGTATTCATAAGCGTAACAAAAGAGATTGCTTTGGGTTCTGCTTTTATGCAGCTGACGGGTACAGTTTATACAAGTCAGTTCAGCGATATTATTATGAGCATGGACATGGGGGCCGGCGCGGCATTTGCCATTACACAGGATTTTATGATTTCTGCCGAAGTAGACAGCCTGTTCCGTGACAGTTCATTAAATCTTAACTGCGGAATAAGTTACAGGTTTGAACCTATAACCATTGAAGTAATATTAAAATACGGGCTTGGTGAAGATGACGTAAGGCATTCCAGAGTTTTAAGGCTGACTTATATAAGCTACTTTTAAGGAGAACCCACATGCCGGTTGACAAACCACTTGAATTTGAAAAACCTATACTTGAAATTAAAAAGAAGATAGGGGAACTGAAACTTTTATCCGCTGAAGGCAAGATTAATGCCGATGCGGAGATTAAAACTCTTGAAGCAAAGATGGAAGTTTTAAGGCAGGATATTTATAAAAATCTTTCTTCCTGGCAGGTAGTTCAGATAATGAGGCATGTGGGAAGGCCCAAAATGCTGGATTTTGTCTCGTTAATGTGCACCGATTTCCAGGAGCTGCACGGGGACAGGGCTTTTAAAGACGATAAAGCCATGGTGGGCGGAACCGCAAAAATTGACGGTATTCCGGTTATGCTTATAGGGCTTCAGAAAGGAAAAGACACAAAAGAAAACCTTTTTAGAAACTTTGGAATGGCGCAGCCTGAAGGGTACAGAAAAGCTTTAAGGCTGATGAAAACAGCAGAGAAATTTAATGTGCCAATAGTGACATTTGTTGATACAAGCGGCGCTTATCCCGGTCTGGAAAGCGAAGAGCGCGGGGTGGCGGAAGCTATTGCAAGAAATCTTCATGAAATGGCAAGAATAAAGGTGCCGATAATTGTCTGTGTAATAGGCGAAGGCGGAAGCGGCGGAGCGCTTGGCGTGGGTGTCGGAGACAGGATACTTATGTTAAAGTATGCCACATACAGTGTTATATCTTTTGAAGGTGCTGCGGCCATTCTTTGGAAAGACAGTACAAAAGCCGCGGAAGCAGCAAAAGTTTTAAAGCCGACTGCGCAGGATTTGTTACAAATAAAAGTCATAGATGAAATAGTGGAAGAACCGGTTGAAGGTGCCCACAGGGATTATGATGCAACGGCAGCAAATCTTAAAACAGCAATTGTGAAGAATCTTAAGGAACTCATGGATACGCCTGCTGACAAGCTTCTTGATGACAGGTACAATAAATTCAGGAACATGGGTTTTTTTACCAGGAGTAACGGATAAAAATGAAAAAAATACTTACAGCTGTATTATTTATTATTTTCAGTATTTCCTGCTATGCGGCGCAGTCAACAATGCCGCCCGCATCAGAAGAACCGGAAAACAATTATCAGACAGTGGTGGTGCTTGACCCGGGCCATGGCGGGGGGGAATGGGGCGCGTCAGCCGGGGCAATGCAGGAAAAAAACATAAATTTAAAGATAGCCCTGCTGGTTAAAAAGAAGCTGGAAGCTTCAGGGAATTCATTAAAAGTCATAATTACAAGAAAGGATGATACCTTTGTTAATGTAAAAGACAGGGTTGGCATCGCAAATAACAGCAAGGCGGATTTTTTTGTATGCATACACAGCGACAATCTGCCGCAGGAAAATATAAAAGGTTACGCGGTTTATCATTTTTATTCGCCTTTCCCGGCACAGGGAAACGGGGAACTGGTGGTAAAGTGGGATGATGTTCAAAAAAAACACATGGGACAGTCGGCAAAAGCGGCCGAGTCCATATCAAAATACCTTTCGGCCTCGCTGATACCGGAGTCTAAAAATACTGCATCGTCGGGCAATGATATTCTTCCGCTTGCGTCGCGCGGGGTAAGAAAAACCAGGTCATACTGTTTAAATGGCGCTGATATGCCGGCTGTACTTATAGAAACGGGAAATATAAATAATAAAGATGATGCCTCGGCATTGAAGGACGATAAAGTATTAAATTCTATCGCCTATCATATAAAAGAAGGCATACTTGCCTATTTAAGGGTGAAATAATGAGTAAAAAAGTTTTTCTAATTTTAATTTGTGTGCTGGCAGCAGCCCTTGCCGTGTTTTTGGCGGTAAAAAAAGGCGCGGTAAAAAGTGATTCGCAGAGTGTAATTGCCGCGATTAAGGTTTACAGCGACGGTGACAAAAAAAGCCCGGTGGATATATATTTTACGGACACTGAAACGGAAAAATTTCTGGTTTATAAGACGGAAATATTTGAAAATAAGCTGATGGAAAACCGCATTAAGCAGGTGCTTTTAATACTTTTCTCCGCTCCTCCTGAAGGGTATCTTACATACATACCGCACGGAAGCGCGGTCAGGGAAGTGTTTATGGACCCGAACGGTATCTGTTATGTCGACCTTGACAGCGGAATTACCGCTAATTTTAAAGGCGGCACATCGGCGGAAAACCACGCGGTGTACGCTATTGTGAATACGATTATGAAAAACTTTGCAAAAGTAAACGGAGTAAGATTTTTAATAGACGGCAAAGAAGCGGAAACGCTTGCCGGCCATATAAAGATAGACGGCATTCTTAGAGCTGATTAAAATTACAAATTGATTTTTATAATTAAAGATGATAAATTATTTCCCGTTTATCGGTTCAAAAAATAAAGGAGTTCGTGTTGGATAAATATATTCCCGAAGAAATAGAAGGAAAGATATATTCTTTCTGGACAGAAAAAGGTTATTTTAAGGCGGATGAAAATTCAACCAAACCGCCTTTTTGTGTTGTTATACCGCCTCCGAATGTCACGGGTTCGCTTCATATGGGGCACGCGCTTAATAACACGCTGCAGGATATTTTATGCCGCTATAAAAGGGCGCGCGGATTTAATGTATTGTGGGTGCCGGGTTGCGACCATGCGGGTATTGCCACGCAGAATGTGGTGGAACGCGAACTGAAAAAAGAAGGAAAAAAGAGGCATGATCTGGGCCGTGAAAAATTTGTACAGCGCGTGTGGGAATGGAAAGAAAAATACGGCACGACAATCATGATGCAGTTAAGAAAACTTGGAAGCTCACTGGACTGGAGCCGCGAACGTTTTACAATGGACGAAGGGCTTTCAGAAGCCGTAAAAGAGGTTTTTGTAAGGCTTTATAATGAAAAACTTATATACAGGGGCGACTATATAATCAACTGGTGCCCGCGCTGCCATACGGCGTTATCTGATATTGAAGTGGAACACAAAGATTTAGACGGACATTTTTATCACATAAAATACCCTTATAAGGATAAACCGGGTTTTATTCAGGTGGCAACCACAAGGCCTGAAACGCTTCTTGGGGATACTGCTGTGGCGGTTAATCCCGATGACCCAAGATACAAAGATATTCCTGAAGGTACTATGATATTACTGCCGGAAACAGGCAGGGCAATACCTTTAATTAAAGACGAATATGTAGATAAGGAATTCGGCACAGGCGCGGTAAAAATTACACCTGCGCACGATCCGAATGACTTCCTGATAGGCCTAAAACATAAACTTGAAATGATAAAGGTAATGGATGAGAGCGCAAAAATGAACGAAAATGCCGGCGCTAAATATCAGGGCATGGACAGGTTTGAAGCCAGAAAAAAAATAATGGAAGCGCTTGAAGAGCAGGGGCTTGTTGTCAAAGTAGAAGATCACAAGCACGCTGTGGGGCACTGCTACCGCTGCAATACCGTAATTGAACCATATGTTTCCACCCAGTGGTTTGTAAAGATAAAACCGCTTGCCCAACCCGCCATAAAAGCGGTGGAAGACGGTGAAGTTCAGTTTACCCCTGATATGTGGAAAAAAGTATATTTTGAATGGATGAATAATATAAAAGACTGGTGTATTTCCCGTCAGCTGTGGTGGGGGCACCGTATACCCGCATGGTACTGTGAATGCGGCGAAATTATAGTTTCAAAGGAAACTCCTGCAGGCTGCCCCAAATGCGGCAGCCTGAAAATAACCCAGGATGAAGATGTCCTGGACACATGGTTTTCTTCTGCATTATGGCCTTTTTCAACGCTTGGCTGGCCTAAAGATACAAAGGATTTAAAGGCTTTTTATCCCACATCTGTCCTTGTAACCAGCTGGGACATTCTGTTTTTCTGGGTGGCAAGGATGATAATGACGGGTATAAAATTTATGGAAAAGCCTCCTTTTGCGCACGTGGTTATAAATTCGCTTGTGTGCGATTCAGAAGGCAAAAAAATGAGCAAATCAAAAGGCAATGTGGTTGACCCGCTTGATATTATTTCAAAGTATTCCGCGGATTCGCTGCGCTTTACCATGGCAACGCTGGAAACTGCCACGCGCCATATAGCGTTTTCAGAAGACAGGCTTAAGGGCTACAGCAACTTCATGAACAAGATATGGAACGCCGCTAAATTTGTAAAACAGAATCTGGAAGGTTATAAAGCTGTGGACCTTGATAAAGCGCAGCTAAAGCTTCCGGAAAAGTGGATATTATCACGCTTAAATTCTGTGGTGGACAAAGTGACTGACGCGGTGGAAAGTTTTAAATTCTCGGAATCTTCGCTTTTATTATATGATTTCTTCTGGCACGATTTCTGTGACTGGTACCTTGAAATAGCAAAGATAGACCTTTATAAAGAAGGGTCCGATTATAAAAATACTGTTCAGACAGTGCTTGCCAAAGTATTAAAGGATTCGCTTATATTAATGCACCCGTATATACCGTTTATAACCGAAGAAATTTACGGGCATATGGGTTTTGCCGGAGCAAAAGAAAGTATTATGAAAGAAAGCTGGCCGTTTGTGCATGAACCTTTTAATTTTGACGCCAAAGAAATGGACACGGTTATGGATGCCATTTACGTTTTAAGAAACGCCAGGGGGCAGTTTAACATATCCCCGGCTGAAAAACTTGACGGCTATATTGTAACGGATAATAAAGCGCTGGTGGAAGCCAACAGGGATATAATGATAACTCTTGCAAAACTCAGCTCGCTTAACTTTACGGATAAGACCGGGGAAAATGTGGCAGGCAGGGAAGTAAAAGATTTAGGATTTGCCGGTATTGACATGAAAGGAAAAGTGGATACGGCAAAAGAAACAGAAAAAGCAAAAAAAGCCATAGAGAAATTTAATAACGGCATAAAGTCAATAGAAACAAAACTTTCTAACCCCAAGTTTACGGAAAATGCGCCGAAAAAACTTGTGGATGAAGAAAACGCGAAAATAGAAAAATTGAAATCAGATATAGCTGATGAAGAGAAGAAAATAAAACTGCTGGAAAGGCTTGCGTGATATGTATGGAAATGCTTAAAAAATTTGAAAAAGAAATGAACGAAATAATAAAGCTGGCTTTAAAAGAAGACATTGGAGCCGGTGATATTACCACAGATGTGCTTATATCGCAGTCTGCGGAAACAAAGGCTGTTTTTGTCGCAAAAGATCACGGTATTATATGCGGCCTTCCTGTGGCGAAAAGGGTTTTTCAGGTGCTTGATAAAAATATAAAAGTCACATTTAAGAAGAAAGACGGAACATGGGTAAAGCCGGGAGAGATACTGGCAACGGTAAAGGGCAGGGCAAGGGCGCTTTTATCCGGCGAAAGGCTGGCTCTTAATATTATCCAGCGCTTATCCGGAATTGCCACATATACAAGCAAATTTGTTGATATAGCAAGGCCATACGGGGTTAAAATACTTGATACAAGAAAGACCACCCCGCTGATGAGGCTGCTTGAAAAATATGCCGTAAAGACAGGCGGCGGAGTTAATCATAGAATGGGGCTTTATGACGCGGTGCTTATCAAGAACAACCACTTAAAGCAGATTGATATAGAAAAAGCGTATGTGGACATGAGGCGCTGGATACCAAAAGAGATGAAAGTTGAAATAGAAGTCGAAACAATAGAGATGCTGGAAAAAGTGATAAAACTTCAGCCGGATATAATAATGCTGGATAACATGAACGTTGAAATGCTGCACAGGGCGATTCCCATGGTGCGCAAGTCAGGCATACCTTCCAAAATTGAAGTGTCAGGCGGCATTAATATGAGCAATATCCGTGACGTGGTTAAGACAAGGCCTGATTTTGTATCTATCGGCTCTATTACCCATTCTCCGCCATCAATGGACATAAGCTTAAGGATGATAAATTAACCTTTTTTTAAGGCGGAAGAATCAGTGAAAATCAACCCTATTGAAGCTGTCCTGAAAAACAAACTTCTTAATAATGTTATTGTTTTTGATACAATTGAATCCACAAATAATTATCTTATTAATAACAGCAATCCGTCCGGGACTGTTGCCGTGGCTGCTGTGCAGAAATACGGCAAAGGTAAGCAAGGGGCATCGTGGATATCCGCAAGGGGAGGGCTGTGGTTTTCGTTTATAATCCATAAGAAAATAAAAATGCCTTTTTTATTTGTCATATTGTCATCTGTAGCGGTGGCGGACACCCTGAAATCTTACGGCGTAAAACCGGAAATAAAGTGGCCCAACGACGTGCTTGTAGGCGGAAAAAAAATATGCGGTATCCTTATAGAAAACGACTCCTATAACGGCAGAATTGTGACAGGGGTTGGCATTAATTTAAATAACCGCGTTCCTGCGGGTAAAGGGATTAATGCTGTTTCATTATCAAAACTTACCGGTAAAAAAACAGATATAGATGAATTCTTTTGCGGTGTATTAAAGCGGATAGACCAAAATCTTGCGGATATTAAAACCGGGCGTGCGCAGCTTATATCGCGGTGGGTAAGGTATCAGGAAAGTCTTAAAGGCAGGCAGATTAAGGTTATTAAAAATGGTTCTGTGAAAATATATAAGGCGTTAAATGTGACATCTAAAGGCACAATTATGACTGAATGCGGGAAAGAAATTAAAGGGGAAGTGTTTTTTCTGTAACTGACAATCATTCTTAAATTTTGCATCCAAGTTTATCAAAATACATTAACCGGATTATTTTAAATATCTTTTTTTCAGGCTTAAAGTCCTGTATATCCTGTCCAGCATAAGCAGGCTTGTTATGGTTTTTGCATCCCGAATCTTGCCTTTATCTATCATCTCAAGCGCTTTATCAAGCGTTAATGTAATTACTTTAATGTCTTCGTCCCAGTCAGGTTTTTTAACCGCGGGGGTTAAACCTGTGGCTATATAAATATCCATGTTTTCGTTCATTACTCCCGGGGTGGGGTAGAAGTTCAGGATTTTTTTGAATCTTTCCGCGGTAAAGCCGGTCTCTTCCATAATTTCACGCCTGGCGCACGCAAGGGTAGATTCATTGTTGTCCCTTGTACCGGCAGGCACTTCCACCATATATTGTTTTGCGGCGTACCTGTATTGTTTTATCAGGATGATTATTTTTTTATTTATATCAAGAACCGGGATAATCACCGCGGAACCGGGGTGTGTGATAAGGTCGCGTTTAAGCCTGCGCCCTTTAAGGCTTATGACGTCGCTAAATACAGTTATTATTCTTCCTTTATATCCAAGGCGTCTGGAAAGAAGTTTTTCGGGCGTTTTCATGGTTTTTACCTCGTATCTCTGCAGTTTACAATCTCTTTTTCGGTTATGATAAAGTCCATTTTAATATCATGCTTTTCCGCGGGAATGTTTTTTACCAGCTGGCAGGAAAAAGCAAGAGCGGCTTTGATTGTTTTGGAAGGAAGCTTTTTTAAGAATCTGTCATAATAACCCTTTCCAAAGCCAATTCTGTTTCCATGTATGTCAAAACCAATACCTGGCGCCGCTACAACGTCTATTTTTTTCATATTTGTTATTACTTTCTTAATGACGGGTACCTTTATACCATAAGCATCTTTTTTTAAATGATTACCTTTTGTTAAAATTACAGGGACAATATCATTGCCGCGCACCCAGGGAACACAGACTGTGGCGCCGGTTTTATGCAGGTAATTTATAAGGGGGGCTGTTCTAACTTCACTTTGTGTGCTGATGTAGGCCATGACTGTCATGCCTTTTTTAAAGGGTATCAGCCCTGAAAGTTTTTTAATTATAAGCCTGCTTTGCGGAGCAAGCTCTGTTTGGGGAAGGCAGTTACGCTTCACGCGCAGTTTTTTTCGTAACGAAGTTTTATCCATAAAAACATAATACAATAAATCACGGCCCTTTTCAAGACAGCGCATTGTAAGAGTGTGGATGGGGGTTAGCAGTTTAAGCTATATGCAAATATGCAAAAGCGATTAACTGACTCTCTTTTATAGTTGGCCGGGAACTTACCGTTTAGCCTGATGTTTTATGTTTGCTGCTCTTCCGTCCCTCCGTGCATCCGGGCTTCCGTCCCTCTGACTTAATGAATTTAAACGCTTAAGTATTGACTTTTAGGTATTTTCTGATAGAATTGGTTAAAATATAGAGGAGGGTCATCAAATGGTTGAAATGCCTCAGAATAAAAGAGAATTCACAAGAATAAATGCTGAAACCCAGGCAATATATAAAGTGCTTGGAGAACCCATTGACCTTTCAGGTACAGGATATTTAAAGACAACCACCAAGAACATATCAAATGGCGGCTTATGTATCAGCGCTCCCCGCAAAATAACAAAAGGCTATATCGTTAAAGTGGGGCTGGAACTTGAAACATCTGAAAAACCTATCAGTGCGTTTTGTGAAGTGAAATGGTGCGCCAAATCAGGTTCTGAATTTGAAGCAGGTTTGAAATTTTTAGGCCTTGAAGATGAAGATCTGGAAAATCTAAAAACATATGTGTCAGGCAGTCTAAACATCCATTAGGGTGTTATCAGGAGGCATTGATGGCTTTGCAGCGCAGGGAAGTCAGGACATCTGAAAGATTTGAGTGCAATGCTACAGCTTCATACAAAAAGCTTGGTGAATATATAAGCTCCATAGACCTTGGATACAGGTCTGCCACGGCGAAAAATATAAGCAGGGGCGGTGTCTGCGTTTTGATGCCTGCGCCTGTTGAAAAAGGCGATGTGCTTCTGCTTGATGTGGCACTTGAAGGTTCTGCCAGACCAATAAATGCCATTTGTGAAGTCATGTGGTGCTGCAAGTCCGGCGAATACTATGAAACAGGCCTTTGTTTTATTAATATTGAAGGAAAGGACTCAAAGTGCGTTGAAAATCTGGGCGTAAAATCAAAGAAGGTAAACTGATACAGTTTTTTTGAAAAACAGTTTATCTTTCCGCGGTATCTGAGTTGTAAACACCGGTATGTAATGTAATTCTATTGATACTGTATTTTTACGGTGTTCTTTTGGGGCGCTTGTGATGCGGGTATATAATCTGCCGCTGTTATTTCTTATGATGGGGATAAAACCTTTAAATTTAACAAAGACAGGCAGAATGACTTCATAAAAACCAAAAAAAAATTAAACGGTTTTTTTTATTTAAATGTTGTAGAATAACATTTAAAAAAGCGGAGCAAGCGGGCTGAAAATGTCAAAAAAGGATAGAAAAAGCACAGGCATTTATAATTATATTGTAAAAAGGGCGGCGGGATTTATCGCCCATACGGGTGTAATGACCACGGGCCGCTGGATATATTTTGGGGCTATTGTGGGTGTTATTTCCGCTGTGTGCGCCATGTTATTTGCTTTGTCGCTTAAGTTTACGGGATTTATTTTTCTTGAAACTATTGCCGGAATTAAAACGTCTTCACTTGGCATGATGATATTTGAAGAGGGATACAAAAAATGGCTTATCCTTGTGGTGCCGGCTTTTGGCGGCCTTGTTTCCGGATGGCTTACGACAAAATTTGCCCCTGACGCAAAAGGGCACGGCACGGATTATGTCATTAAAAGTTTTCATAAAAACGCGGGAAATATATTTTTAAGGGTGCCTGTAGTTAAAATAATTGCCACGGCATTTGTGATTGGAACAGGCGGGTCGGCGGGACGCGAAGGCCCCATAGCGCAGATAGGCGCGGGGTTTGCGTCTGTGCTTGCAAGGTTTATGAAGTTAAACGACAGGGAAAAAAGGCTTTTAATAATGGCCGGCGCGGCAGGCGGAATTGCGGCGATTTTTGGAGCACCGTTAGGGGGCGCGATTTTTGCGGCTGAAGTCCTTTACAGAAATCATGAACTGGAAGCGGAAGTTATTCTTCCTTCTATTATTTCATCAATCGTGGCGTTTTCTATATTTCGCAGCGTGATGGGGATAGAGCGCCTTTTCAGCATCGGATCGGTGTCATTCAGTTCGGCGTATGAACTTATTCCCTATACCATACTTGGTGTGGGCTGCGCTGTTGCGGGGATAGTGTTTGTAAAGTTATTTAACCGGGTGAAAACAGCTTTTAACGGATATAATAAAATATCAGTAATTTTTAAACCCGCGCTTGGCGGATTTTTGCTTGGGGTTATGGCTTTATATCTGCCGGGAGTGCTTGGCGGCGGTTATCAGTATATGCAGATGGCTTTTGACGGTTCTATTCCGGTTCTTCTTATGTTTCTTCTGGCTGCCGGAAAAATGGTTTCAACATCGCTTACTATAGGCTCCGGCGGTTCCGGCGGTATATTTGCGCCGTCGCTTTTTATAGGGGCGATGACCGGAGGCGCGATTGGAGGAGTATTAAGATATATGCTTCCTCCGGGCTGGATGCCGCCGGAAGCGGCATTTATTGCCGTGGGGATGGGCGGCCTTTTCGCCTGTGTTGCCAGAGTACCGCTTGCCAGCCTTATAATGGTATCTGAAATGACAAGGGGTTACGACCTTCTTGTGCCTATGATGCTTGTATCTGTTATTGCTTTTTTGCTTAACAGAAAACCTTATACTGTATATGACGAACAGGTTAACGGGCTGGTTGATTCACCCGCTCACAGGGGGGATTTTGAAATGGACGTTCTGGAGGATATAATTGTAACGCCTGATATAATTGAAAAAGGGGCCGTTGTACTTCCAAGGCGCGCGCCTATTAAAAAGGCAATTGATACGGCTATGAATTCAAAACAGGGAATTTTTCCTGTAATTGATCAGAAAGACGGAGGCCGGGTTGTGGGGGTTTTTTCCCTGCAGGACATAAAGGAATATTTGCTTGAAAGCGGCCTTGGGGAAGAGGCGCTTGTGGAAGATATAACGCAGCATAATTTTATCCGTATTCATATCGGAGACAGGCTTCATTCAGTGGTGGATAAATTTACAGCCAATGATGTTGACGCGCTTCCCGTGATTGATGAAAAAACGGGAATGCTTATGGGAATGTTTTCAAGGGACGGGCTTATTAAACTTTATAATAAAAAGCTTATAGCGTTATCTTTAAGAAAAAGCAAAGCGGGAAATATGCCTGCAGGACAGTAATGTGAAAAGATAATTTAAAGGCAGATACAGCAGCTTTAAAAGTTTTATATAATGGAGGACTGATGGAATTTTCAGCCGCGGTTTTATTTATAGGATTAATGGTTTTTTTCGCACATTTTTTTTCTGCCACGTTTAACCGCACAAAGATTCCGGACGTTCTGCCTTTGGTAATCATAGGAATACTTGCAGGCCCGGTCTTTAATTTTATAAATCCGGAAATTCTTGGAAGGTTTGGGGAAATTTTCAGTACGCTTACCCTTGTGATAATACTGTTTGAAGCCGGGTTGTGCCTTGATATTTCTGTCATCAGGTCATCCGCCGGCAGCGGCGCCAAACTGGCTGTTTTCAGTTTTTTATTGACTTTCGCGGGGGCAGGTTTTATTTCATATTTTTTTATGGGTTTGGAACTTCTTCAGGCGGCTGTTTTTGGGGCAATATTGGGCGGCGGCGCGCCTTCAATAGTAATACCGATAATTAAAAAGATGAGCGCGGGCGGTAAGACGGCGTCTGTTGTTGTATTTGAAAGTACAATAAGCGAGGTGCTTTCAATAGTTATCGTGCTGCAGCTTATAGCCACTGCCGGGGCAGGCGGTATTGACGCCGTACACATGTCCGCAAAAGTATTTTTTGCGTTTCTCATTGCGGTGGTAATAGGCGTTGTGTCAGCCCTTTTCTGGTCAATGATGTTAAACAGAATAAGGCTTCTGGAAAACAGCGCTTTTACAACCCCTGCTTTTGTGTTTATTGTTTTTGGCGGCGCGGAAATAGCCGGTTTCAGCGGGGCTATTGCGGCGCTTTGCTTTGGGATAATGCTTGGCAACATGCAGAAAATAAACGTGGGCCCCCTTAAGCATATTAACGTTACCATGAATGAAGCTGAAAAAAGTTTTATGGCGGAAGCTGTCTTTTTAATGAGGACTTTTTTCTTTTTATATATCGGGATTTCCATAAAGCCTGCGGGTTTTGATGTATTTGCATTTGCGCTGGTGATTACGGCTGTTATCTATGTTGCCAGGGTCATTTCGGCTCAGCTGTCGTTTAACAGGAAAGAAAACAGGTTTGATGTTACAGCTGCCGGCGTGATGGTTTCAAGGGGGCTTGCATCAGCGGTTCTTGCGGGTATTCCGCTTCAGGCGGGAATGGAAGGCGGGGAGATAATAAGGGATACCGTTTATGCCGTTATTCTTCTAAGTATTCTGCTGAATTCATTTTTATCATATTCTGTTGAAAGGCAAAAGGGTATGTACAGGATTATATCCGCTTTCTTTTCCGGATTCAGCACGGAAAAAACAGATGACACGGCAGCGGATAATAATGAAAAAGGCGGCTTTTAATAACTTTTGGTTAAGGGTTGCTTGTGGGCTGCTTATTATATATAATAAATACAGGTTAAAAAGTGTTTTTTATAAAGTAAACTTACAGGCAGCCGGGCTTATGCCCTTTAATTCCGGAATTCTAAAAGCATAAAAAAATATTTTCATTGCCTGCTGTTTTTGTACTTGGTGTGATTTTTCCGGGCAAAAGAGTTTACTAAAAATACGGCTGTATTGTTTAAGGAGGGTAATGATGGAAGGGAATGCGGATGAAAAAAGTTTCAGATTTTACACGCGGATGCACCTGTCTGAATTAACCGGCGTTTCAGCCGGAAATCTGGAAGAACTTTTAAAATGCATAAAAAGCATTGACGGTTCGTCCATCTACCACCATACTCACAGATTTCTTCAGCAGCACGAATACCTGAATCCGGAACCTGCCAATGACTTTGCGTATTGGGTTGATGAATCGCTTGGTGAAAGCAGGCTTGCGGAAGCCCTTGCAAGCATTGATACGGTAAGTTTTAAAAGCATAAGGATGTTAAGGGAGGAATTATCAAATGTAATAGCAAATTATCTTGAATCAAATAAAGGCAGGCAGTTAAGGTCGGCTATGCAGGGGATGGAATTTAATTTTGTAAAATCGGTAAGTTTTGTTTTTCCCACCGGTTATACGGCGTCTTCAGCGGGCGAGTTTGTGGAATGCCTTGAAAAAATAACCTCGGATTCGCTTTATTTTCATATGTTTGAATCAAGGCTAAGGCTTGATAAACAGGAAAATGATTTTTCCCTGTGGCTAAGAAGTTCGCTGGGGCTGGATAAACCTGCTGACGCCATAAACAGGCTTGACCCTTATACCCATACTATCGGGCAGCTGCGCAGGGTTATTATTGATATTTTAAGAAAGGGCGGTGTTATATGAACAGCATAAATGATTACGCAAAAATAGTGGGGCAGGCGGTTCTGGATGACCTTAAAATTGCGGCTGAAAAATTAAAAGGAAAAAAAATCACGCATGTAAATTCCACGCCGGTAGGCGGCGGAGTCGCGGAAATACTGACAAGAATGGTGCCCCTGCTTAATCAGCTTGGGGTTCGGTCTGACTGGCAGGTAATAAAAGGCAACAATTCATTTTTTGATGTCACAAAAAAAATGCATAACAACATACATGGAAGCGGTGAGCCCCTTACCGGAAGTGAAATAAAGACTTTCATTGAAAACGGCGCGTTTAATGAGGAAAATATGCCCTGTGATTCGGACATAATGTTTATTCATGACCCTCAGCCGATAACGCTTATTAATAAAAAACGGGATAATAAATGGATATGGCGGTGCCATGTTGACGCAAGTAATCCAGTTGCTTCCACATGGAAATTCCTAAGGGAGTATATTGACCGTTATGATTCCGCCGTATTCTCTTCGCCCCTTTTTGCAAGGCAGCTGCCCATAAGGCAGTTTTTAATCTCTCCGTCAATTGACCCGTTAAGCGATAAAAACAGGGATATGGAGCCGGAAGAAATAAAAAAGTACCTTGATAAATACAATATACCGACTGACAAACCTTTAATTACCCAGATATCCAGGTTTGACAGGTTGAAGGACCCTGTGGGGGTAATACAGGCGTACAAAAAGGTAAAACCTTATGTTGACTGCAGGCTTCTGCTGGCAGGCGGGACGGCGGTGGATGACCCGGAAGGTAATGTTGTTTATAATGAAGTGCTTGAAGCCGCGGGAAAAGATAAAGACATAATGATACTTAACATGCCGCAGGATGATAACGCCGTTAACGCCATTCAAAGGGCGTCAACGGTGATAATGCAGAAATCACTTAAAGAAGGCTTTGGGCTTACAGTCAGCGAGGCGCTGTGGAAGTCAAAACCGGTTTTGGCTTCACATGTGGGCGGGATCCCGCTTCAGATTAAGCATAAATATTCGGGGATGCTGTGCCATTCAATAGACGGAGCCGCGTTTGCGCTGAAAATGCTGCTGAATAACCCTGATTTCGCGGACAAACTGGGCAAAAACGGGAAGGAACATGTAAGGAATAATTTCCTGCTTACAAGGCATATTAAAGAATATATGCTGCTTTTTCTATCCCTTTATTCCAAAGAGGACGTTGTGCTTTTTTAACCCTTGCTTTATTTGCCATTTAAAAATATAATGTTTAAAGGAGGCCGTAATAAGGCCTCCTTATTTTTTGATGTTAATCGGAGTTAAGGAGCAAAATGAAAAGTGATTTTACGGTTTTAATTGTAGGAAGGGAAAATGTCGGCAAATCCTCCATTTTCAACAAACTAATCAACCAGCAGAAGGCCATAGTTGACGATTATCCGGGGGTAACCCGCGACAGGCTTTACGGCGATGCCGAATGGTTTGGAAAAAAGTTTACGCTTGTGGACACGGGCGGAATTCTGTTTGACGGCGAAGACCTTATAAAAACAAAGGTTGTGGATACCATAAAAGATGTCATTAAAAGCGCTGACCTTGTGCTTATGGTGGCGGACGGCAAAAGCGGACTTATTCCGGATGACAAAAAGATCCTGACTTTTATAAAAGAAAATAACCCCAATTACGTTGTCGCGGTCAATAAGATTGATTCGCAGGCGGCGGTTGATAAGACATACGAATTTTATAATATGGGGATTGACAAAATTTTTCCGGTATCTTCAGCGCATTCGCTTGGGCTTGATGACCTGCTTGATTACATAGCGGAGAAAATACCAAAAGTAAAACCGGACGAAGATGACGGCAAGCTTCCCAAGATAGCAATAACAGGAAGGGAAAATGCCGGCAAATCATCGCTGTTTAACGCCCTGCTTAAAGAAGAGCGCTCCATAGTAACTGAAATACCCGGCACCACCCGTGACGCGGTGGATTCAATGATAGAGCTAAACGGAAAGAAATTTATAATTATAGATACCGCGGGCGTGAAAAAACGCAGGAATATGAAGGGCAAGCCGGAAGCGTTTGGAATAGGCAGGTCTTTTTCCAATGTTAAAAGAAGCGACGTTGTCCTGCATGTCATTGATATCACCACGGGAATTACTGAAGTGGACAAGAAAGTGCTTGGCTATGCCGCGGAGCATTTAAAAGCTGTTGTTATCTGTGTTAATAAGTGGGATCTTGTAAAACCTTCAGACAGGGACGCTAAAAGAAAAGAATATATTGAATATCTTCGCGATGAAATGAAATTTATGGACTACGCGCCGGTTGTTTTTGTATCCGCTAAAAATTCGGCTGGCCTTGAAAAGCTTATAGATATTGTAATTCGTGTTGAAAAAAAGTATAATTTCAGGGTAAAGACGTCAATTTTAAACAGAATGATAAGGGAAGCGGTTTTCAGAAAGGCGCCTGTGACAAAAAAAGGCAGCCTTAAAATATACTATGCGACGCAGGTTTCTGCCGCGCCGCCCACTTTTACGCTTTTTGTAAATTCGGCGGATAAAATTCACGAAAGTTATTTAAGATATGTTGTAAATAAGATCCGCGAAGATTTTGGATTTGACGGATGCCCTATTAAACTTAAAGTAAAGCAGAAGGAAAAAAAGGAGGCTTAGCACGTGGGAATAATTATAATTCTTGCAAGCATTGCAGCTGCGTACCTTATGGGTTCCATACCGACAGGCTATCTTATCGTTAAAGGGTTAAAAGGCATTGATATCAGAACTGTGGGAAGCGGAAATATAGGCGCGACAAATGTTAAACGCGTGCTTGGCATGAAATGGTTTTTTGGAGTTTTATTTCTTGATGCTTTAAAAGGTTTTTTGCCGGTTCTTGCGGTAAAAATATTATTTCCGCAGTATCAGTTTCTTCCCGTACTGGCGGCTTTGTTCGCGGTTCTGGGCCACACTTTCACGCTGTTTCTTAATTTTAAAGGCGGCAAGGGTGTAGCCACAGGGCTTGGTGTTTTTCTTGCGCTGGCGCCTTTATCCGTAATTTGTTCTGTTGCGGCGTTTGCCGTGTTCTTATGGATGTTTAAATACATTTCACTGGGTTCAATAGTGGCGGCAATTCTGCTGCCGGCTTTTGTTTTTATATTCGGGGAAAACGGCTTTTTAAATCTGGTACTGATATTCGCCATCTTTACGGCATTTTTTGTGGTGTATAAACATAAAGAAAATATTAACAGGCTTAAGGAAGGCACGGAAAATAAATTCACGTTAAAGACACAGCAGAAAGAAGAAGGACCGGTAAAGCCTGAAAATAAAAAGAAGGCGGTAAAGAAATGAAGGTATCTGTAATCGGCGCGGGCGGATGGGGAACGGCACTGGCGCTTATACTGCATTCAAACGCAAACGAAGTGCTTATATGGGAATTTGTACCCGCCTACGCGGAAGAGCTTAAGCAGAAAAGGGAAAATGTAAAATTCCTTAAGGGCGTAAAAATACCGGATAATATTGAAATAACAAATGATTTAAAACGCGCCATTGATTTCGCGGAAGTGGTTGTGCTGGCTGTGCCGTCGCACGTCATGCGTTCGCTGGCTTTAAATATAAAAAAATTAAACTATAAGAAAAAAATATTTGTAAGCGTGGCAAAAGGGATAGAACAGGACACTTTAAAGACTATGTCCGCTGTCATAAAACAGGTTTTAGGGCCGGTTCAGTTTGCGGTGCTTTCAGGGCCTTCGCACGCTGAAGAAGTGGGCAGGCAGGTTCCCACCACTGTGGTTGCGGCTTCCAAAAAAGCGGCTATTGCAAAAAAGATACAGGTGCTTTTTTCCAATAATGCGTTCAGAGTGTACAGCAGCACTGATATAAAGGGAGTTGAACTTGGCGGCAGTTTAAAAAATGTTATTGCCATTGCCGCCGGGGTTTTAGACGGGCTTGGGCTTGGCGACAACACCAAAGCCGCGCTTATAACAAGGGGCCTTGCGGAAATGAAAAGGCTTGGCGTAAGGATGGGCGCGAAGGAAGACACTTTCTTTGGCCTTTCCGGAATAGGCGATTTAGTCGTAACCTGCGAAAGCAAACACAGCCGAAACAGGTCCGTGGGTGATCAAATCGGGCAGGGCAAAAAAATAGATGATATATTAAAAGGTATGGAAATGGTGGCTGAAGGCGTAAAGACCGCGAAATCCGCCCATGACCTTTCAAAAAAATACAAAGTGGAAATGCCGATAACAAATGAAATATATGAACTGATATATTCAGGTAAAGACCCAAAACAGTCCATTAGCGACCTTATGACAAGAAAGTTAAGGTCAGAGCGCGAACTGTTAAATAAAGAGTAGGGGGTACGGCATATGGAAATAAGGGATAAAAAGTACTACCCAATAAGGGAAGTGGCACAGATAACGGATGTCAAAGAGTCCGTAATAAGGTTCTGGGAGCAGAACTTTGATGAATTAAAACCCATAAAGAACAGGGTAGGGCAGAGAAAATATACAAAAAAAGACATTGATGTTATCTTTATTATAAAAAGGCTTCTTTATGATGATGAATATAAAATAAGCGGCGCGCAGAAGAAGGTAAAAGAGATTCTTGCCGCGGAAGACGGCCAGCAGCTGGAACTTTTTGAACTTGAAGAGAAATTAGGCCAGCAGAAGATTGAAGATGTTAAAAAAGGACTTATGGAGTGCCTGGAAATATTAAGGAGTTAGGAAAAACCTTTTAAACAAGGGCAAAAATATCCTTGAAACAAATAGTTCACAATGGTATATTATAAAATCTTAGTTGTGCAATAACTTATTCGTATAGTCGGGGCGTAGCACCTGACGATAGATGAGGAAAAGATTTATGATAGTCGTCAGGTACACTTCCGCCTGACATGATAGATTTTATGTTTGAAAAGTCGGGGCGTAGCACCTGACGATTGATGAGGAAAACGCTTCATGATAATCGTCAGGTACACTATCCTCTCGATAGAATAGGAAATTAAGGTAAGGTCGGGGCGTAGCACCTGACGATTGATGAGGAATAGCTCTTCATGATAATCGTCTGGTACACTACCTCCCAGTAATGATAGTTTTTATGTTTGAATAGTCGGGGCGTAGCGCAGTGGTAGCGCGCTTGGTTCGGGACCAAGAGGCCGGAGGTTCGATCCCTCTCGCCCCGACCATGAGATATAGTATTAAGAAGTATATATAACAAATAAGATTCCGGGCATACTCCACCCGGTAATCGTTGCAGGAGATTGCCTGACAGCAAGTGTCAGGGAAATTTACTCCTGAAATGACAGTTTTTATGTCCGTAAAGGTCGGGGCGTAGCGCAGTTGGCTAGCGCGTTCGCTTGGGGTGCGAGAGGTCGCTGGTTCAAATCCAGTCGCCCCGACCAGTAATTTTAATAAAAAAAACCAACTAAATAACCGGTGAAAATGTGAAGAAAAGCCTGGCAGTTTTGGCAGTCCTTTTGTGGGCAGCGTGCATACATGCTGAAAGCGTTGATGTAAACCATTTTCTTGAATGCCCGTCAGTTTCCGGTGAAAGCGGCTTTATTTATAACCCTTCGGCTTATTCCCTTGGATACGGCAATTTAAGCGCCGGCATTCACCAATTTATGTTCAAACTTAATTATGGCTTTATAGATATCTTGGAAGCCGGATTTACCTTTGATTACGGAGAGACCAGCGATTTTGTGCAGGCGCTTAAAAATATAGACTTGAACCTTAAAGTAAGGCCTTTTAATGAAGAAGAGCATTACGTAACGGCCGCTTTTGGAATTGAAAACATGCCCGTGAATCTGCTTGAAGGTTTTGGCGACAGGATGAGTATTTACGCGGTTGCTTCAAGAAAACTTTTTGACTGGGGTTTTAACCTTTCTGTGGGTTTTAAGAACAACATCCGGGGCAATGAATTAAAACCGCTTGAATGGAACTTTTTTGCCGACGCGGCAAAGGTAATAAACGATACAGTAATGGTAATTGCGGAGTATGAAGACGGCAATCTTAATGCCGGCGTAAAGATAAGTATCAGTTATAACCTGAATGTGGAAGCGTATGTAGAAAGGTTAAACCGCACCGGGGATTTAAAAAGTTTTGGAGAATTTCTGCAGGAACACTTCATATTCGGGATTACTTTCATTCAAAAGGCGTATTAATGTCGGAAATGGCCGGCGTGTTAATAACGGTAAGCGGAATGGTGCAGGGTGTGGGCTATCGCTGGCACTGCAGGCAGCAGGCAGCCGCGCTGGGGCTTAAAGGGTACGTGAAAAATCTGGAAAACGGCGATGTGGAACTTAAAGTATTTGGGGAGCGCGGGGATATAAACGGGCTGATATCTGAAATCACAGGGCGTGATAAGCCTTTTGCCGTGACAGGCATAAAAATTGATGACATATCTTTTGATAAAAGTTATAATGATTTTGTAATATTGTAATACGCTTTTTAAAAAAGCCGGGGGGGCTATGAAGAAAAAAAAGAAAGCGGCAGTGGGAAAAAAGAAGATAATTAAAAAGGTTAAAAGCAAAAAGATAAAGAAAACTGTTGTATCAGTAATTGCAAAAAAGCCGGGGAAGAAAGCTGCAAAAAAAGAGGAACCATCCGAACTTGCCGAAGATTTTGCCGCCGATACGGAATCTGAACAGGATACCGAGGATGTTTCAGGGGACAAAATAAACATAAAGCGGGACCTTATTTTAAAAGGGATTGAAGATGAAGAGGAAGATGAAAAATCCATATTAAAAGCGGTAAACGGCAAGGACGCCCTTGCCCTGTACTTTGACGAAATAAGGGCGGAAAAGGTATTAAGCGCGGAAGAAGAACGCGACCTTATTATTAAAACGCAGCACGGCGATGACATTGCCAAGGCAAAGCTGACCAAGGCAAATCTGAAACTTGTGGTGAAAATAGCAAAAAAATATGAATACTTTGGCGTGCCTTTAATTGATCTTATTGAAGAGGGCAATATAGGCCTTTTAAAAGCGGTTGATAAGTTTGAAGTGGAGCGGGGGTTTCGGTTCAGCACATACGCCACCTGGTGGATAAAGCAGTCCATAAACAGGGCTATTGCCAACCAGAAAAACACAATAAGAATACCGGTGCATATACTGGATGTATATCATAAGTATTTAAAGCTTCTGGAAAAAGAAGTAAAAGATAAAGGTAAAATTCCGGAAAATTACGATATGGCAAGGAAATTAAGAATAGACCCTATTAAATTAAATGAGATACTTAACATTATTAAGTCGCCAAAGTCCCTTGACCTTGAATATGAAAGCGAAGACGGCGAAGGCGGCAGGTCTTTAAAAGACACCGTTGAAGATATGGTACAGGCAAAACCGGACCAGGAACTGTTTGACATTGAAAAAAAAGAAACTATGATGGAACTTATCCGTATGTTAAAACCAAACGAACAGCAGGTAATAATCTGCAGGTTTGGCCTGGAGAATAAACAGATACTGACACTGGAAGACATAGGCAAAAAACTTAAACTTACGCGCGAGCGTATCAGGCAGATAGAGGCAATTGCAATAAAAAAACTTAAGTATTTTATGAAGACCGCCGACAAAAAATAACATATCCGGCACATTTACAAAATAGAAAAGGGGTAATTTTGATGGAAAAGCAGATTAAAAAAGTCATTAAAGATGTTGTGGATTTTCCAAAGAAAGGGATAATTTTTAAGGATGTAACGCCGGTGTTTGCTGATGCGGCGGTTTTCAAGAAGCTTATTAACGCTCTGGCTAAAAGGTATTCAGGCAAAAAAATAGATGCCATAGTGGGCGTTGAATCCAGGGGATTTATTATAGGCGCGCCGCTTGCCTATAAGCTTGGGCTTCCGTTTGTGCCTGTAAGAAAACCCGGAAAACTTCCGCGCGAAACATATAAAGAAGAATACGCCCTTGAATACGGCACCAACACACTGGAAATTCATAAGGATGCCATTAAAAAAGGCGGTAAAGTAATAATTGTGGATGACCTGCTGGCCACAGGCGGAACTATGGAAGCGTCCGCCAAGCTGGCAGAACGCTGCGGCGCCAAAGTTGCGGAAATGGTATTTGTGGTGGAACTTGATTTTCTTAAAGGCAGGGAAAAGTTAAATAATTATAAAGTCTATTCAATAGTACATTATTGATAATGCCCATACTTCAAAATACCGCCGTTGTTATGCTGACGGCGGTTCTCTTTTTAATCATAACAGGCGCCGGCGCCCTATTTTTAAGGGCAATTAAATCAGAACCTGAAAAAGGGGCGGATTTTATAATATTTTCTTTTGCGTCCGGCGCGGTTTTATTCTCTCTTGTAATTCTTACTGTGGGCAGGGCGGGGTTTTATACACTGCCGGCAATGCTTGTTATAGGCGCTGTATTTGCCGTGTGCGCGGGATTTTCCGCGGGGCGGTTTTTTGAATCAATAAAAGAGACAGTAAAGTCTTTTTCCGGTGTTAAAGGATTTATTGCCATAGGCGTGTTATTGCTTGCGCTGCCAAGGTTTATATCGGTCTTTTTTAATATTTTTGTCCCAAATACTTCATGGGACACAATGGCGTACCACTACGCCATACCTTCAATTTATCAGCAGGCAGGGCAGATAACCTACATTCCATATATGTTTCATTCCAACTGGCCGCAGAATCTTGAACTTATTTTTGGCTGGTCAATGACAGTTTTCAATGACACGCTGGCGGGCGGCGCGGCTTTTATTTTTGCGGCAATGCTTTTATTAACCGTATTTCGGTTTGGACAGAAAGTTTCATCCGCGCGCGCGGGAATAATTGCGGCATCTATTGTCTGTGCTTTTGCTGTTTTTAAAAGGGAAGCGGTAAACGGGTATGTGGATACAGGGCTTGCTTTTTATGAAACTGCCGCCGCATACGGCGTGTTTTTATATATGCATTCAAAGAACCGCGCCCATTTAGGCGCTGCCGCTTTTGCGGCTGCCGGCGCGGCGTCGGTTAAAATACTTGGGCTTTTTTCGGCTGCATTTCTGCCGTTTTTTATACTGCTGGCGGATTATATTTATAATGGTAAAGAAAAAAAACTGCGTATTATGGATGCCGTATTCTTTGGTATAATTGCCTGCCTTGCCGCGGCGCCGTGGTACATTAAAAGTTTTGTGGATACGGGAAATCCCGTATGGCCTTTTGCGTACGGCATTTTTGGCGGTAATAACTGGACTAAAGAGTTGTCCGATTTCCGCAGCGCCTATTACGGCGAACACGGAAGCGGAAGGGGCATTTTAAACCTGCTGTCGCTGCCGCTGTCTGTGATTACATCCAAAAACATGGATGGGTACGCGGGAAATAATTTTATATTCCTGTATCTAATGCTTCCGTTCTCGCTGTATATGGCTTTTGTTAAAAAACATAAAGACACATTATTATTGCTGCTGTTAACCGCGTGTTTTTTGGTTTTCTGGGTGGCATCCAGCCAGTTTGTAAGGTTTCTCTTCCCGGGGCTTGTTATATTTACGGTTTTAAGCGCGGCCGCGGCGGATTATATATTTTCTATGGACAAGAAAGTATTTTTAAAAATATTAACAGGCGGCTGCGTTTTATACCTTTTGTTATACTCCTACCCGTTTAAGTACGAAGGCGATTTTGCGGGCGTTAAAACATTTGCGGGGATAATAGACAGGGAAAAATACCTTGAAGGCAATATGGATAATTATAAACTTTTTAAAAAGATAAACGCTGATAATGATATAACAGGCAAAATAGTATTTTTCAGGGAGATAAGGGGATATTACCTGAAAAAAGATTACATCTGGGGCGACCCTTCAAATCAGGCTCTTATTGGGTATAATAATACTTCAGATACACTTAAAGACCTGCGTGATAACGGTGTGAATTATGTTGTAATGAATTCAAATATTTATTCCAAAATAGGGGATGGATATACTGAAACTGTGTTTGAAATAATGAATGAAATAACGGGCAAACACTCTGAATTAAAATACTGCGAAAAAGGGGTCTGCCTTTATAAACTTATAAGATGACCGGCATTGTGCCGAAATAACGGGAGGTTGTATGAAGAGAAAAATGTTAGTGTTGGGTTCGGTCTTATTGGTTCTTATGTTCCTGGCAGGATGCGGCAAGCCGTTTCACAAACAGCTTGACGAGGCGCTTACGGCGGGCAATTATCAGGCGGCTGTGGATTTAATTGAAGCGGAAAAGTTAAAACCCAAGGAAAATGTTTATTCCGAAAAGAATGAGATCCTATATTATATGGATAAAGGCGCGGTATTACAGGTATTGAAAGAGTATGAAGAAAGCTGCAGCCTTATGTCAAAAGCGGATGAACTGGTAGATAAACTTTACACCAAAAGTGTGCTGGACGAAACTGCGGCATTTTTGTCAAGTGACCTGAACATAAAATACAGGGGAGAAGATTTTGAAAGCGTTATGTTAAGCATAGTGGCCATGCTTAATTACATGTATCAGGGGCAGTATGAAAAAGGTGTTATAGAATCAAGAAAGGTAAATAATAAATTGAAATACTTTGAAGCGGAATACGGGGACAAGGCGATATACACAGAAGACCCGCTTGCGCGCTATCTGGCAGGATTCTGCTACGAAGCATCGGGTTATTATAATGAAGCGTATATTGATTACAAACTTGCGGCCGCGGCGTGCGAAAAGTATGAAAGTATTTACGGCGTAAGCGTTCCGGAAATTATGAAGGCAAGCGCGGTTTCAATGGCGGAAGCCAACAGGTTTGAAGATGACGTGGAATATTATAAAAGTAAATGGGGCGCGCTGGATTATACAAAAAAAGAGCAGCTTGCAGGCAATTCAGAAGTGCTGCTTGTGATATATGACGGCCTTCCCGCGTATAAGGTGGAAGACAAGAATTTCCTGACAGGCATAGCCCTTCCCAAATATCAGAAGAGGGACAGCTGGCTGGAAGATGTAGAGGTTAAGTGCAAAGAAACAGTGTGCCCCGTGCAGCTTGTACAGGACCAGGCAGCAATATCGTATAAGAATCTGGAGACGAAAAACGGTATCATGATGTTAAAAGGTGTTGGCAGGGGCGTGGCAAAAACAATAATGAAAAACATTCCGCTTGGTTCGTTGTTTGTAGGCGAAGAAAGGGCAGACACAAGGTGCTGGAGGACAATTCCTTCCAGGTTCCACCTTGTAAGGATAAAGCTTGCCCCGGGCCAGCATGAAATAAAGGTTACATTAAAAGCAGCCCCAGGCGATAAATTACACACAGACAGGGAAGAAATAATAACAACAAAGCTTGTAAAAGGCCAGAAAAAGGTCTATCCCGTCTACGCGTTTTAATTTGTTTTGTCTTCTAATGTAGAGGCGCAACATGTTGCGTCTCGTCTTTTGATGTTTAGTATTTAGGTGTGGTAGACGCGGGTCTTCAGCCCGCGGTAGTTGAGTTGTTGTTTGTCATATGTTTTTTAAAGTTTAATTTTATATAAACATATAAAAGGAGAAATTATGAAAAAAATTTTGATTTGTATGTTTGTTATTTCCATGATGGCTGTAATCGGCTGTAAAAGCGCGCAGAATCCGTCATCCGTATCTGCACCCGCACCCACACCCACCGCAACAGGGGTCTGGGAGGCTGTTTGGACCGCCGGTTTTTCTGAAGGGCAGGCGGATAACACTTCGCTTTGCGTTTATCAGGGTGTGCCGTTTATTGCATTCAGCGATATTGCTAACGGCAGCAGGGCAACAGTAATGAAATTTACCGGCAGTTCATGGGATGTTGTCGGCACTGCGGGATTCTCTGCAGGCAGTACCGAGTACATTTCATTAGATATTTATAATGGAGAACCATATGTGGCTTATCAGGACGCCGGGAACAGTTCAAAGGCAACGGTTATGAAATACTCGGGCGGAGTATGGTCTGTTGTGGGTACTGCAGGGTTCTCGCCGGGCACGGCGTTGTATGTATCAATGTTTATAAGCGGCGGCACTCCTTATGTGACATTCGTAAATGTTTTTGCTTTAGGGAACAAGGCAACGGTTATGAAGTATAATGGCGCGGCATGGGTAAATGTAGGCAGCGCGTCTTTCACATCGGGCACTGCCACTAATTCTTCGTTATTTGTATATGATGGTACGCCGTATCTGTCTTTTTCTGACGGAAACAGCGGTCAAAAGGCATCGGTAATGAAATTTAACGGGACAGGATGGGAATATGCCGGTAATGCCGGCTTTTCAGGAGATTCTGTAACGCACACTTCGCTTTTTGTTGATAATGGAATTCCGTATGTTTCTTATCAGGACAATACCGATGAGATAACTGTAATGAAGCTTAACGGCAGTTTATGGGGAAAATTAGGCACAGAAGCTATATCGGAAGGTTATTCTCCGTATACGTCGTTGTGGGTTTATAACAATATGCCATATGTGGCATTCACGCAGTCTTTAGGCGGTTATCAGGCATGGGTAAAAAGATATAACGGCTCTGTGTGGGAAACAGTTGGCGGCGGGGCAGTATCATCAAGCCAGGCGAATTTTGTTTCGCTTGACGTGTATAACGGAACGCTTTATCTGGGATACAGGGATGGAGCCAACTCCTCCAAATCAACTGTAATGAAGTACACAGGCGGATTGTAAAAATTATCAGATAACTAACCATGGCGGTAAAAACATAATGGGATTTGACGCGGAATTTGAAAAAGGGAAACAGGAATGTTTCAGAGCAGTGGTTTTCGTTGAAGGAAAGAAAAGCGGGTGCAAATTAACCCTTATCACGTTAATTTGAAAGGGGACGGAAATGAATACAAAATGCAGGCTTTCTTTCATGCACAAGTTTGTTTTTTTATTTTTGGTCATGAGTATTAACGCAGGTTATACACCTGTTATTGCTGATGGATTTCATATAGCTGATTCAACGATTCATCTGACGGAACCGGAGCAAAAGGCGGTAATCTCCTGGGACGGCAAAACAGAAACTATGTTATTGTCATCAGCTGTTGCGTCTGATGATATTGAAAATGTAGTCTGGATAGTGCCGATTTTGTCTTCAACAGTTCCGGTTGTAAAGCCCGGAGACATAAAAATTTTTGAATCATTGACCAAACTTTTTGAAAAACCGAAGCCGCAGGGAAGCAGGGCTATGCTGGCTGGGGGTGCCGAAGTTGTATACTCTGTCGCTATAGGCATATATGACATAACAATTTTAAAGGCGACAAGCGCGGCTGACCTTTTTAAGTGGCTTAAAAAAAGCGGCTATAAAGTACCTGATGAAAACTGGCATGTAAGCGGGGCGGGGTATTCAATAGACGGGGACAAAGCAACCGAAGAACAGATAGAATTTCTGAAAAAACAGAATTTTAATTTCCCGCATAAAGCTGCTGACATAGTGGAAGAGTATATAAGCAGGGGTAAGTGTTATTTTGTCATAAATAAAATAGACCTTAAGAACCGTCATTTGAAGGCAATAGAAACCCTGAATCTTGAATATAATAAAATGGAGTCGGAATACATAAAACTCTGCGAAGAGGTAAATAAAAGACTTGCTGTTCTTGGAATAGAAAAGAGAATCGGAGAATACCCTCCAAATCCTGAAACGCCAAATGAAGGGCTGACAAGATACTGGCAGGATTCAGAGATAAGGGCCGCGCTGGCATATCATATCAACGGCAAAAACAACCCTCTTGGACTGCCTGTAATACAAACACGGGATTTGGGAAACGGGCTGCAGGTACAGGCAAGGTTTCTTGTAAGGCCGGAATTTAATTTTCAGGATAAAAACAAATTCTTTCAGTTAATGAATTTGGATAATAAGGACTATACGCCCGAAATTACAATGCTGGTACTAAAAGACGGAAAGCCAATTGCCATGCTGCATGAGGATATTGATAATGAAGGGGATTGGAGGACATGGGTGCAGCCGGAACGTATGTTGCAGTCAATAACCCGCGGTTATTTTAATTCGTTTAGAAAAATCGCCCGTGAAGCTTTACTGACAAAAGATGAAGCGGATAAAGTGATGGGATATTACAGGGAATTAAAGAAAAAAAAGACATCAGAGTATGACGGGAAGCTGGTTGAAGAAACATTAAAAAAGCTTGAAGAATACAGGGCTGTAGTTCTTGCTTCGCTTGGTGATACTGCAGGGCAATGCGAAGACATGAACAGGACATTATACAATGGGCGGCGTAATTCCCGGAAATCTTCTATTTCAGGCAAACTGCAGGCCATGGGCTTTTATACGGGTAAAATATTTAATGGCTGGGCCCGTTCGGAAGATGTTTTGGAAGGCGCAAAGAGCAAAACTGATCTAAAAAAATACGGTGATTTGGTGGAAGATTTGCAGAAAATGAGCACGGGTATTGGCACACCGTTGATGTTTACGTTCAGCCCCGAAAAACCATATTATCCCCTGAAAATATCATCGCTGAATTATGGTAAAACCCTTGTTGAGGTCTATTACATTGATGATAAAGGCGTGGCAGATGAAAATGCAGTCCTTGAATCCCGTGAATATAAACTGATTGATGATAAAATTCGGGAGGAACTTAAGGATTTTAAAGGGATTAAATCGGCAAAAGTGGTTACTAGGCTAAGCTTTGAAGGGGAAACGAACCTGTTGAAAAATGATGCTGTTTTTATTAAGATACCGATACCGGAGCTTGGATTATAACCGGGTTTTGTCAAATGCGGGTTTGATGTTATATTTTTAGATTAAATAAAAAATATGATAGTTAAATAAACAAAAGGGAAAATATGAGAAAAACAAGGTTATTAAATTTTACAATCACATTAATAATCATCTTTTTTAGCGCTGTATTGATTTCGGCCGCTAATGAAAGTAAAAAGGATCCGGAATACTTGCGTGATATCGGTGAAAAACTGGTTAAGTGCCTGTTTTTTAATCAATGTACAAAGCCGGCAATGGAACAGAGAAAATCTGAAGAAATAGAACGTGTTATAGAACAGAGAATTGTTAAATATGGAAAATACAAGTATTTCATGGCTGAGAAGTATATTGTTAACGATGAATATGCAAGCGTGTATTTTAGGTATAAGCAAGAAAAGTTGAAAGGCGTAGTAAGAGTAAATGTTGATTATGATGCCGAACCATGGTATCAGATAGAAAGTTTGGAATTTTTAGCTGATAAAAAATCCATTCCTGAAAATGCAAGTGCATTTGTTACTTCATCCCAAAAAGTGATGTTTACGTTTCCTGAAAAAAGAAGCAAAGACACATATGGTTTTAAAACCGTGAATAATAACAAAAAAAGCAGCAAAAGTGGCAATAAGAAACAGGGCGTGGTCTCGCTTGAGTGGAATTGTAACGAAAACAAAAAGTATTGTGTCTATTTTAGTGAAGTTAAGGGGCGTGGTTATAGTAAAGCAAACGAGAAATTTATTGATAAATGCAGTTATACGGTAGAGGACTTAATTCCGGGAAAGAAGTATTATTTTGTTTTGACTGAAATCACAGATGATGTTTTGCCTATAGAGTCGCCCTTTTCGAAAGAGATATCCGGGAAAGCATATTAACATTATACGGCGCTGAATCATATGCAGTTAAAATCTAATTAGTTTAAAGGATAATATGAGATTAATTCAAAGGATATACTCGGCAAAAGTTATAATTGCAATGTATGTAACATTATTAATTATTCTTTCGGTAATAATGGGTGATATGCTTATTAGAAAAACATACAATTACTCGGCTAAGTCCCGTTATAAAAAAATAATCAAGAAATACGATAAGACGAATAGTTTAGACTTTGGTAAATATGTTAATGATCTTGCCGGTGATAAGACGCTAAAAAAGTATAGAAATATTAGTTTTGGATTATTTGGCAGAAACGATGGAACTTATATGTTAGATGATATTGATGGCTGGATGATTAGGTTTCAGATAGCAGAGGATTACGATTACTATATTTTAAGAATTCGCGGTTATGACGGTGATAAAAATAGGTTTAAAATCCCCGTGATAGAAATGTGTAATCTTGTCAGGAAATACGGTATAGTTTATTTTGATACTAATAAAAGAATGAATTCGTATCCTGCATTTAAAGTTTATTTTGATACCAGAATAATTAAAGACGATACTTTGCCGAAGTATGAAACGAAAATTGATATTCTTGACAAAAAGAAAAAGCCTTTGTATGTACAGGGTGTTTTAATTTATATAAATGACGAGAAGGAATATCAAAAATCAGAAGAATACTTAGAGGATAAACCTATCAGAATAAACGATAAAGTCTATTATATGTCGCGTTATGCATATTCGGTTAGATTTGTAAGTAAATACCAGGAGTAATAAATGAATAAACATATGATGATTTTGTTTTTGCCGATTCCTTTGATGATGGCAATAATTATGTTGGTGTTAAGATTGCATCATATGGATTTTGGATTGTTATTCTTTTTATCGGTTATAGTTTTCATTCTGCAAATAGGAGTACCGATAATAGTAATTACATATTTTAAAGATAATTTTAATGATTTTGTTCTATGGCTAAAAATAGCTTTTATCATTACAATTGGTATTTCTCTTGCTCCTGTATTGCTTTTATTATTTATTTTCGTAGTGACTTTAATACGAAGTGTTTAAGTGATTTTACAAACAAACCATGGCGGTAAAACATAATGGGATTTGACGCGGAATTTGAGAAGTGGAAACAGGAATGTTTTGGTAATTTCTGCATTACAAAATGCGAAAAAACCTGCTGTGATATGGGCAATGTGTCTCTACAGGTGAATTTAAAAGAGCTTAAAAAGATATACGGCGGTGAGATAACGCCGCAGGAGTATAAAGGGCTGGGTATTAAAACCGCCGCAAAGGGCATGTACAGTATTGAAAGCAAAACGTTCTGCCGCCAGTTTGACCCGCATACCCGCATGTGCCTTATGTATGACAGCAGGTCGTCAAGCTGCAGGGCGTTTCCGTTTTTTGTGGAAAAGGACGCGGTTATAATCAAGACCGGGTGCTCTCTTGCAAAAGGCGGGGCAGAGTACAAAAAACTTGCGCAGATAGCCTCCGCGTACGGCAAAGTAATAGTAACCCGCGCAGGAAGATAATAACCGCAACTGTTTTTTTGGACCAAATGTTTTTAATGTCGGTAAAACAATCAACTATGAAAATAATGTATAACCGGCTATTTTGTAGGGGATAACGCCATTACACTTGCTTTTGGCTGGTAATTGTTTTGGTCGTCTGTGCTGTTTTTACAGAATGCGGTGTATATAATACCTTTATCCGCGAATATTGTCTGGAATGTTAACTGGCCTTTTGGAAGGCCTGTGCCTGCGTTTACCCATTTTCCTTTGCTGAATTTCAAAACTACAGGGTCAAGTTTTGTGTCTGTGTACGAAAGGTATAAAGCGCCGTCCTGCGCTGACAGGGTTGTGTAGTATGCCTGGCCTTTTGAAAAACCCGGCTTGCCCACGTGGCTCCACTTGTTATTTTCATATTTCATTACGCAGGCGTTGCCGGAATCGCCCTTGTCAACAAAGGCGGCGTAAAGTATGCCTTTGTCTATGGTAATTGAAGTCGCGCAGACTTCGCCTTTAGATAATTCTCCGTCTCCAAGTTTAACCCATCTGCCGTTTTCCATTTTCTTTACTACGGCTTTTTTAGTTTTATTTGTATCGGAATATATCACGTATGGCACGCTGTCTGACACGCACATGGATACAAAGTCTGTATTGTCGGAGGAGAAAACCTCCGTGCCCACGGTCTCCCAACTGCTGCCGTTGAATTTAAGCACGCCCATTGTGCGTGAAAGCAGGTAAGGGGTGCCGTCTTCAACGTAGAATGATGTGTTTTCAACGGTTGATATTTCTTCCGGCATTCCCACATCCGCCCATTCGGTGCCGTTAAATGCCATTACTTTCTGTGTCAGGTAAGCCCTTTGCTCCGTCAGGGCTGTATCTATATATGCAGTATAAGGAATGCCTTTGCTGACAAACAGCGAAATATAAGACGCTAAATTATCAGAGAAATTACGCACGCCGACATGTTCCCAGGAACTGCCGTTAAATTTCATAACACTTGCTCTGTCATCCGCGGGAACATCATCAAAGGCAATGTAAAGCGTGCCATCATAGGCAAAAAGCGAAATCTTATCCATACCGCCGGGGGTAAAATTAGGTTCTCCCACGTAATTCCAAACGTCAGGTTTGCCGCAGCCGGTGAATAGTGTAATGATAATTGAAATTATAACTGCTGATATTTTTTTCATGCCGGGTCTCCTTAAAATTTTTATGCATTTTATCATGTGGGTTAGAAAATAGTAAGGGCAAAAGGGGATTAAACCCTGCCGAAGAAAATCAGGCATTAATCGCAGTTTTCATCCGGTTTAATATTGGGGTTTTGGATAGGGGATATAAATCAATGAAAACAGGCCTATAAATTGATAAAACTAACGTATACTTGGTATATGAACTGGAAAGAGTTAGATTTAAAAAGTAATGTGTTTTGTAATTTCCGGGAGGGTATAATGGATAATGAAACCAGGCAAATTGTGGAAGCAATGGCAGTCAATGAAGAGAAAATAATGGAATTGTATTCTGTATTTGCCTATAAATTCCCTAAGGACGCCGGCCTTTGGAATAAGCTTACCGAAGAAGAGAAAATGCACGCGCATATGGTAAGAGCTATTGGTGATTTGTTAAAAGACAATGACGTAAGGTTAAAAACAGACAGGTTTAGCAGGATTAACCTTCAGAATTTGCGCGAAAGGATTGAAAAAGAGATAAGAAAGGCAAATGCCGGGGGATATAATTCTGAATCGGCGTTGGAATATGCGGCATTAATTGAAAAAACTCTGCTTGAATCAAAAGCTTTTGAAGCGTTTGAAAGCGACATTCCGGATATGAAGAAATTACTTGGCGTGATTTTGTACGAAACACAAAAACACGCCAAAATCCTGGAAGAGTATATGTCTTAAGGGGTTCCATAATCCATCGTTAAGGCGATAGTCTAATAGCGTTGATGCAATACCTTTGCAAATACGAAGAAATTCTGATGGCAAGGCGGTCATAATTTGTCATTGTTCTATTTTGGGGTTATGGGCTGAAGTTTCATCTAATCTCTAATCACACTCCTTATATCTTCGCCAGACAATAGCGTCTGAAGACGCGCATAATAAAGGGAAAGGCGGTAATTCCTGGCTTGCCGGCACTGCAAGCCGGATGCATGTGGCGGCCACGCAGTATATCCTTGGCACAATGCCGGTGTTATCCGGGTTTATAATATCGCTGTGTGTTCCGGTTTCGTGGATGGAATTTTCTGTGAAAAGAAATTTCAGGGGATGCGAGTATAATATCAGTTATAAAAAGACCGGAACTTTCTCTGTAAGGGTTAATGGTATTGAGGTTAAAGGGAATATTATTGCTTCTCGCGAAGCTAAAGAAGTAAAAGTGGAAGTCAATTACTGAAGTGGTTTGGTATGAAGAGAAAATGCCTGAAAATCCCTACAAAATCTTTTGCTTTCGTAGGGGACGTGCTCCTGCGCGTCCCGTGTAGTCTGCTTTTTGATTAAAAAAAAGAGCCGCTGATACTTGTTGTCAAATATATGGTAGAATTAGTACATGTCAAACGCACACGGCCTTATACAGAAAATAGAGGAACTTTCATTTAACGCAATGCCGGCGTTAAAAGAGACAATGTACGACGGCTGGCTTCTGCGGTTTTCCGGAGGTTATACAAGGCGTGCCAATTCGGTTAACCCTATTTACCATTCAAACATAGAAACCTTAAGTAAAATTAAATATTGCGAGCAGTCCTATCAAAGGGAAAATATCCCTTTAATTTTTAAAATGACAGACCTTGCTTTCCCTTTGGGCCTTGATCAGCTTCTTGCCGAACAGGGGTTTAAAGAGTCTGATTCTGTTTCAGTTCAAATAGCGGAAATAGCAGGGATAAGCCCGGATATTCAGGCAGAAGAAATGGTGGTGCCTGACGATAAGTGGGTTGAAGCGTATCTGAAAATGATGGGGTATGATATTAAGTTTATGAAAACTGTTCAAACCCTTGCGGCAGAGACAATACCGGAAAAAGCATTCATGCGCATCAGCGTAAAAGGCGAGACCGTTGCAGTGGGTTATGCTGCGGTAGAAGACGGGTTTACCGGTATTTTTGACCTGGCTGTCACGGAAAAGTACAGGCAGAAAGGTTATGGAAGGCAGTTGATGTTAAATCTGCTTGAATTTGGCAGAAAAAACGGCGCGCAGAACGCGTATCTTCAGGTGATTGAAACAAATAAGCCGGCGTTGGCCCTGTATTCTTCACTGGGATTTAAAGAGACGTATAAGTACTGGTATAGAATTAAATAGGAAATCCTTGCAATCACAATAATATAAATATTAAAGGAGAATTATGTTCCTTCCTGTAACAAAAGAAGAGATGCAGAAGCTTGGCTGGAAGCAGTGCGACATTATACTTGTGACAGGCGACGCGTATATTGACAGCGCTTATATGGGTGTGGCTGTAATAGGAAATTATCTTTCAGCGCACGGTTATAAAGTGGGCGTGATTGCCCAGCCCGATTACCAGAGCGATGCGGACATAACCGCGCTTGGGGAACCCGCCATATACTGGGGCGTCACAGGCGGAAGCGTGGATTCAATGGTGTCCAATTTTACCGCGTCCTTAAAAAGAAGAAAGATGGACGACTTTACGCCGGGCGGGGTTAATAACAAAAGGCCTGACAACGCGTCTATAGTTTATTGCAACCTTATAAGAAAATATTTTAAACAGACAAAGCCGATAGTACTGGGCGGTATAGAGGCAAGCTTAAGGCGCATAGCGCATTATGATTATGTAAAAGATAATATCAAGCGTTCCATACTTTTTGATGCCAAGGCAGATTACATTGTTTACGGCATGGGCGAAAAGACCTCTTTAAAACTGGCAGAAGCAATAAAAAACGGGGAAAATCCGGCAGAACTGCGCGGGTTGTGTTACATATCAACGGCAATTCCTGACGGCTATTTAACAATCCCGTCATTTGAAGAAGCCAAGGCAGACAAGGAAAAATTTCTTGAAATGTTTATGTCTTTTCATAAAAACGGCCAGCTTGCAAATCCCAAAGGGCTTGTTCAAAAGCAGGACACAAGGTACCTGGTTCAGAACCCGCCGCAGGTTTATGATACTTATGATTTGGATGAAATCTACGGACTTAGTTATGAAAGGGACGCGCATCCTATATATAAAAACAAGGGTGTAATACGCGCCCTTGAAACTATCAGATTTTCCATCACCACGCACAGGGGATGTTTTGGCAACTGCAGTTTCTGTGCTATTTCATTACTTCAGGGGACTAAGATAATAGACAGAAGCGAAGAGTCCATTCTTAACGAGGCGCGGGAAATTGCGGCGCTGCCCGATTTTAAGGGGTACATTACCGACCTTGGCGGGCCCACTGCCAATATGTACGGCATGAATGAAAACGGGGAATTTAAAATTTCCCATAAAAGGCAGACAGCGCTGTTAAGAAAAATAAGGGAAATAAAAGGTATTAAGAAAGTCTTTGTGGCGTCCGGCATCCGCTACGATTTGATATTCAGGGACAGGGAATTCGGCATGGAATACCTTGAAGAAGTAACCGCGCACCATGTTTCCGGCCAGCTTAAGGTGGCGCCGGAACATTCGGATGAAAGAATACTTAAACTTATGAATAAGCCCGGCAGCCGTGACCTTATAAAATTCAAGGCGGAATTTGAAAAAGCAGGCAGTAAGAACGGACTTAATCAGCATTTAACATATTACTTTATAGCGGCGTATCCCGGGTGCGGTGAGACAGAAATGAAAAGGGTGGCGTCTTTTGTAAAGGATGTCCTGGGGACAAAGGCGGAACAGGTTCAGATATTTACCCCCACGCCTTCCACAATGGCCACTGCAATGTATTACACGGAAAAAAATCCTGAAACAGGGGAAAAACTGTTTGTGGAAAAAAATATAGGCGCCAAAGAGTGGCAGAAGCGGCTGTTAACGGGCGGATGATAATTGAAAAGTGAAAGGATAAATAATACAAAAACAGAGACCCGTCTTATTAAAGTATCTTCCGGCGGCGAGAAACGGCTGGATATTTACCTTAAAGACGCCGTCCCTGTAACCAGAAACAGGGCGCGCGCCATGATTGACAGCGGCAGGGTATTTGTAAACGGGGAGATTCAGTCAAAATACCACCGGCTTGTAAGGTGCGGCGATGATGTGCAGTTTGATTTTCTGGTAAAAACCGGTATAGAAATTAACCCGTTTGAAAAAGAGCTTGAAGTGGTTTATGAAGGTGATAATTTTATAGCGGTAAATAAACCCGCGGGAATGATAGTTCATCCCACCGGATACGGCGAACAGGACACCCTTGTAAATGCCGCCGCCAATATGAAAAGGGGGGACACAGTCCATGCCATTAACCGCCTTGACAGGGATACCACGGGCATAGTGCTTCTGGCTTTTGATAAAAAAAAAGCGGCAGAGCTTGCGGAACTTATTAAAGACAGGAACGTATATAAAGAATATACCTGCCTTGTACACGGCAGGGTTGCGGGCAAAGGCAATATTGAACTTGAAATTTCAAACGGCGGCAACGGCGCAAAATGCAGGAAAGCGGTGGAAACCGGCGGCAAAAGCGCGGCCACTGTTTATGAGCCAAAAGGGTATTATAAAGGCGCGACACTGCTGAAAGTGATAATTAAGACAGGGCGCACCCACCAGATAAGGGCGCACATGCAGTTTATAAAACACCCGATAATAGGGGATAAGACATACGGTAATTTAGAAGCGGATGAGAAACTGCTGGGGGATAATGCCCCCAAAAGGCAGTTATTGCACGCGGGGCTTATGGAATTTAAACTGAATAAACAGTTGGTATCAATTACAGCCCCATTACCGGAAGATTTTAAAACCGCGCTGGAAAAGTTAAGCGTTTAGAGTTATTTTTAAGTTTTAGTTTAATGCGTTTCTATCGCTTATGCTTAACTGCTTATAGCTTAATTTGCTAAGTTTATCCTGATTTGATATATTGAAATAAATCTGTTATATTTAATTAGGAAAACAAAAAAAGGGGGAGTTATGGATTACGAAGCAAAAAAAAACGGGCTTGATATAAAAGGAAAAGGGACAAACAATATTGTGGTGGTAAAGCCCGCCATTTATTCCGTATATGAAATGAATATATTAAGAAGTATAGAATCGTACCTGATTGAAACTGAAAAAAATCTTGTTGTATATACTGCCAAAAACCAGAATGAAGTGGCAAAGTCACTTATGATGGATATCGCGGAAGAAAAAAAAGCTGACGGTGTTATTACAATAAATGTAAAACCCGATGCAGGGCTTATTGATGCTTATAATAGGTTTGATGTACCGCTGGTGATGATAGACGGCGGTATCATGGGCGGTGTTAACTGTATAAATGTTGATGATTTTCAAAGCGGATATACTGCCGCTGAATACCTGATTAAAAAAGGCAGGCGCAGAATAGTGGTGACCGCAGGCGACCCAAGATATGGTTATTCCCAGGATGAAAGGATTAAAGGGTGCAGAAAAGCGTTTTATGATTTCGGTATACCTGAATCGCGTTTTGAAATTCTTGATTTGTTCCTGTACTCCAGGGAAGACGGGCTGTCGGCTTTTACGGATGTAATGAACTTCAGGCCGGACGCTATATTCTGCGCCAACGGCGACTACTTTGCGTCCGGGCTTTTAGAACAGGCAAAGGATAATGGTTTTGAAGTGCCTGAAAAAATCGCGATAATAGGCCACGATGACACGGACCTTGCGGAAACAATGAAATTAACAACGATGAGGCAGCCGGCTTCCAGTATGGGGGAAAAAGCAATGGAAGTTTTGTTTGAAAATATATCAGGAAAAAACACCGACCCTGTTAATGTTGTATATCAGGCAGAACTTGTGGAGAGGGAAACGGCATAAGAACTGCAGCTAGGCAGCTAGGCAGCTAGGCAGCTAGGCAGATAGGCAGCTAGGCAGCTAGGCGGCTAGGCGGCTAGGCGGCTAGGCGGCTAGGCGGCTAAGCGGCTAAGCGGCTAAGCGGCTAAGCGGCTAAGCGGCTCGGCAGCTAGGTTAATCCAAAGAAATACTTTATCTTATTTGCACTTTTATTATTTTTGTAGAACTGTGTCCTTATCGTCTTTGCCAAGCCGCCAAGCTGCTTTATTATCATTCTTGCAGAACTGCGTCTTTATCGTCTTTGCCCAGCCGCTGAGCTGCCAAGCTGCCCAGCTGCTTTTTTTGTTGAATATTCCCCCATATAATATTATTATTAATCCAAAATAAAACCCAAAAGGCGGATGCATGGCTTCTGAAAAATACCTGAATAATAATTTATCGTTTGAAGAGCGGGCGGATGATTTAATATCACGCATGACGCGCGCGGAAAAAATATCCCAGCTTTTTCATGAATCGCCGGCTATTCCTCGTTTGGGAATAAAAAGATACAACTGGTGGAATGAATGCCTTCACGGCGTCGCGCGGGCGGGTATTGCCACGGTATTCCCGCAGGCAATAGCGCTGGCTGCCATGTTTGATAAAAAGCAGATGCATGCAATCGCGTCCGCCATTTCTGATGAAGCGCGCGCGAAATATCATGAGGCATTAACCGAAGACGGAAGCGGGCAGTATTTTGGCCTTACCTTCTGGTCGCCCAATATAAATATTTTCCGCGACCCAAGATGGGGGCGCGGGCAGGAAACTTACGGCGAATGCCCGTATTTAACCGCGCGCCTTGGCGTACAGTTTGTGCGCGGGCTTCAGGGGAATGATAAAAAATACTTAAAAACTGCCGCCTGCGCAAAACATTTTGCCGCGCATAGCGGTCCGGAAAATCTGCGGCATGGCTTTAATGCCGCAGTTTCTTTAAAGGATTTATATGAAACTTATTTTCCGGCGTTTGAAGCCCTTGTAAAAGAAGCGGCTGTGGAAAGTGTAATGGCCGCGTATAACAGGTTAAACGGGGAAGCGTGCAGCGCGGGTAAAATATTATTAACTGATGTGCTTCGTGATAAATGGGGGTTTAAAGGGCATGTGGTGTCTGACTGTGAGGCCATAGATGATATTTATAAATTCCATAAACTGGCGGAAAATCTTGAACAGGCGCTGTCAATGGCAATAGAAAACGGCTGCGACTTAAACTGCTGCAATGAAATATGCACGTCCGCGAAACAGGGTGTTATTAAAGCCGACGCGCAGAATATGATAAAAGAGGAATGGATAAACCGTAATTTAAAACGGCTGCTTTTAACCCGCTTTAAACTGGGAATGTTTGACGCGCCTGATCTGGTGCCATTTACAGATATTTCCGCGGATATAATTGACTGCAAAAAACACCGTGCTATGGCATTAAAAGCGGCGCAGGATTCGGTAGTGCTGCTTGCAAATAACGGCGTGCTTCCGCTTAATAAAAAGAAGATAAAAACTGTTGCTGTCATAGGGCCTAACGCGGATGATGTGGAAGTTTTGCTTGGCAATTACAGCGGGACTCCATCATCTCCGAAAACAGCACTTAAAGGTTTTGCGGAACTTAAAGGTATTAAAGTGATTTATAAAAAAGGGTGTGAATTAACCGGAACTGATAAAAAAGGTTTTCCGGAAGCGGTTAAATGCGCTGAAAAAGCAGACGCGGTAATACTGTGCCTTGGGTTATCTCCGAAAATAGAAGGGGAAGAGTGCGATACAAACGGGTTTGAAAGGTCAAATCTTGGGCTTCCCGGCGTTCAGCAGCAGCTTATAAAACAGATTAAAAAAACAGGCAAACCTGTGATTGTTGTACTGCTGTCGGGCGGCGCCGTATCTTTAAGCCCGGACAGCGCGGATGCGGTGCTGCAGGCGTGGTATCCGGGGCAGGCGGGCGGCGCGGCAATAGCGGATATTATTTTTGGCGCGGTAAGCCCGTCGGGTAAACTGCCTGTCACGGTTTATAAAAACGCAAAACAGCTTCCGGCTTTTGAAAACTATGATATGAAAGGCAGAACCTACAGATATTTTAAAGGCAAGCCGTTATACCCGTTTGGACACGGGCTGTCATACACAAAATTTAAATATTCGGATTTTAAAGTTAAGCGGGCATCAGGAAATCACAAGGTTTCGGTAACGGTAAAAAATACCGGCAGGTTAAAAGGCGCGGAAGTTGTACAGGTTTATATCGCGCCGCCCGGTGCCGGTAAAACAGCGCCCATAAAACAGCTTGCGGGGTTTGAAAAAATAGAGCTTACGCCGGGGCAGAAAAAAACAGTAAAATTTATTATCTCTTCTGAACAAATGCAGATAATAAATATAAAAGGGGAAAGGGAATCAGCATACGGGGATTTTATAATATGGATAGGCGGAACTCAGCCGGGCTTTGAAAAGATGAATTACTGCACGCAGGTATTAAGAAAAAAAATCAGCCTGATTCCGCCGGTGTTGGGAAGGCCGACTGTCTGGTCTGTGTATATTCTTAAGTGCGCGGATGGGACGCTTTACACCGGGATTACCAAGGATATTCAGCACAGGATAAAGACGCATAACAGCGGGAAAGGCGCCCAATATACACGGGCTCACCGGCCTGTAAAACTTGCGCATCTGGAAACAGGGTACGACGTGGGTAGTGCTATGGCAAGGGAAAAGGCCATAAAAGCGCTGACAAGAGAAGAAAAAATAGGTCTTTTTACAAAATAAAAAGATAGACATACAGGCTGCTGTATTTTATACTTTCCCGTATAAAATACAGAAACATGGGATAAAAAAACAATTTCTATGATATAATTTTGTTGAAGGCAAGAATATAACGACGAGGAAGGCTAAAAAATGAAAAAGCTGTTGGTAATCCCAGTTATCATACTGATGGCGGCAGGTTTATCCCAGGGATGCGCGGATAAACTTAATACCGTATCTCCCATAGTAAACGAAAATGCTGTTATTGTTCCTACGCCGGTAGAAGTGTCTGTTATTCCTTCGGGTTTTGTTGCAATTTCCGGCCTTAGCGGATATCTGCAGACAGTATCTGTAATGAATGAGGTTGTATATGCGGCAGGCGGAACTGACGGCGTCTTAAGGACAGCAGATGTTTATTCGTCCGCTGACGGCATTAATTTTTCGCTGGTTACGGACACTCCTGCATTTACGCCAAGGACAGGCCACGCGATGACTGTGTTTAATAATGCGTTGTGGATAATTGGCGGTTATGACGGCAGTTATAAAAATGATGTCTGGTATTCAGGTAACGGGACGCAGTGGTATCAGGCTTCAGATAGTGCGGATTTTTCACCGAGGCAGGGAATGACGCTGCAGACATTTAAAGGGAATATGTGGGTTATTGGCGGCGCTGATTCAAAAGGCGAAGCCGGCGATATTTACTGGTCCTTAAATGGGGCTGCCTGGGTTAAAGCGGCAAACGCACCCGCAGGCACGGGAATAGGACATACAAGTTTTGTGTTTAACGGAAAAATGTATATAATTTCCGCGGTGCAGAAAAATAAAAAATATGACAACCCTTTATGGGTAAGCGATGACGGAATAAACTGGGCATTGGCTGACAAAGACCTTAACTTTGGTTTTCAGCACATTGCCGGCGCGGTTGTCATGAACAATAAGATTTATGTATTAGGCGATGTGTGCGCCAATTATCCGGATGCCATAGCGCAAAAGGGAGATGTATATGAAAGCGAAGACGGATTAAAGTGGAAAAAGATGAAGATAGATAACGCCGGGATTAAATGCGGATTCCATCCGGTTGCTTTTGGGGATAAAGTGGTGCTGGTCGGGGGATAATAGTAAATAAGCCATAGCCATAAATAGGACGGAAAAAAACAATATGGATGCCAAAAAATTGTGGCATCCTTTTTTATTTTTATGTTATTATAATAATCATATATGGTTTTGAGGGACGCCATGTAAATCTTACGGGAGGGAATACGTGAAAAAGATATTTCTTTTTTTATGTTTGTTGTGTTTTGTTTTTGCCGGTTGCGGCCCGATGTACAGTGTAAAGAGGGATAAGAAAGGTATTTATAGAACCGCGGAACTTGAATACAACAAGTTAGAGAAAAAGACGGGAGAGGGCGATACTTTTTTTAATATCATTAAATATACTTATGGCAGTAAAAATTTTTATGGGGTAAAAATCGCATACAGTTACAGGGATACCGGGTTAATGGTTAAAATTGCTTTTGTTGAACTGGGGGGCGCCCCGATTTTTGGCATTAGAAAAAAAGACGGTGTGCTGATAGCGGTTAATAGCGGAAAGAGTTTTCCTTTAAAGTATAAGACAAGCCCCGAACATCAGGTGCAGACAATGAGCAGCACTAATGGAATGAGTGAAAAGATTCATAATGAAAAGGTGGAGTGCATGCTTACTTTGAAACAGCTGGCATACCTTGCAAAAGCGGACAGCGCTACTGTAACCCTGATGGGGACCGATGAAACAAACAGCGGCAAAGAGAAAAAAGCGGAATTTATTTTTACCAAAGAAAACTTTAAAATTATTAAGCAGTTCTACGATGAAGAAGTTATGAAAAAAATATAGGCGGGATAAAAGGTGAAAAAAACAATCGTACTGACTATGCTTCTCTTAACTCTGGGTTTTTCATTTTTATCTGCAGCCGGCAAGGATATGCAGTGGGTAAAATATGGAATCAATCTGCAAAAGAACGGTAATTATGAAAAGGCAATACTGGCTTTTGAAAATGCAATAAGGTTAAACCCTGAAAACGCCTATGCTTATAGGTATATAGGGGCGGCTTATCTTGAAATGAAGGATTACGACACGGCTGTTGAATATTTTCAGAGGGCTTATGACATTATGCCGACTCCGGCATTAAAAAAGCAGATAGAAGAGCTGGATGTAAAGGTTTTTGGAGAAGGTAAATTTGTATTGTATCCCGTGAAGTTTGAAGTTTTTGGGGGGATGGGAATGAACCTTAGTACCTTTATGTATACCTCCGATTTTTCAAATTTTTTCAGGTATGGCGCAATGGTTTCATACCATTTTGTCCCATGGTTTGATGTTAAAACAGGTGTAATAGGCGGCTGGGGATATGATATTCCTGTAATGGCAAGGTTCAGTTACAGGCTTCCCTGGAATAACAGGACTATTGCAGGTATAGGAGCGGGCGCTTATGTGAATTTTGGGGCTCCTATAAGTTTCGGCAATGATAGTGGCGTAGTGCTTGCAGCAGATGTAAGGTATGTAATTGGGCCTGTGGCGCTTGTTGGGACGCAGATGATAATGTATGGACTTGCGGAAATGCCAAGGTTATCGACATATACACTTGCAGGTATTGCATTTTAATAATATGATTTATCATTTTTTCACGGCAAAGACAATATCAAATTCTTCTGTCGGCCGGATATCAGTAACTAATAGTGCATTAGAAAAAAACCTATAAATAGAGAGGGGATAAAAATGATGCCAAAAAATTGTGGCATCCTTTTTTATTTTTATGTTATTATAATAAAATAAACATGGTTATGAGGGTATGCTATGTAAAAATAATGGGAGGGAATACAATGAAGAGGTTGCTTTTGCTTTTATCGGTTTTTGTTTTTGCTTTAATGCTTGCGTCAGCGTGCAGTAAAACCACAGCCGCGGATGAAATTACCATCACGGTAAACAACAACACGTCTATTTATGGGTTTAAAATCACAAATAAAACAACCGGAGACGTATTGGAAAGCGACTTGTCAGCGGGGTATTCACAGGACTTTAAAATAAAAAAAGAAGAGTGCCTTAAGTATGATAAGTATTGGCTTGGAGCGCTTCAGAGTTCTACGGAAGGCTGTTATACTGTTTCTCAGAGTGTTGATTTAGATTAAGGGCGGTTAAATTTTCGCGCGGGAAAACGCAGCTGTTTTCCCGCGCTTTTTTCTTTAAAAGTTACTATCAGGGTATAGTTTATTTGATGAAAAAACTTTATGAAAACGGGAGAATAAAATGGCAAAAGAACAGGGTATTAAGGTTATTAGCACGATTAAAGAGGCGGCAGTATTATATTTTAAGAATTTTCCGCTGCTTTTCACAATTATGATTATTATGGAAATTCCTATTTTTGGATACATGTTTCAGATGGGGCTTATGACAAAAAATCCTGAAAATCCTGTTTATGCAATTATGTTTTTTGCGACAATGGCAGCAGCAACACTGCTGGCTGTTGCGGGATGGAATGCGTCCGTGAGTGCTTTTTCTTCTCTTTACAAGGGTGAAAAGACAGGGCTTGGAATAGCTTACAAGGTTGGATTTAAAAGGTATTTTAGAAGCCTTGCGGCAGGCATACTTTATATTCTTATTGCAATGGGCGGCACCGTGCTTCTTATAATTCCGGGATTAATTTTTATAATAACATATATGTTTGCCATTCCTGTGGCAGTGCTTGAAGATGTTAAGGTAAGCCCTTTAAAAATGTCCGCAAAACTTTCCAGGAATAACAAATGGCAGCTGTTTGCTATTTTCCTGCTTCTTTATATTGTTGTATGCGGGCCGGCTTTTCTTATCTCTTATTTAAGCGGGGCATATGCGGATCCTGTAAAATCAATGGATATTACATATTTACTTTTAAGTTCCATACCGGGTATTTTATTAGGGCAGTTATTTACGGGAGCTTTGGTTATAGCCTACGAGAAACTGAAAGAAGTGAAAAAAGATGAAATTAAGCCGGAAGAGTTAAAGGGCTTAAGCACGCCTATCGGATGCCTTGTAAGCGCGCTGATATTGGTTGGTGTAATGGTTGTAGGTGTTATAGTTGGGGTAGTGGTGGGAAAATCTGCGGAAGCGATTAAGAATAAAGCTGCAATTGAATCGTCAAGCGTTACGGAGACAGAGTAATTTAATATTGATTTATTAAAAGGAAGTTTTAAAAGATGAACTTAACACGTCTTGAAGAGGTAAACCAAAGGCTTGCCAGGCTTGGTGTGAAGGAAGCGGATTTTACGGAGCAGTTTATCCGCTCCGGCGGGCATGGCGGACAGAATGTTAATAAGGTGGAAACAGCAGTGCGGCTTGTTTATAAGCGCGAAAGCATGGATATTAAATGCATGGAAGAACGCTCCCAGCTTTTAAACCGTGTGCGCGCAAGGGAGATTCTTGCGGAGCGCATTGAAAAAAAGCGTGAAGACGCAAGGCTGTCAGCGCGCGCCCAGGCGGAAAAAATCCGCAAGCAAAAAGCAGGCAGACCCAAAGCCATAAAACGCAGGATACTGGAAGATAAGCGCAAAAAAAGCCGGGTAAAAAAAGACCGCAAATGGCGCCCCGGCAGGGATGATTAATATATTGTTTCACCGTCCCGGTAGCCGCGCCTTTTAAGGCGCGTGTCCTTGTTTGATAACACATGTATTCCTGTTTCTTTCGCTTGTAAACCCGCTTCAACCGCGGGCTGCCGTCTACGGCTGTCAGGCGCTATAAAATTTTTATTAATGACTATGCGCATTCGTGTTGACCTGCTGTAATAGTTTAAGGTAAAATTGTAGTAGAGGTGAATTAATCATGAAATATACTGAAATCAAGAAAAGGCTGAAAGACAAAAAAAAGGAACTTGCGGATACATACAGCATAACTGAAATAGGGCTTTTTGGCTCTTATGTAAGGGGTGAAGAGCATTCCGGAAGCGATATTGATGTGCTGATAAGTTTCAAAGAAGAACCAAGCCTTTATGGATTCATTGAACTGGAAAATAAACTTTCTGAATTGCTTGAAACTAAAGTTGACCTTGTTGAAAAATCCGCTTTAAAACCGGGTATTGGCAAAAATATTCTCTCGGAGGTTCAGTACATTTGAGCAAACGCGAGTACGTGGACTACGCCAACGACATTAAATCCGAAATAAATAATATAACAACATTCACTAAGAATATGGACTTTGAAACTTTTTTGCGGGATATAAAAACCCAGCATGCTGTTATCAGGGCGCTTGAAGTGATTGGCGAGGCGGTCAAAAAATTACCGGATGAAATTAAGTTGAAATATCCGCAGGTTAAATGGAAGGAAATAGGCGGTACAAGGGATAAACTTATCCATGAATATTTTGGTGTGAATTTTAAGATAGTATGGAAGGTCAGGGATGAAGAATTGGGAAAGATTCTTCCGGTTATTGAAGAGATAATTAAAGGGGCGAAAGAATAAAGGATGCAAAGTGATTAAAATTTCTATGAAATATATATAGCTAAAGATTTTATAACTTGAAGCGGATAACCGGCAGGGCTATAATTATTGAGATAACCGGATGTACTTAAAGTAATCCGGATGTAATAAAAGGGAGGGTTTGTGGGTAAACACATTTTATGCATCTTCCTCACAATGTTCACGGTATTTGCCGTTCAGGCGTGTTCGTCAAAGAGAAACCCCGCAGAAGCGGTAAATGAAATTGTGCAGACATATATACAGACAAATACGCCCACACTGGCTGTGACTTTTACCCCCACGCAGACATCTCCGCCGGGCAGTACAAATACAAATACAAGCACATATACCAACACATATACCCATACGAATACTTATACATATACCGAAACACAGACGCCATCCATTACGAACACTTACACCATAACTCCGGGCGGCCCCACTTTAACACCCACAAACACCCCTTTGCCGGGGGAAAAATGGATACGTTTAGAAAAATCTGGGTATTTTGTCTGTGGGGTTGTTAATTTTAATAACGAAATATGGGGTGTGGGTCATTATGGTTCTACTTATTCAATCACAAATGGATCATGGACTCAAAGATTGGGGGATTTTACTTTAGGATACTCTCTAAGGGCATACCATACTACAACAGTATTTAAAAACAAAATCTGGTGTACGGGTGGATATTATAATGATTCAAATGGTGATAAAGAATATACTGCAGATGTTTTTAGCACTGATGGTATTTCCGGAACATGGACAAGAGTGACTAAAACAGCGGAATTCGATACGCGTTCAAATCACACTTGTGTGGAATTTAATGGCAAACTTTGGGTTATTGGCGGAAGAAACTGGGACTATCCGGAAGCGTGGCGGTCAACTATCTATAGTTCATCAGACGGGCAGGTATGGACTCGTGAAACAAATCAGGCTTTCAGCGGCAGGGAAAACCACGCCTGTGTGGTTTATGATAATAAGATATGGGTTATAGGCGGTTCTCTTAATAAGCTTACGATGAATGACGTTTGGAGCTCTCCGGACGGTGTTACGTGGACACAGGTAACGGCAGCGGCGGCGTTTGGGGTAAGGAGCCATCATACTGCATTTGTATTTGATAATAAAATGTGGTTAATTGGGGGTGAGGCAAATGGTACTCTGATATATCATGACGTATGGAACTCCACTGACGGTGTTACATGGAATCTTGTGACAGATACCCCTGAATTTGGAGAAAGGTCTTTTCACAGCAGCACTGTATTTGACAACCGTATGTGGGTGGTTGGCGGATTGACCGGCAGCACACTTACAAATGAAATGTGGTATTCTTATTGAGTAGTTGTTAGGTGGTTTTTAAAGGAGATATTATGGAAAAACAAAAAAAGTACACAGGTACAGCGCCTTTTTTTAGCGATCCTAAGATTAAAAAGATAATGAGTAATAAAAAGACCGCGGCAGGGGTGAACTTGAAATTAAGGTATCTTCAGTCTCTTGAGGTAGTAGAAAGATAAACATGGGATAAAAGTCAGTATTTAGTATAAAAAATAACTTAATATAGAATGATGGAGGTAATATTGAAGAAAAGTATAGTTGTAATTATAATAATGATAATATTTATTTCGGCTTGTTCGAAAAAAAGAATTCCTTCTGATCCTGAACAGGTGAATTCAGGAATTCCTTATAGCGAATCTGTTACTGTTATATCTACGGTAACACCATTGGTTGTAAATACATCCGCTCCGACACTTGAATCTACAGAAACATGTACTTATACGGTTACAAATACAATGACGTTGGATTATCCGACAAATACACCTACAGAGATTCCGACCAGCACACAGACAAATACACCGCAGACCGGCGAGCATTGGGTGTGTTTAAGTACTTCGGGTTATTTTATTCCTTGTACTGTTATTTTTAATAATAGTATTCACGGGGTTGGGCATTATGGTGAGGTTAAAGAACTTGATACAACTACCGGGATATGGACATCAAAGGTTGGTGGATTTTCGGGGGGGCTGCAAAGGTCTTATCATGCTACCACTGTATATAATGGGAAAATTTACAGCACAGGGGGATATTATACTGATTCGGCAAGCAATATGTATTATACGGCGGAAGTTTATAGTACGGATGTAACAGGGACATGGACCAGCCTTACGAAGTCGGCAGAGTTTGGTAAATTAGCTAATCATACTTGTGTTGAGTTTAACGGTAAGATGTGGTTGATTGGCGGCAGAGTTCATTACTATCCTGCTGAATTAAATCAAAAAATATATTCATCAATAGATGGTATTGTATGGTCTTTTGAAGCCGACTTGCCTTTTAGCAGAAGATACGGACATACCTGTACTGTTTTTGATAATAAAATGTGGATTATAGGCGGATCTAAATATTCGTCAATTGTTGATGATGTGTGGAATTCTTCTGATGGTGTTACCTGGAATCAGGTAACCGGAACGGCAGGGATTGGGAAAAGATTTTATCACACAAGTTTTGAGTTTAAGAATAAATTATGGGTAATTGGAGGGCAGGTCTCCGATTATAATATTTATCATGATGTGTGGAACACTACAGATGGATTAAACTGGAATCTTGTAACTGATACTCCGGAGTTTGGGAACAGGACTCTTCACAGTACGGCTGTTGCGGATGATAAGATTTGGGTAATATCTGGTTTTAATGGAAGTGCAGCTTTAAACGCTATATGGTATTCCAATCCTTAAAAATATTATGTTTTGTTAAGTTGAATTTTAGTAAAAGTGAAATGATTTAAGAATTGTCAGAGAAACGAAAGGGTAAATGCCCAATATTATTAATCTTAAAAATCACCCTTGACACGCCTTAATTGGTGATATATAGTGATTAGGATTTAAAAACGAAATGCAATCCTTTAAATCGGTCCTGCGAGACCGGTAAGGGGAAGTTTTTAAGCAGGCACGCGTTTACTTCCGTGTCAGCTGATAAGCCTTCTTTCTGCACCTTGCAGGATAGAAGGCCGTTTTTATTTATGGGGTCAGGCGGCCTCCCGCTTTAAAGGCAAGGAGGCAATAATGCACAGGAATTTTAAAGTAAAATCTGAAGTTTTGGACCGCGAAGGAATTGACCGCGCGCTTACAAGGATAGCCCACGAGATTCTTGAAAAAAATAAAGGCGCAAAACATCTTGCATTAGTCGGCATCAGAAAACGCGGCGACATTCTTGCGGAGCGCATTGCCAAAAAAATAGAATCCATTGAAAAAGTTAAAGTGCCGGTCGGCGCTGTTGACATCACATTCTACCGCGATGACTATGACATAAAAGCCAACGTTGACATCAACGCCACAGATTTAAATTTCAGCGTGGACGGGCTTGACATTGTAATAGTTGATGATGTTCTGTTCACGGGGCGTTCCACAAGGGCGGCCATGGACGTTATAATAGAAAACGGCAGGCCAAAGTCCATTCAGCTGGCCGTACTGGTTGACCGCGGGCACAGGGAACTTCCAATTCAGGCCAATTACGTGGGCAAGAACGTCCCCACATCCGAAAAAGAAACTATCATACTTGACATTGAAACAAACGGCGAAGACAAGGTTTACGTGGCCGAAAAACCGGAAAAGGGGGCGTAACGCATGTCTTTCAGACACTTAATAACGCTTCAGGAACTTCCCAAGGAAGATATTCAGGAAATCCTTTCATTAGCGCAGTCGTTCAAGCAGGTAATTTTAAGGCCCATCAAAAAAGTTCCCACTCTTAAAGGCAAGACAATAGTAAACATGTTCTTTGAACCTTCCACCCGCACAAGGACCTCTTTTGAACTTGCGGCAAAACGCTTAAGCGCGGATGTCTTAAACATCCAGATGAGCACCAGCTCCGTAGTCAAGGGCGAAACGCTTCTGGACACGCTTGCGACAATTGAAGCCATGCAGATTGACATGGTGGTAATACGGCACGGCGCGTCAGGTGTGCCGCTTTTTCTTACAAAGCACATCAAGTCCTCCGTTATCAACGCGGGCGACGGTATGCACGAACACCCAACACAGGGGCTGCTTGACATGTTTTCCATAATTGAAAAAAAGAAAAAAATTGAAGGATTAACCGTGGCAATAGTGGGCGACATTGCGCATTCGCGTGTGGCGCGCAGCAATATATGGGGCCTTACAAAAATGGGCGCCAAAGTTAAAGTGGTGGGCCCCACAACCTTAATGCCAAAAGAGATAGAAAAACTTGGCGTGACCGTGTACCACGATTTAAAAGAAGGGCTGAAAGACGCTGATGTGGTGAACATTCTGCGCGTTCAGGTTGAACGCCAGAAGAAAAACCTGTTCCCGACACTCAGGGAGTACGCCACCATGTTTGGAATAAATTCAGAAAAACTTAAATACGCCAAGCCGGACTGCCTTGTAATGCACCCGGGGCCCATGAACAGGGGAATTGAAATATCACCCAATGTGGCGGATGGCGTACAGTCTGTAATAAATGAACAGGTGACAAACGGCGTGGCTATAAGAATGGCAGTTTTATATCTGATGGGCGGAGGTAAAAAAGATGAAGCTTTTAATTAAAAATGGAATAGTGGTTGACCCTGCAAATAAGATAGAGGAAAAACTTGATGTATTTGTGGCCAACGGAAAGATATTTAAAATAGGGCGCAATATTTCGGACCGCGACGCGATGATAATTGACGCGAAAAACTGCATTGTGACGCCGGGCTTTATTGACATGCACACGCACTTCCGCGAGCCGGGTTTTGAATATAAAGAAACAATTGAATCGGGTTCGCGCGCGGCGGCAAAGGGCGGATTTACAACTGTTGCCTGCATGCCCAACACGTCGCCCGCCATTGACAGCCAGGCGCTGGTGGAATTTATTAATTTAAAATCCAAGCAGGTGGGGCTTATTGATGTTTATGCCATTGGCACCATTACAAAAGGAAGGGAAGGAAAAGAACTTGCCCCGATAGGAGAACTTGTAAAAGCAGGCGCGGTTGCAATATCCGATGACGGCAGTTCCGTTATGAACGCGGAAATCTTAAGGCGCGCCCTTGAATACGCGAAGATGTTTAATATTCCCGTAATAGAACACTGCGAAGACCCGGATTTAGCCGGCGAAGGCGTAATGAACGAAGGTTACTATTCAACGCTTCTTGGCTTAAAAGGAATCCCAAAAGCCGCGGAAGAAGTAATTGTGGCGCGCGATATTCTGCTGGCGCGTGAAACGGGCGGAAGGCTTCACATTGCGCACGTATCCACAGAAGGTTCCATAGAGTTAATCAAGTGGGCGAAAAAACAGGGGTTAAATGTTACTGCTGAAGCCGCGCCGCACCACTTCTCGCTTGATGAATCAACGCTGAAAGAGTACGACACAAATTTTAAAATGAACCCGCCTTTGCGCACAAAAGAAGATGTTAAAGCCATAAGAAAAGCGCTGAAAGATAACGTGATAGAAGTGATAGCCACAGACCACGCGCCGCACGCGGAAGTGGACAAACGGGTGGAATTTAACACCGCGGCGTACGGAATAGTGGGGCTGGAAACGGCTTTCCCGCTTATATGCGAATACCTTATAAGGCCCGGTGTTTTATCGCTGTCCCAGGCAATTGCAAAGATAACGGTTAATCCCGCGCAGGTACTTAACCTTAAAAAAGGCACTTTAACAATGGATCAGAACGCGGACATAGTGGTGGCAAACGTGGATAAAGAGGTAAAGGTTACAAGGGAATTCTTTGCGTCCCGCTCCACCAATTCTCCGTTTATCGGAAAGACACTTCATGGCAGCGTGGAATATGTAATTAAAAAAGGCAAAATTATATATCAGAATGCGCAGGCATAATCTGACTTTAACTTAGGGAGAACGGCAGATGGAAAAAGCGGTTTTAATGCTGGAAGACGGCACTTGTTTTGAAGGCTTGTCATGCGGCGCCGCCGGCGAAGCATACGGAGAGATTGTTTTTAATACGTCAATGACCGGGTATCAGGAAATTCTTACAGACCCGTCTTACAAAGGGCAGATAGTTACCATGACTTATCCGGAAATCGGCAATTACGGCATTGTGGATGACGACGCGGAATCGACATGCCTTCAGGCGGAAGGTTTTGTGGTTAAACAGATGAGCAGAATAAAAAGCAACTGGCGCGCCGGAATGACGCTGGGTGCTTATTTAAAAGCGCACGGCAAACAGGCGATAGAGGGAATTGACACAAGGGCGCTTACAAGGCACATAAGGGATTTTGGCGCGATGAAAAGCGTGCTTTCCACGGTTGACTTTAATAAGGCGTCACTGTTAAAAAAAGTAAAAAATTCGCCGTCCATTGTGGGCGTTGATCTGGCAAAGCAGGTAACGGTTGAAAAACCGTATAAATGGAAAGGCAGGCTGAAAGCCGTAGGAATGATGTTAAAGGAAGATCAATACGTAAGGGTGGGAAATAATAAGGTAAAGCTTAAAGTTGTGGCTTATGACTGCGGTATGAAAAATAATATTTTAAGGATACTTACGGATTTAAACTGTGAAGTGACTGTGGTGCCCATTGACACCAAGGCTGAAACTGTATTAAAGATGAACCCTGACGGTATTTTTGTATCCAACGGGCCGGGCGACCCTTCTGCGGTGCCGTACATTGTGGAAGAATTAAAAAAACTTCTTGGCAGGAAACCAATTTTTGGAATCTGCTTTGGCCACCAGCTTTTGGCGCAGGCGCTTGGCGGAAAGACGTACAAACTAAAATTCGGCCACAGGGGAGCCAACCACCCGGTAATGGATATGCGCACAAAAAAGATTGATATAACCGTGCAGAACCACGGGTTTGCGGTGGATATCAGGTCTTTAAAAAAGTTAAAGCATAAAGTGGAAGTAACGCACATAAACCTGAATGACAAAACAATTGAAGGCATTGAAGTTAAAAAGTTAAAGGCGTTTTCCATCCAGCACCATCCGGAAGCGTCTGCCGGCCCGCACGACGCGCGGTATATTTTCAACCATTTTATTGACCTTATGATACAGGGAAAAAAGAAAACAAATAAAAAGTAAAAGACACACATATTAAACAGGAGTAAACGTATGCCCAAACGCAAAGATCTAAAGACAATTCTTCTTATCGGATCAGGCCCTATTGTTATAGGGCAGGGCTGCGAATTTGATTATTCCGGCACACAGGCGTGCAAAGCTTTAAAGGAAGAAGGGTACAGGGTTGTACTCGTCAATTCAAATCCGGCCACCATTATGACAGACCCCGAATTCGCGGACGCCACATATATCGAACCATTGACGGTTGATATACTGGAAAAAATAGTTATTAAAGAAAAACCCGATGCCATTCTGCCTACCGTGGGCGGGCAGACGGCCCTTAACCTGGCAATGGAATTTGTCAATAAAGGGTTTGATAAAAAGTATAAAGTGGAACTGATTGGCGCAAACGCCAAGTCCATTAAAAAAGCGGAAGACAGGGAAGAGTTTAAGCAGGCGATGAGAAAAATAGGCATGGACGTGCCTAAAAGCAGTTATGTCACCACAATGGCCGCGGCAATGAAAGCGGCGAAAGAAATTAAGTTTCCCATAATCATAAGGCCCGCGTTTACCCTTGGCGGCACCGGCGGCGGTATTGCCTATAACGCCGCGGAATTTAAGGTAAAAGCGGACAAAGGCATGAAAGATTCGCCCGTGCACGGCGTGCTGCTGGAAGAGTCTGTGCTTGGATGGAAAGAGTATGAACTTGAAGTGATGCGGGATTTAAAAGACAACGTGGTAATAATATGTTCCATAGAAAACCTTGACCCTATGGGCGTTCATACCGGCGATTCCATAACTGTCGCGCCCGCGCAGACCTTAACTGACCGCGAATATCAGTTCATGAGGGACGCGGCGATAAAGATAATAAGGGAAATAGGCGTGGATACCGGCGGCAGCAATATTCAGTTTGCGGTAAACCCGGAAAACGGCCGTATGATAGTGATAGAAATGAACCCGCGCGTGTCGCGTTCTTCCGCGCTTGCGTCAAAGGCAACGGGTTTCCCGATAGCAAAAATAGCGGCAAAACTTGCCGTGGGCTACACGCTTGATGAAATTCCAAATGACATTACCAGATATACCCCCGCGTCTTTTGAACCCGCGCTGGATTATGTTGTGACAAAGATTCCCAGATTCACCTTTGAAAAATTCAAAGAGTCAAAGGACGAACTTGGCGTGCAGATGAAATCCGTGGGCGAAGCAATGGCCATTGGCAGAACTTTTAAAGAGTCTTTCCAGAAAGCGCTGCGTTCAATGGAAGTGGGCAGGTACGGTTTTGGCGCCGATGGAAAAGATCTTGATATTTCAAAAGTTACAATGGAAGAACTTAGGAAAAAAATAGTGGTGCCAAGTTCTTTCAGGGTATTTTATTTAAAGTACGCCATGCAGAAGGGGATGACAGATAAAGAAATTAATGAAATTACAAAGATAGACCCGTGGTTTCTGCACTACATGAGGGAAATATACGATGAAGAAAAATCTTTAACCGCGCTTAGCGTTAAAACAGGAAGGCTGACGCCGGAAAAAGCGGAAGTGATAAAAGCGGAAATAATTCAGGCAAAAAAAGACGGTTTTTCCGATGTTCAGCTTGCCTATATTTTCGGCATAACAGAGGATAAATTCAGGGATATAAGGACAGGCCTTGGCATAAAACCGGTTTATAAGATGGTGGATACATGTGCGTCTGAATTTAAGGCGTACACCCCGTATCTGTATTCCGCATATGATTCGGAAAATGAAAATCCCGTGTCAAAAAAGAAAAAAGGGATTATCCTTGGCGGCGGACCCAACAGGATAGGCCAGGGAATTGAATTTGACTATTGCTGCGTTCACGGCGTGTTCGCGCTAAAAGAGCTTGGCTACGAAGTGTCCATGGTTAACTGCAATCCCGAAACCGTTTCCACCGACTATGACACATCGGACAAACTATATTTTGAACCGCTGACGATGGAAGATGTAATGGCTATCGCTGTTGAAGAAGGGCCTGACGCCGGCTTTATAGCGCAGTTTGGCGGGCAGACGCCGTTAAAACTTGCGATGCCGCTTTATAATCAGAACGTGAAAATAATGGGGACATCCCCGCTGTCAATTGACATCGCGGAAGACAGGGAAAAGTTTGATAAGATTCTGACAAAGCTTAACATAAGCAGGCCGGAAAACGGCACCGCTTTTTCGCTTGAAGAGGCGTGGAAAATAGTAAAAAGGATAGGATATCCGGTGCTTGTAAGGCCGTCGTATGTGCTTGGCGGGCGAGGCATGGAAATTGTATATGATGACATAAGTTTTGAAAAGTATGCCAAAGAGGCTTTTATTGTATCTGAAAAGCATCCGGTTTTAATTGACAAGTTTCTGGAAGACGCAATTGAAGTGGACGTGGACTGCGTGTGTGACGGAAAAGAAGCTGTCATCTGCGGCATCATGGAACACATAGAAGAAGCGGGGATACACTCCGGCGATTCGGCGTGCGTGCTTCCGCCGTTAAGCATAAGGCAGGACGCCATTGCAACGATAAGGGATTACACGCATAAAATGGCGCTGGAACTGAACGTTAAAGGGCTTATGAACGTGCAGTACGCTCTTCGCAACGACCACGTTTATGTCCTGGAAGTAAATCCGCGCGCTTCAAGAACGGTGCCGTTTGTCAGCAAAGCCACGGGTATTTCCTGGGCAAAGATAGCCACAAAAATAATGGCAGGCATGACCATAAAGCAGCTTAAGGTAAAGGAAAACCTTGACCTTCCGCACATATCGGTAAAAGAGGCTGTACTTCCGTTTAATAAATTTCAGGGAGCCGACATTGTGCTTGGCCCGGAAATGAAATCCACCGGCGAAGTAATGGGAATAGATAAAGATTTTGGACACGCGTATTACAAGGCGCAGATAGCCGCGGGGCAGAAACTGCCGGCAGGCGGGACTGTGTTTGTAAGCGTAAAAAATAAAAATAAGCGCGACATTGTTTTTGTGGTAAAAAAGCTGCGCGACATGGGTTTTGACATAATGGCAACCGAAGGTACGGCAAACGTGCTTAGGAAATACGGCATAATTGCAAAGACGGTAAAAAAGGTATCGGAAACATCGCCGAATATTCTTGACCATATGAAAGCGGGAAAGGTTCAGCTTATCATCAACACTCCCGTGGGCAAAGGGCCAAGAAGCGATGACTATATGATAAGGACGCAGGCGATAACGCTTGGAATACCATATACCACCACAATGGCGGGCGCGCAGGCGGTTGTCACCGCGATAGAAGCTGCAGGCGAAGTGAAGATGTCGGTAAAATCAATTCAGGAATATTACAAAGAAGCGCGTAAGAAGTAATTTATAAATAACGGCAGTGAAATAAAGCGTCCATTGAAGGGTGCTTAAAGATATACTTCGGGATGAACCGAAGGGAAAATAGCGAATTAAGCAAAAGCGTAAAAAATAGCGTGTTAAGCTATAGGCAATTAAGCAGAAGCGGAAAAAATAGTTAAGGTGCTATGTTTACGCGATAGCTTAAATGCTTAAACCGCTAAAGTGCTATGTTTACGCTATAGCTTAACTGCTTAATAAACTTTATCGCTATATTTAAAGGAGCATATTATGAAGAAGAAAGCCGGTAATAAAAGCGGCGCTGACGCTGCTGCGGTTTTAATGCTTGAAGACGGCACTTTTTATAAAGGCAAATCCGCGGGATTCAGCGGGGAAGCGGCCGGGCTTATAACTTTTGACAATTCCGTGGGCGGCTATCAGGAACTTCTAACCGACCCCGCGGTAAAAGGGCACATAATCTGCATGACATGGCCGGAACAGGGAAACACCGGGGTTAATTCCACTGATGCAGAATCGGGCGCTGTGCACGCGGCGGGGTTTGTAGCGGCGCAGATAAGCAGGTACACCAGCAGCTGGCGCGCCGAAGGGGATTTTAGAAGCTATCTTATAAAAAACAAAGTCACCGCAATTGACAGCCTTGATGTCCGCGCTATAGTCAGGCACATAATAAAAAAAGGCGAAATGGGCGCTGTGATATCCGCGGTTGATTTTGATAAAACATCGCTTCTTAAAAAAGCGCGCGCCGCCGCAAAGATAAAGATAACTGCCGTATCAACGGATAAAGAATATAAATGGGACAGCAGAAAAAAAATAAAAGGGCTTGATCTTTTCAGCAAAGAAGCGGTTTATCTTAAAGTATCGGATAATAAACGTAAATTTAAAGTGGCGGTTTTTGACTTTGGAATAAAGAACAGCACGCTTAAGATGTTCGCGTCAGCCGGATGCGAAGTAATAGTGCTTCCCGCGGATACAAAAGCGGGGCGCGTTGCGGAATTAAAGGCAGATGGTGTTTTTCTTTCAAGCGGCCCGGGCGATCCGCGTGAAATGAAAGAAATTCAGGCGCGGATAAAACAGCTTCTGGGAAAGGTTCCGGTATTTGCAACAGGGCTTGGCTGCCAGCTTATGGCATCTGCCGCCGGAATAAAAATTGACAGGATGAAAGCCGGACACAGGGGCGGCAATCATTCCATAATAAATCTTGAAACAAAAGGCGTGGAGGTCACGTCCCAGTATCACGGCTTTGCGATAAACGCGCAGTCGCTTAAAAAGTCAAAAAGCGGTTTCAAACCCCTGCTTATTGATTTAAACGACGGCGATGTGGAAGGCATTGAGGCAAAGAAATTAAAAGCATTCGGCATTCAGTATTATCCGCAGGCAAGGCCGGGCAAACACGACGCGCCTTTTGTGTTTAACAGGTTCATTGATTACATGAAATCCGCAAAAGGGGTGAAATAAAATGCCAAAACGCACAGATATTAAAAAAATAATGATAATAGGTTCCGGCCCCATCACCATAGGACAGGGATGTGAATTTGACTATTCGGGTACCCAGGCATGCAAGGCGTTAAGTGAAGAGGGGTATAAAACCATACTTGTAAATTCCAATCCCGCGACAATCATGACAGACCCGGAATACGCCGACCGTACTTACATAGAACCTGTGAACGAAGAATTTGTTGAAAAGATTATAAAGAAAGAAAGGCCGGACGCGTTAATACCCACAATGGGAGGCCAAAGCGGGCTTAACCTTGGTTCACAGCTTTCAAAAAGCGGCATATTAAAAAAGTACGGAGTGGAACTTATCGGCGCGGATTACAACGCCATAGAAAAAGCCGAAGACAGGCTTTTGTTTAAAAACGCCATACAGAAAATAGGGCTTGATGTGCCGGAAAGCGCGTACGTGGGTACAATGGAAGAAGCCATGGCGGCGGCGAAAATAATAAAATTCCCGATAATAGTAAGGCCGGCATTCACGCTTGGCGGCGCCGGCGGTTCCATAGCATATGGCATGAAAGATTTTAAACAGAAGGCGTATTACGGCCTTAAAGCATCGCCTATATCAAGGGTGCTGCTGGAAGAGTCCGTGCTTGGATGGAAAGAATACGAACTGGAACTTATGCGCGACCATGAAGACAACGTAATTCAGATATGCAACATAGAAAATTTTGACCCTATGGGCGTCCACACCGGAGATTCAATATGTTCCGCGCCTGCGCAGACATTTACGGCGGCGGAATGCGCGCTTATCAAGGACGCGGGAATAGACATAATGAGGGAAATTGGCGTAAACGGCGGCGTGAACATTCAGTTTGCCGTGAACCCCAAAAACGGCAAGTTAAAGGTAATTGAACTTAACCCGCGCGTGTCGCGCTCGTCTGCCCTTGCGTCAAAGGCGACAGGCTTCCCGATAGCAAGGGTCGCCACAAAACTTGCTGTGGGCTATACGCTTGATGAGGTTTTAAACACAATGACCAAAAGGACGCCCGCGTCTTCGGAACCTGACGTCGATTACGTTGTGACAAAAGTGGCAAGGTTTACCTTTGAAAAATTCAAGGACACTCCGGACATACTTGGGCCGCAGATGAAAGCGATAGGCGAAGTAATGGCAATGGGAAGGACGTTCAAGGAATCGCTTCAGAAAGCCATGCGCTCGCTTGAAACCGGAAGGTTTGGTTTTGGCGGCGACGGCAAAGACCCGTTATTGTCATCGCTGTCTGAAAAAGACATAGCAGAAAAACTTAAACTGCCTAATTCACAGCGGCTTTGGTACATCAGATACGCGCTGCAAAAGGGCATGGGTATAAAGAAAATTAATGAAATGACAGGAATTGACCCGTGGTTTATCGCTCAGCTGGATGAACTGATTGTGCAGGAAAATAAACTGAGAAAAAAATCCATCATTAAAAGCGCGGCGTTCCCGGATGAATTAAGAAGCGCGAAAGAATCGGGATTTTCCGATGTTCAGCTTGCGCAGATGCTTGGCACCACGCAGGATAAAGTAAGGGCGCTAAGGAAAAAGTTTGACATAAAGCCGGTTTATAAACACGCTGATACATGCGCCGGCGAATATGACGCAAAGTCGTCGTACCTGTATTCCACTTACGGCGGCGAAAATGAAAATCCGATAAACAAAATAAAGAAAAAAGCTGTTATTCTTGGCGGCGGCCCCAACAGGATAGGGCAGGGAATAGAATTTGACTACTGCTGCGTGCACGGCGTATTCGCGCTGAAAGAAGAAGGCTATGAAGTATCAATGGTAAACTGTAATCCTGAAACCGTATCCACGGACTATGACACCGCGGACAAACTGTATTTTGAACCGCTGACTGTGGAAGACATTTTAGCCATATCTGAAGATGAAGGGAAAAAGACGGGCTTTATTGTGCAGTTTGGCGGACAGACTCCGTTGAAGCTTGCCGTTCCGCTGAAGGAAGCGGATGTCAGAATAATGGGAACATCGCCGGAGTCCATTGACAGGGCGGAAGACAGAAAAAAGTTTGACGCTGTTCTGACAGAACTTAACATTCCAAGGCCGGAAAACGGCACGGCATTTAACCTTGCAGAAGCAAAAAAGATTGTAAAAGAAATGGGTTATCCCGTTCTTGTAAGGCCGTCGTATGTGCTTGGCGGGCGCGCCATGGAAATTGTGTATGACGAAGAGTCTTTTGATAAATATGCAAAAGAGGCTTTTATAGTTTCGGAGAAATATCCCATATTGATTGATAAGTTCCTTGAAGACGCGGTGGAAGTTGATGTGGACTGCATCTGCGACGGGAAAGAAGCTTTAATCGCGGGTATTATGGAACACATAGAAGAAGCGGGAATACATTCCGGTGATTCCGCCTGCGTGCTTCCTCCGATAACTATCAGGGGTGACATGCTGGAAAAAATTAAGCAATACACAAAGGCGCTGGCGTTAAAGCTTAACGTAAAGGGGCTTATGAACGTGCAGTACGCCATAAGAAACGATATTGTGTACATTCTTGAAGCCAATCCAAGGGCGTCAAGGACAATACCTTTTGTAAGTAAGGCGACAGGCGTGGCATGGGCAAAGCTGGCGACCAAAGTCATGACAGGCAAGACATTAAAGCAGCTTAAGGTAAAGGAAAAGCTTGACCTGCCGTATGTATCCGTAAAGGAATCCGTGTTCCCGTTCTCTAAATTCATGGGCGCCGATACCGTATTAGGGCCGGAGATGAAATCAACGGGCGAAGTCATGGGGCTGGATAAGGATTTTGGACATGCCTATTATAAATCGCAGGTTGCCGCCGGCCAGAAAATACCTTCAAAAGGTACTGTGTTTATATCGGTAAAAAACAAAGACAAGCGAGATGTTATTTTTGTGGCAAAGAAGCTTGTGGATCTTGGATTTAAAATAGCAGCCACACTTGGCACTGCAAACGCGCTGGAACAGTTTGGCATAGAAACGATAATAGTGAAAAAGGTTCATGAAAAGGGCAACAATATCATTGAAATGATAAAAGCCGGAAAGATAAACCTTATCATCAATACCCCCGCGGGCAAGGGCCCAAGAAGCGACGATTATCAGATAAGGCTGCATGCTATAAGCTTAGGGGTGCCTTACACGACCACCATGTCAGGCGCGCAGGCGCTTGTTTATGCCATTGAATCGGTAAGTAAAAAAGAGGTAGAAGTAAAACCGCTGCAGGAGTATTATACAAAATAGCTTAAATTTATCAAAAGAGGAAAAATGAAAAATTCAGGGGAAGTGGTTTTTAATAAAAATACAGGTGAAGGGCTTTATCACATGAGGCTTGCGGTTAAAAAGAAATTTAAAGCCTGTCCGGCACAGTTTATAAATATAAAAGTGTCTGACACCGTGGTTCCGCTTCTGCGCAGGCCGTTTTCCATTTTTAGCGCGGAAAACAAGGAACTGGATATTGTGTACAAGGTAATAGGGGAAGGCACAAGGCTTTTGTCAGAAAAGAAAAAAGGCGATGTGCTGGATTTTATAGGCCCGCAGGGCAATACTTACCCTGTGGATTTAAAGGATAAAAAGTCAAAAATAATTATCATAGGCGGGGGCACAGGCGCGGCATCCGTACATTTTCTGGCGCAGGAATTAAAAAAGAAGAAAAGAAAATTCACGCTTATTCAGGGCGCCCGGAATAAAAAACTGATTGTGGCTGACAAAGAGTTCAAAAAACTTGGCTGCCTTTTTGCCACTGAAGACGGTTCGCTTGGCACAAGGGGATACGTGACTGATGTTCTGAAAAAAGAACTGGCGCCAAACGCGGTAATTTACGCGTGCGGCCCGGAAGGCATGATAAAAGCCATTAAGGAAAAAATTAAGGGAATGGATGATATTAAGTTTTACGCCTCTTTTGAAGCGTACATGGCGTGCGGTATTGGCGCGTGCATAAGCTGCGTAATACCCGTAGGTATCCCCGATAATTTTGTATATAAAAGGGTGTGCAAGGAAGGGACAGTTTTTGATGTAAGTGAGGTAGTGCTTTAAAGACTGAGGGACGGAAGGTCAGAGGGACAGAGGGACGGAAGGGTGGTTTATAACTGGTAGGCGCACCTTTGGGGTGCGGCAGTTAAGTAGTTTTTTAGATCCTGTAGAGACAAGTTTACGAGCGGAAGTGTCAGCGGAAAGGTTAGAAGGTCGGAAGGTTTTTCCGTCCCTCTGTCCCTCCGTGCATCTGTCCCTCGGATTCTTATAAGGAGTTCTTATGAAAATAAACACCACAGTTAACATAGGCGGGCTGGTTTTAAAGAATCCGGTCATGACCGCGTCGGGTACTTTTGGCTACGGGCTGGAATTTGAAGAGTATGTAAACCTTAACAAACTTGGCGCCATAGTGGTCAAAGGCATAGCTTTAAACCCGGTAAAGGGCAATAAACCCCAGCGTATAGTGGAAACCCCCGCGGGCATAATGAATGCTATTGGCCTTCAGAACGTGGGTGTAGAAGCTTTTATATCCGAAAAACTTCCGCTTTTAAAAAAATATTCAACCCCCGTCATTGCCAATATATACGGTACAGACGTTGACGGTTATATTAAAGTGGCGCAAAGGCTGAATGATTCCGCCACGGCAGGCGTTGAAATAAATATTTCCTGCCCCAACGTTAAAAAAGGCGGGCTTCAGTTTGCTTCTGATAAAGAGGTGGTCTCCACAATGATAAAGGAAATAAAAAAAGTATTTACAAGGCCGGTTATCGTAAAACTTTCGCCTAACACGGGCAATATAGAAGAAATGGCACAGGTGTGTGAAGACAGCGGAGCGGACGCGGTATCGCTTATTAACACGCTTATCGGGCTGTCCATAAATTTAAAAACAAGAAGGCCAAATATTGCCAATGTATTCGGCGGGCTTTCAGGCCCTGCCATAAAGCCTGTGGCGCTTGCAATGGTTCATAAAGTATCCAAAAAAATTAAGATACCCATAATAGGCATCGGCGGTATTATGAATACGACTGACGCGCTGGAATTCCTGGTGGCGGGCGCATCCGCAGTTCAGATAGGTACTGCTAATTTTGTTGACCCTTCAATTACCGGAATAATTGCGGACGGAATTAAAAATTACCTGGAAGACAATAAAATAAACTCGGTAACCGGCCTTATAGGAACCCTGGAGTATTGATTTGAAGAGAATAATAATTACAGCAGCCATTACAATGGTGATGGCGGTAATGTGCAGGGCTGAAGCAAAAATAATGTTAAACAGTAATATTGTAAAAGAAGGCGGGGTTGTAAAAGCGGTACTGTACTCCAATAAGCCTTTTTCGGGGTCTGAAGTGAAATTTATGGGCGAAAAATACCCTGTGTTTTTCAGAAGTTATGATAAAGCAGCCAAAGAATTTACTTTTCTGGTGCTTGTCCCTGTGCCGCTTGAAACTGTGGGTGTAAAAAAACTGCATATCAGGTACATGATGAACGGCAGGGAGTACGAGCATACTGAAAAAATAAAAGTAAAAAAAATAAGCGCGGGCAGGTCTGATATTCAGACTGACGGAAAGCGTGCGGCATTAGGCGTGAACTTTGGACCGGAAAATAAGATAATAAAAAAACGGCAGGAAAAGAGAACTTCTCTTAAATTTGACCTTCCTTTTATTAAGCCGGCGGAAGGGGAAATTACAAGTGCTTTTGGCAAGAAAAGGACTTATGACGGCGGAAGTTATGGGTCAACACATAAAGGTGTTGATATTGCCAATAAGATGGGCACTAAAGTGGCGGCGGCAAATCACGGTAAAGTGGTAGAAGCGGCCACAATGAAAGGGCACGGGGTCACCGTAATAATTGACCACGGCGGCGGTTTGTATTCGCTTTATTTTCACCTAAAAGGCGTTTATGTAAAAAAAGGTGTTGATGTTAAGAAAGGCGACATAATTGCCACAATGGGAAGCACCGGGGTTTCTACCGGGCCTCACCTGCACTGGCAGATGAACCTGTTTGGAGTGCCTGTAAGCCCAATGGATTTTCTGACGATGATGTAATAAGTAACAAGTGACAAGTGACAGGTGACAGGTGACAAGTGACAAGTGACAGGTGACAGGTGACAAGTGACAGGTGACAGGTGACAGGTGACAGGTGACAGGTGACAAGTGACAGGTGACAGGTGACAGGTAGCAAGTGACAGGTGACAGGTAGCAAGTGACAGGTGACAGGTGACAGGTGACAGGTGACAGGTGACAGGTGACAGGTGACAGGTAGCAAGTGACAGGTAGCAAGTGACAGGTGACAAGTGACAGGTAGCAAGTGACAGGTAGCAAGTGACAGGTAGCAAGTGACAGGTAGCAAGTGACAGGTAGCAAGTGAC
>PGYV01000004.1:0-6589 GCA_002839855.1 Candidatus Goldiibacteriota bacterium HGW-Goldbacteria-1
CTTATGCTTAACTGCCTAATGCTTAACTGCTTATTATTTAACATCCACTACCGCGGGCTAAAGACCCGCGTCTACCAAATCTAAACCGAGACGTCAAACCGCCGATCTTACTTCCGTCCCTCTGTCCCTCTGTGCATCCGTCCCTCGTTTTTTTTACCCAGCTGCCGCCTTAATTCCCCACCACAAACAGCTTCGCCCTCTGCACTTTATTATTCGCCTTATTATGTATGGTGATATAATACAGCCCCGGCGATACGTCGTTGCCGTATTTATTCTTGCCGTACCAGTACGCTATTATGTTTTCCGCCTGTATGGAAATTACGTTTTCACCTGCCACCGTGTAAATCTGTATTACGGAACCCGGCGGCACGTTATCTATTTTCAAACGCCCGTCTTTTGCCTTTTTCGGGTTAAACGGGTTGGGGTATATCACCGGCATTCCGCCCGGATAGTATTCAACACCTGTGTCTATTATCGGGTGTTTAGGATAATTCGGATACGCGTAGTCATTATAATCAGCCGCTGCCGTATTTTCAAAAACCCTGTCAGCCGGCATCTGTGTTATTTCAACCGTGAATTCCACTGTGATTTCATCCACACATGACGGCGTTCCGGGATAACACTGCGCGTTAAGCGTGACTCCCGCAAAATCCCAGCTTATTACATCCCCGTCCAAAGAGTAACTGTACGGCGACGGAGATGAAGCGGATACAAACCTTGTCCCTGCCGGCAGCGAATCCCATATATTTACGTTCCATGTATCCGCGGCGTGCGGGTTTCTTATCACTATCTGGTAAGTAATCTTTGCCCCTACCCCGGGAGTTTCGCCCCACGCTTTTAATTCCATTTCAAGCTCTACAGGCGTGGGCCCCGGAGTATTTGTATGTGTTGAAGTAAAAGTAGCTGTAAACGTGGCGGTATGCGTAAACGTGTTTGTAAACGTATTTGTGTTTGTAGCGGTAAAAGAAGGCGTGCGCGTGTTTGTCGCCGTAAACGTGTCAGTAAATGTGGATGTCTGTGTATATGTAAACGTCTCTGTAAAGGTATTTGTAAAAGTGCGCGTGTGCGTGTTTGTTGCAGTATCAGTATATGTCATTGTATTTGAATGCGTGAATGTCTGGGTAAAGGTATTTGTCGGCGGCGGCGTGCCTGTCACGGTATCTGACGCCGTGTATGTATGCGTTGCCGTACTTGTAGGGGTATCAGTGCTTGTGGCGGTGTATGTGTACGTGTAAGTCTCTGTCGGGGTGTCTGTTGCCGTATTCGTAAATGTGCTTGTGGCGGTCTCTGTATCTGTTGACGTGTTTGAGGAAGTAATTGTAACGGTTGCGGTCGGTGTTGCCGTCATGGTGGGAGAAGCTGTCCACGTTAATGTTATTGTCGCTGAAATTATTATTGTCGTCTCTGTCTGCGTTATTGTTAAAGTGGGTGTCTGTGTGAAAGTTGATGAAGGCGAAACAGACGGCGTGGCTGAGGCCGTGGAAGTCATAGTGGCGCTTGATGAAGGCGTTGAGGTTGAAGTCGCAGTTGATGTGGATGTCGCGGTTGATATATTGGTAACAGTTAAAGTCGGCGATGCGGTTACCGTAACCGTAGTTGTGGCCGTAAGCGTTGCGGTGGATGAAGGCGTTATTGTATCAGTTGCAGTTGACGTCTGCGTGGCGGTTTGCGACGGGCTTGAAGTAATTGTAACCGTGGATGTTGATGTGCGCGTGGCAGTGGGCGTAGATGTAAAAGTGGGCACCACCCCGCATCTTATTGTGACCAAAGCGTCATCGCTTACAGGCGCTTCTTTTGCCCCATATACAAACGCCTTATTTATCTGCGGGGTATCTGCCACAGGGCATCCGGGATTTCCCACAATCGCGTAATAAACTATCTGTCCGCACTGATTAATCTGCATATCGCCGATATTCCAGTCAAGCGACTTTCCGCTCTGCGTTAAGGTAGAACCCGCCGGTGCCGATACAACACCGCCGAAGGTAAGATACGCGGGCAGAGAATCAACCACGTGAACGCCGTTTACTTCACGGCCGGGCATTGGCCCGTTGCCAAACACCCTGCGCCATGTATAACCGTCCCACTCTTCAATTAAAATATTATTCACTGTTGTCGCAACAGATGCACACACATCCCTGTTCACCTTATTAACATTAACAAATGTCCCGTCGCCTTTTGTCCAGTCAGGACTTATAGGAAACATCATTTGATCCGGGCCGCTGACATTTTTATCAACACTCTGTTGTGACCAGTCGTCTGTCCAGTCCTGCGGATTCATATATGTGGAATCAAAAAGCCTGACTTCAAAATAAAAAGGGGCGGTAACCGTCCCCATATGAATTCTGTCCATAGAGCCGTAATAGTTATACAGATGATGCGTGGGTGCGGATGGCATGGAGTTAAAAGTAAGCATAAGCCTTTGATTCCAGGACTTACCCGTAACGTCAGTACAGGCTGTCGGCATACAGGCCAGAAAATCTTCGGTGGTCATTGTGATATTGGCATTCCACGGTGAGCTTGAATTTTTAACTACGCCCCATTGCGTGCCATGAAGGGCGGAATTTACAAAATAAGAAATACGGTAATTTGACCAGTCTATAACAGGCTCTGCAGCTTCGTGGTGCGCCGCAAAATCCAGTTTGTATTCCGAAGAATTTAGCTGAAGCGGATTTACGCCGGCAGCCCAGTTAACCCCTGACCTTCCGCCGTTTATCCAGCCTGCCGCTGCCGCGGAATTACAGAAATCTATTGTGTAAGTAACGGTGTCGCCGACATTTACAAGTGCTGCACCTGCGGTCTTTGTAATAGTTAAAGCAGCGGACACTATGTCAATGCAGTTTCTTCTTAACACCGCGGATACTTCATTTGGGAATTCGCTTGATGTCCAGCCGGTTCCATTACTGCAGCGGATGTCGGCATAATTGCAGTAGCGCCCCTGCGCCGCGGTTGATTTTACGCGCGCCACCATTGTTATGCCGCCCATTGTCACACCGTAATTCTGGTTTCTCATGCCGGTCACGGTAAACCCTGTGCCGCCCCATTCATAAATCCCGTTCGCGGAATCAGAAAATACAGGCGCAGGCGTGGAAGAGACAAATTCAATAGCGCTTGGAAGTGTATCGCGCACGGTAACATTCGTGGCATCCATGGAACCATAGTTGCGGTAGTTTATCCAGTAAGTTATTGTATCGCCGGGGAATCCGTAAGTTTTATCCATTGACTTGTAAACTTTCATATTGGCGGTAGGCATAATACTGCACGGATTAGGCCAATTTCCCGTTAAAATAAGTAATCCAAGCTGCCTAAACCAACCATGGTAATAATGAGGAACTGATGAAAGGTAACCATCCCCCGGTGTAGTAACGTCCCATTCTATCATAAGTTCTCTAAAATACTCACCCATTAAAGTATAATCAGGTACAGGTTCATTCGCGTTCGTAATTATTGCTGCTGCCGCACCGGTACCAAAAATCCAGTTATAATGAAATGATACACCTTCGGTACCATCAGGATGATACCACCCTGCTACTGCCGCAGGCCCAAAAAAATAAAGGTCCGCACTGTCTGATGACCCATATTTTTTACAGGGAACACCATATGCCTGTGGATTCTCTATAAAGTTTGTTAATTTTCTGGCCGCTTCAAGTTCGTAAGTATTTGATGCTAAAATATCAGGTTGATGCGTTGAAGGATTCCATGTAGAGGAAGGAGCGCCATTCCACAATACATCAAGCGAATGCCTCCACGGCGACCTGAAATCCTCTCCGTCATTAAACTCCCTGAACGACGCAGTATGCGAAGCCTCATTAACAGAATATATGCCGACATAACCGGTAACCATGGAAGGATCTACAGCCAACTGTCCGGCAAGCCAATTGGAGGAAGCAGCAGCACGATAGAACTGATTATAATTCCATGCAGGATCCCCAATAGCCTGAAGAGTTTCTCCAAAACATCTGTAATATGCAGGAGCAGAATAGTCGTAATAATTTTCTGACGGTCCGGCAAACTGAGGTTTTAAAGGAGCGTATGGGGTTAAGCCCGAACCCCAATTTGTAGTTTCACCCGCAAAGCCCCCGCCTGTATTGCCTCCGCGCGCATATCCGTCAAATCCAATATTTCCCGATGTCCAGTAATCATCCCCTGTGTTGTCTCCCTCATCGTGTTCAACAAAAAATCTAAGCATATCAAGTGCCATCTGTTTATATTGTATTTCATAACACGGTTTTATATCCGGCCCTACCGTCATTGTCGATCCATTGGCGGGTCCCGTACCTCCGGGCGCATAGTATCCGGTTCCATCGCCCCACTGTTTCCACGCAATAAGAGCTGCCATGGCAATATCATCATCACCATCAGCGGCCGTATCAGAACCCGCGCCATATACCGAAGGTGCATGCTTGCCGTATTTGTATGTCGGATTAACGACATCTCCTGTTGAATACTTTAAAGTTTTATTAAAATAATTATTTTCGTTAAGATAAAACCACAAACCGTCAAATGCCGGTTTATCAGACATAAGCGCTGCTCCAAGAAGCGCATAGCCGTGCCCTTCAGAGCAGTATGGACTTGAACTGTCTTTAATTAAGTTGACATTGGCATTTGCTCCTGCCGCGTTCTGATAAGCAATTGTTCCGGTATAATTGAATTCATTTGAATGTATCTTCCACGCGTCGCGCATCCACATTTCCATTTCCGCATGGGAAACGCCGTCCGGCAGGTGTGAAGCAAGTGTTTCCCCGCCAACGTAATCCATAAACTGCGGGAAAGGCATGACAGGATTTCCTGAATTAATATTTATATTAATAGCCGCAAATGATGAAATAGATATACCTATGGCTGCTGAAGCTGTAAGTAAAACCTTTAATAGCTTCAAAACTTTTCCCCTTCTTTCATAATATGAAATCCCGTTCTATTGATTTATTATATATATTGCTTAAATAGAAGTCAATAAACAGTTTACACGTTTAATTTAGACAATACAAAACAAATAAGGTTTCTCTGTTTTTGTCCATAAACAACCTTATTTTTAAGGGGTTTTTTAGTTTTTGTACAAAAATTAAGTTTTTATATATTGTTAAATACAGATACATTCTACTTTTTATTTGTATATTTGACTATGTTTATGGCATAATCATAATAATTTGGCGGGCAATTAAACAAGGCGGAGGAATGAATGGTACCACGCAAGGATTTTCGGCTGATTTCTTTTAAGATTTTAAACGATACATTTGTCAGCAAACGGTGGGTAAAAGAGTCCATTGAAGACAACATGGGCGATATTAATGAAGAACACCGCGATATCGCGAAAATATACGAACTATGCTACGGCATACTGCGCAACAAATCCCTTATTGATTTCCGCCTTTCAAAATTCATTAAAAAACCCGTGGAAGACATAAAACTTTTAAACATCCTTCGCATCGGATACTGGCAGATAAAAAAAATGGATTCTATCCCGCCTTACGCGGCAATAAATACCTGCGTTGAACTTGCAAAAGAATTTGTCCACCCAAAAACGGGCGGCTTCATCAACGCCGTATTAAGGAACCTTTTAAAAGACACGTCAGAAGACGGAATATCAAAGAAAAAACCGGAAGAGTATCTGGCAACCACATATTCCTATGAAAAGTGGATGGTTAAGTTTTTCCTTAAACATTACCCAAAAGAAGCGGAAGCAATTATGCAGGCAGGCAATATCAAACCGCCTTTTTTTATAAGGGTCAACACGCTTAAAACAGACGCGGAAGAACTTGTAGAAATCCTTAAACAAAATTCTATTGAAGCAGAGCCGGTAAAATACTTTAAAAACGCCCTGCTTATAAAATCGGGCAATCCCATAGACTGCGAACCGTTTGCCCACGGCCTTTACTACGTGCAGGACCTTGCGTCACAGGCGCTTGGCGCGTTTATTGACGCCGGAGCCAAAGAAAGCGTTATTGATATCGGCAGCGCGCCTGGCGGAAAAGCCGCGTATATGGCAATGGCAATGGAAAACAAGGGCGGTATTGCGGCAATTGAATCAGACGCCGGCCGCGCCCGAATGATAGATAATACAGCCGCAAGGCTTGGAATAACAAACGTGAAAGTCATTACCCACGACGCAACGCTGGATATACCCGCGCTGCACGATACCGCGGATAAAGTACTGGTAGACGCGCCGTGTTCCGCGCTTGGCGTAATAAGGCGGCATCCGGAGAAAAAGTGGTGCCTTGAAGAAGCGGAGTTAAAAGACTTTCCCAAGACACAGCTGGCAATATTAAAAACAGCCGCAGGCTGGGTAAAAAAAGGCGGAGAACTGTTTTATTCCACCTGCACAATAAACCCGGCGGAGAATGAGGGTGTGGTGGAGAAGTTTTTGGAAACGATTGAGGGATTCAAACAGGTTGCAGTTACAGAAAATAGTAAGTTTGATGATTTTATGAAGAAGAAATATTTTGTATCCTTACCGGGCAACGAGATGAATATGGATGGGTTTTTTATAGCAAAGTTTGTTAAAAAATAGCGAATTAAGCTATAGGCAATTAAGCTATAGCGGAAGACAGAAATGAAATAATAAGCTATAGGCAATTAAGCTATAGCGGAAGAC
>PGYV01000004.1:6655-7470 GCA_002839855.1 Candidatus Goldiibacteriota bacterium HGW-Goldbacteria-1
CAATTAAGCTATAGCGGAAGACAGAGATGAAATAATAAGCTATAGCGAAAGGCAGAGATGAAATAATAAGCTATAGGCAGTTAAGCTATAGCGGAAGGCAGAGATGAAATAATAAGCTCTAGGCAGTTAAGCATTAGCATAATAATCTGTTTAACAGCAGCAAAAAAACCAATACACCATTTTCCTATTTTTTTTGCTTTCGCCTTAACGAAATCAGACTTGCAGCAATTACTTTTAAAATTTCTTCAAGATCTTTTTTTAGTTCTTCAATTCCTTTCACTTCAGATTCTGTTGTATCAGAAATTAACCTTAACCAATGCATCGTTTCATTACCAGACTTAAGGGCTATTTCAAAATATCTTGCATATTCCTTTTCCGTGCCTGAATACTTTGCCTCGCACACATTGGCAGAAATGGAAGTAGCAGACCTTATCGGCTGGTTGAGTATAGTTCTGTATACTTTATCCGAAAACAATGGCCTTAAACACTTTATTAACTTAACCGAAAATTGATAAGCCCTTTCCCTTAATTCAAATTTATACCCCACAAACACCCCCTATGTTTTTAATACAAAAACCGTACCCGTAACTTATATCTTATGTTGTTGTTTTCCGCAACCGCTTAATCTATTATACTTCACAACCTATAACTCAATCTGCTATGTTTAAATCTTTCGCTATAGCTTAACTGCCTATAGTTTAATCCGCTATGTTTAAATCTTTCCGCTTCATGCTTAATTGCTTATAGCTTATGATCTTATCTCTGTCTTCCGCTTATGCTTAATTGCTTATAGCTTATGATCTTATCTCTATCTT
>PGYV01000004.1:7555-141982 GCA_002839855.1 Candidatus Goldiibacteriota bacterium HGW-Goldbacteria-1
ATGATCTTATCTCTGTCTTCCGCTTATGCTTAATTGCTTATAGCTTATGATCTTATCTCTATCTTCCGCTTATGCTTAACTGCCTATAGCTTAACTGCTTAAACCCTTCTCCATTTTTCCAGATTCGCTTTTCTCTGGGCGAAGGTCGGGTGGGTGGAAAACAGGCTTGCAAGCATGCCTGCGGTAAAGGGGCTGGCGATAAGCATGTGCTGTGTTGCCGGGGTGGCGTGGGTGGGAAGCTGTTTTTTCATTCCGCCTGTTATGGCTTCAAGCGCTGATATTAAATCCTGCGGCCTGCCTGTAATGTTGGCGGCTTCCGTGTCAGCGGCGTATTCCATGGAACGTGAAATCATCATCTGTACAAGAATAGCCGCTATCGGCCCAAGTATCATTATTAAAATTCCGCCCATACCGCCGCCGTTATCGTCATCCCTTCCGCCAAAAAACATCGCAAAACGCGAAAGCATCATTATGGCGCCTGCCGCGGACGCGGCAATTGTGCCTGTTAAAATATCACGGTGTTTAACGTGCGAAAGTTCATGTGCAAGCACAGCTTCAAGCTGGCGCTGGTCAAGTGTATTTAATAATCCCGTGGTTACCGCCACAACTGCGTTATTGGGGTTTCTTCCCGTGGCAAAAGCGTTTGGCGAAGGTTCATTGACAATATATACTTTAGGCATTGGAAGCTGCGCAATGGTTGAAAGCCTTTGAACCGCGGCGTAAAGCTGCGGTGCCTGCTGCGGCGTTACCGGCTGGGCTTTGTATGCCCTAAGCACCATTTTATCTGAAAACCAGTAACTGAAAAAATTCATGCCCACGGATACAGCCAGCGCAATCATCATGCCCTGCTGCCCGCCGAAATAATTTCCTATAAACATAAATAACGCCACAAAACCTGTCATTAACAGCATTGTTTTAAAGTAATTCATGTTATTACCTCCTGAATTAATAATATTTCCCCTTTAAGGGGATAAAAAAAAGGCGGAACACGTATTAACGCGCCCCGCCCCTTTATCAAACAGAGTTTTTTTAAGTCAACTGCCGCGGGCTGCCTGCTCCGCCATAGCAACTTTGATCGCTGCTACGGCCGGGAAAGGGTTCGCCTGCTACTTCTTACTTCAAAAACTAGACGCGATATATCGCGTCTCTACATTATCCGTTTTTTACCTTTTTTTCCGCTTATGCTTATCTGCCTTATGCTTAATTGCTTATTTTTAACACCAACTGCCGCACCCTAAAGGGTGCGCCTACCACATCCAGAACAAAATACTGCCAAACCTTTTTCGCTTATGCTTATCTGCCTTATGCTTAATTGCTTATGTTTTCTATCCCACCACATCTTCTATCATTTTCTTGTCTTCATCTTTTAAAACAAGAAATTCTATGCCTATCCTGTACCTTTTAATATTGGAATCCTTTGCCACCCAGCGTACTTCCGCGAATGTTATTACCGGCTCTTTGCGGCCTTCCACCGTGAATTCAAGGCGCAATATCTGGTCAGGTACAAGTTCCATTTCGTCAAGCAGCTGAATGCCGCCTATGCTTATATTGGCGCTTTCAGTCACTTTTCTTGAAGCCTGCCTTTTAATATCGTCAATTTCATTGGGGATTGATACCACTTTATATGACACGGATATCTTTTTATCCGTCCTCTTAAACTTTCTTCTTTCAATGTAAAGTTCGCTGTCTGTCATATTTAACCCCTTTCATTAGTTTATAACACTATTATAAACCTAATAAATTTACCTGTCAATACAGCAAGTAACGGATGATAATCTCTATCTTGAAATAAAAAAAGGGCGGCGGTTAAAACCGCTGCCCTTAAAAGAGAGTTTATTATTTAATTAAGGTTCTCGCCGTCATCCACGGTAAGAGCTTTAAATAAAACAGCTTTTACTTTCTTAACTTCCCTCTCCCCTGAATCTTTCTGCCCTTCAATATAAATTACGTAAACGCCGCTTGCAACTGACGCCCCGCCCGCGGACCTTGCGTTCCAGGACAGGCTGCCCGCAGCCCTGTCTGCCTTAAATTCTTTTACAAGTTCGCCTGTAATATTATAAATCTTTACCCTTACCGTACCGGGCCCCGCGTTTGCCCAGGCAATTGTCATAGGCAGATTAAGTTCCGGTATCACATAGTACGGATTAGGATACGCTTTTACCTCTCCAAGCGCGTCATTGCCGGATTCATTTAGTATGGTGACCGACTTTGAAGCCTCTGTTTTAAACCCGTCAGATGTCTTTACTTCCACCTGTATTTCATAAACGCCTGAAGACACCATCTTGCCTTCGTTATTTTTTCCATCCCATGACATGGACGCACCGTCAGCATAGTTTATAATTACATCCGGATTATCTTTGCCTATTATCATTACATCTTCTATGCCAAGGCTTATCCTGCCCGCAGTGGCTTTACGTTCTTCTATCCTGCGCACCAGTTCTCCCGCGCTGTTGAAGATATTTATCCTTACATATTCTTCGCTTCTTAAAAGCTGTACTTCCCTGTTTGTGGTTTCAAGGTGTCCGTATTCATCCTTTACCGATACCTTTATATAATAAAGCCCGTTGGTTAATGCCTGCCCGTTGTCATTGGAACCATCCCATGCGAACTTAATTTCAAGGCCGCCAAGCTGATCCGGCGTCATAAGTCCGGGCATTATGAATTCAAGAGGGTTTATGTTGCCGTTAATATCCATGTCATACGGGTCATATACTTCTGAATCTTTGCCGTTAATACGCATATAAAGGTCGCCTATATTCTCTGATATCCTTACTTCGCAGATTAGTTTCACGCGCTCGCCCGCTTCGTTGTAGGCTTCAATCTTTAATACATACGGGAACGGCACAGGGGTAAGGGTAATAGTTGGCGTCGGTGTATTGGTCTGGGACATTGTATTGGTAACCGTTGCCGTAAACGTGGGCGTCGGTGTGGAAGTTAAAGTAATAGTAAGCGTAACCGTTTGCGTGGCAGAAGGTGTGGCAGTGGGTGTGGATGTCCTTGTAATAGTTACCGTAGATGAAGGTGTTGCCGTCGGTGACGGTGTATTTGTCATCGTGCTTGTGGGGGTAAATGTCGGAGAAACAGTATTAGTCGGGGTTGCTGTAGGCGTGCTTGTAGTTGTCACCGTGCTTGTAGGCGTCGCGGTTTTTGTGTGTGTAACAGAAACAGACGGCGTTGCTGTGGGTGTGGGTGTATTTGTTTCTGTATTTGTCCTTGTTATGGTAACAGTGGAAGAAGGCGTAGCTGTAGGCGTAGGGGTACTTGAAAGCGTTACCGTAGGTGTATTTGTATAAGTGGCAAAAAAGGTGACCGTAATTGTGGGAGTGGCGGTTGAAGTTGGCGTGTCAGTCCTTGTAACTGTAATAGTTGCCGAAGGTGTTGCAGTTGGCGTGGCTGTATATGTAATGGTTGTTGTGGCGGTATTCGTTACTGTGGATGTCGGTGTCGCGGTTTTTGTGTCCGTAGGCGTCGGTGTGGCTGTGCGGGTAACCGTGATAGTGGGAGTGTTTGTCATACTTTCCCAGTAAGTTATAGTAATTGTGGGTGTAGGTGTATTTGTAGCAGTATTAGTCCTTGTTATCGTCACTGTGGCGGTAAACGTCACAGTAGGCGTTGCGGTAAATGTCACTGTTCCGGTGGCAGTTGGCGTGGCTGTTGGCGAAGAAGTAACCGTGGATGTAGGCGTGGATGTTATCGTAATTGTCCTTGTCGGAGTGGCAGTGGGCGTATTTGTCATTGTATCAAAAAATGTAATTGTAACTGTGGGTGTGGAAGTATTTGTGGGCGTACTTGTCCTTGTAACCGTAACTGTGGAAGTGGGTGTGGCAGTCATAGTTGCCGTATATGTTATCGTGGTTGTGGCAGTCAGCGTATTAGTTGAAGTAGATGTGGAAGTAGGCGTGGCTGTCCTTGACATTGTAGGTGTTGATGTATTAGTCACTGTAACCGTGGGCGTTGAAGTCAGCGTCTGGGTTGAAGTGCGCGTGGATGTCCTTGTGGCTGTCATGGTATTTGTAAATGTGATTGTCCTTGTAACTGTCCTTGTGGCTGTCATTGTGGATGTGGGTGTGGGCGTGGGTGATTCAAGTATCGGCTGAATTTCAACGGTTGCAACAGATGTCATAAACGGCGTACCCGCTGCATTTTTCACCCAGCCGACGTTAGTGACAGATTCAAAAGTGTGTGTTGGTGTGGCCGTGGGCACTGAACATGGAAGGACTCCTGAGTCCGGATCCACAGTTCCCCCGGTATCTAACCATTCATCTTCAAGCACACCGCCCCTGAATAAAGCCACATGTGCGTAATCTGAATATACAGTGGTGCTTTCCGGGGGATGACTATAATCATCGCAGCCGCCGTCAAAAGGGTTTATCCATCCGTTAAGGTATATTTCCATACTTCCTGCCATCCATCCGCCTGCCGCTATAGGATTCTGGGGTGTAAAAGGCACTGATACTTGAACAGTAGCGTGGTCTGCAGCACACGGATAAGCAGTCTGAACAAGCGCGCCTACGCTTCCCTGCTGGTTCCAACCCGCCGTTGAAGGATATGCTGAAGTATAATTTCCGTTAACCTGCGGTGAATTAACAAGATATGTACCTGCATTGTCAAACCACGTCACAATATTAAAAGGCCCCGATACAGGCGCGCCGGTATTATTTATAATCGCAAACTGCAGCCTGAAACCGCCCATGGCGCAGGGGTCGGCAATAAGCCTGGTCTTAAGGTCAAGCCCTGAAGCGCCAAAAGAATATGAAGCAGACAGAAAAACAACTGCCAGTGAAAACAACACCCTGTTTAATCTGCTGTTCATTTTTAACTTCATAAACATCTCCATAAATTAGAACTTAATTTATTGTGCCTCTCCAGCTTACGCAGCCGGAAGCGCCCGGAAGCTGAGTCCCGATATTCCATGTAATCGTTCCACTTGTGGCGCCTACTGATACTCCGGTGCCGCCGTTATTAATACCGGTTACCGTAGTCCTTGGCGGTATTGGGTCAGTTATCACAATATTTGAAGGAAGCTCGCCTGTATTTTCCCAGCAAAGAGTAAACGTCACTTCATCGCCAAGGTCTATAATATTCGGATTTGCAGTTTTAACAAGGGAAACATCTTCAATGCAGTTAACCGTAAGCACAACATCATTTGATATCTGTGTTACACCTACACCGTTTATTGACGCATTGTTTGTTATCGGGTCACAGGAAATAACTTCCGCCCACCAAGTAAACGTGCCCGCTTCGTCGCCTGTAACAGTAAAACCCGATGTCCACTGCAATCCGGTATTATTTATAGTATGCGGCAGCGGCGAAGAAGAACCGCGGTATATAAGCTGTGTTTCCGGATAATTATCTGTTACTGTTATGGGTTCAGTTCCCGTGAACCTTGGTTCGTAAATTACAAAGTTATTGTATAAATCATCAACGCAGCAGTTGTCGCCGCCCTGGTTTGCAACACCGGTTTTCCACGTGCCGGAAGCACAGGATGAATTGGCAGGAGGAGAAGTGTCTGTCCAGGTTACAACCCAGCCGCCGGGTTCGGGGTCGCCCTTTACCCATACTTTAGCGCGGAACTGATAATCACTTAAAGCTTCAACCTTCATTGTATACCACTTGTTGGTTTCAATATCCATCGGCGTTGTGCCCGAAGCCGGCCATATACAGGTTGCAGGATCACCATTACAGCGCTGGAATCCCAATGAACCGTTGCCGTTGCCGCCTATTGTTACGTCAACAGACAATACCGCGGAATAAGCTATGGCGCCCGCGCCGCTTACATTATTATTTCTTATAAACACAAGGGCATCCGCGCCTTCGTATGACGCTTCTATCATTATATCTGTCATTATTATCCCTGTGCAAAAAGTTGTGGGTTCATTATGAAGAAGGCCGGGATAAACATGATCCGGAGAAGAACCCCTTAAATATCTGTCGCCTGTGCCGCACGGGTCTTCAATTGTCCATCCGTCGCCTACACCACCCGGCGCCGCAATTGACCAGCCCGATGGCGGATTTGCCCCGCCAACGGAATTATTATCAAAAGGTTCATACACTATTAACTTAGAACCCTGCAGGTCATATTCAACAAAATATGTGATTGTGTCGTGAAGGTTAATCTGCGTGACAGACTGAGATTTTGAAATATTTAAAGCCGGTTCGCCGACTACTAAATTTGCGGTTGACGTTTTGGTTAACGCGCCAATTTTACCTGTTGCTGTATTGCTTATTGTCGTACCATCAGCAAGGTCTGTGTTCATCCTTAAAAGCACCCAAACCGTTCCTTCAGCTTTACCCTGAACTCCTGTCCTGTTTGGCAGCGTCCAGGTTAAAGTCTGCGGCAGCGGTCCCACAGTGTAAGAACTTACTATTCCTGAAGGACCCGCAGATACAATACTTACTCCAGGCAAATTAGGCAGCGGGTCTGTTATTACAAGCTGCCCGTTCTGATATGAATAATCAATTGAATACACAAACAAATCGCCGGCATCCTGTAAATTGCCTTCAACTTTTTTATTAATCGTAAAATCAGGATCCAGAAGCGGTATTGACCAGGATACTGAATCGTGCTGGCATGTGCCGTCAAAAGTTGTCCATTCCCCGCCGCCTATATTAGAATCTTTCATCCCGGCGTGAAGGTAAAGCGTTGTATTATTACAACCCGGAAAACTGTCAGCAGAAGGTACCCTGATTGTGTATTCCCTGTAATAAGTAAACCCGCTCCCGCTTGGGCAAAGAGTGCAGTTATATCCTGTTGTTACGCCTGACTGGTTGTTTGCTTCGCACCCTATACTGTTATCCGTGCCGCCCGGCATACCCACAGGCGTAAGGTTTGACTGGCAGGGTACATTCTGCTTGCCGTAAACAACAAACATCTGCCCCTGTCCTGAAAGCTGTGCGTTTAAAAGGGTGGGCGAAGTGCTTATTGCCATAGCCAATGAACCATCGCTGCAGCATTGCGAACAATATGTTATTCTTACAACAGCAGTTTCACCAAAATTTGGATTCGGAGGGGTAATAGAAAGGTCAAGAATATTAGGCTGAGCCATAACAATTAATGGCAGAAGTATTACAAACGCCGCAATAGCAGCTGTTAAAAATATTTTTTTTCTTTTACTTACGGGTGCCGTCATGATTTTTTCTCCTCTTTTCGGCAATTTTTTCCCGTTATAATAAGCGTCGATTAAAACATCCCTAATTTCCGCGAGGCGTGCGGACAATTCGCCCCTTAAATTCTTCTTCCTTATTATTAGACAACCCGCCCGGTAAAAAGTTCCGTTTTAGTAATCCTATTTTAACTGGTAAAACCCGCTTTGTCAAACGATTAAAAAGGATAAAAATCAGAAAGCTTAGATGCTTAGACGGTTAGAGGCTTGGCTTAAAAACACGAGGGACGGATGCACGGAGGGACAGAGGGACGGAAGTAAGATCGGCGGTTCAGTTTTAGATCTGGTAGACGCGGGTCTTTAGCCCGCGGCAGTTGATTTTAAAGTTTGGTGTTTTTTTATGTTTTGTTGTGGACTTGGTAGGTGCGCCTTTTAAGGTGCGGTTGGAGCGAGCCTGTAAACGAAAGTATTATGGGACAGTTGATTTTAGTTTTAAGATTTGATTTTTTTAGTATTTTTTTCGGTATAAAAGCGCGATTTTTTTTATTCAACTACCGCACATAATACCGAACAATTTTATTATAGGTTCGTTATTAAAAGGTGCGCCTACCAACCATTAAACAAAACATAAAATCCGCGGGCTAAAGACCCGCGTCTACCACTACATAATACAATTATAAACTTTAGACCCAAATGATTTTTCTTCCGACCTTCCGTCCCTCCGTCCCTCCGTGCATCCGTCCCTCGGCCTTTATTTACGGTATCAGCTCCACTTCCAGATTATTCCCCACAACAACCGCTAATTTTAACGTCCTGTTTTCCCTCTCGCCGGTGTCTTTCTGCGCCTCTATCCTGCATATATACAGCCCTCCGGATACCACTTCTCCGCCGGCGCTTGTTAAATCCCATTGTATATATCCCTTATTCAATTCAACCCCGAACTTTCTTATAAGTTCGCCTTTTATATTATATATTTTTATCCGCGCCGTGCCCTGCGTAATCGCGCTCCACGCTATGGTAACAGGTGTAAGCGGCCCGTTAGTTACAAAATGCGGGTTTGGGAATATCCTTACTTCTCCCAGCAATTCGCCATTGCCCTCTTTAATAATTGTTATTGTCTTTGACGCTAATATTGAATAATTATCCCCTGTCTTTATTTCAACCTGTACTTCATACAGCCCGGAATCCACAAGGCGGCCTTCCGCGTTTCTACCGTCCCATTCAATTGACTGTCCGGGCGCGTAATTAATTATTACCTTTGACTTATTTCCTATAAGGGCGGTCTCTTCAAGCCCAAGGCTTACAGCGGTGCCAAAAAGCGTGGGCGCTTCTATCCTGTGCACAAGCTCTCCCGCGGTGTTGAATATATTTATCCTTACGTACTCTTCTTTATTTAATACCTGAATATCCACTATCCTTGTATCCACGCTGCCATACTCATTAGCTATGGAAATTTTTATGTAGTAAGCCCCGTTGCTTACTTTCTGTCCGCTGTCTGATGTGCCGTCCCACGGATATTCAGCCGCAAAATCGCCGCCCTGCTGGTCAGAAGTCTGAACTCCCGGGAATTTTATTACCACATCTTCAGCATGAGGGTTAATAGTGGCTGATTCAAGCCCGTTAATAAGCAGTATAACATCTTCTATAAGGTCTGAAATTCCCGCCGCGGCAACAGTTTTTACTTTTTCTCCCGCTGAATTATAAATATCAATGTGCATCATATAAGGCAGCGGCACAGGAGTAAGTGTGGCAGTGGGTGTCGGCGTATTTGTAGGCGAGAATGTATTTGTCAGTGTGATTGTAAAAGTAACTGTCGGCGTTGAAGTAAGCGTCACTGTGGGCGTAGCTGTTGTAGTTGCGGTAGGAGTGTTTGTCAGCGTCATCGTGGGGCTTCCGGTTACGGTTGATGTAGGCGTCGCGGTCAGTGTTGATGTAGGCGTCGCGGTTATTGTTATTGTGGGCGTGGCAGTCTGCGTTGAAGTGGGCGATATCGTATTTGTGGGAGTAGCTGTCGGCGTATTTGTCGGTGTATTTGTGCTTGTGGCGGTAAACGTGGAAGTAATTGTAATTGTCGGCGTACCGGTAAGCGTGGCTGTCGGCGTTGAAGTCAGTGTTATCGTGGGCGTGTTAGTCTGCGAAATAGTATTGCTGGGTGTAGCAGTTGGCGTAATTGTCTCTGTTATTGTCATTGTGGCCGTCATTGTTGATGTCTGCGTTATTGTAACCGTTATCGTAAGCGTCGCTGACGGGGTTGCGGTAAGCGTGACAGTGGGGGTGCTTGTCTGCGAAACCGTATCCGTTGGCGTTGCCGTAGGCGTAATTGTATCTGTAATAGTGGCTGTCGCGGTTAAAGTTGAAGTATGTGTTATTGTGGCGGTGGCTGTAAGCGTTGATGTTTCTGTTGATGTTAAAGTGACGGTCGGCGTGTCTGTGGATGTATTTTCAGCGGTAACTGTAACACTTGGCGTGGCGGTAAAAGTAATAGTGGGAGTATCTGTCTGCGATACCGTATCCGACGGAGTTGCTGTCAGCGTTACCGTGGGCGTTGAAGTAAATGTTATTGTCCCTGTCGCCGTATGCGTAATTGTAGGCGACGCGGTTACTGTCGCCGTAGGCGTTGCCGTGATTGTAATAGTGGGAGTATCTGTCTGTGATACCGTATCCGAAGGTGTTGCAGTGAAAGTTATTGTCGGCGTTGAAGTATATGTTATTGTCCCTGTCGCCGTATGCGTAATTGTAGGCGATGCGGTTACTGTCGCCGTAGGCGTTGCCGTTATAGTAATAGTGGGAGTATCTGTCTGCGATACCGTATCCGAAGGTGTTGCCGTAAATGTTATTGTGGGCGTTGAAGTATATGTCACCGTCCCTGTTGCTGTCGGTGTTGCAGTAGGCGAAGATGTAATAGTTGCTGTGGGCGTTGCGGTTATTGTAATTGTCGGCGTGTCTGTCTGCGATACCGTATCCGAAGGTGTTGCCGTAAATGTTATTGTGGGTGTTGAAGTATATGTCACCGTCCCTGTTGCTGTCGGTGTTGCAGTGGGTGAAGATGTAATAGTTGCTGTGGGCGTTGCGGTTATTGTAATTGTCGGCGTGTCTGTCTGCGATACTGTATCAGTGGGTGTAACCGTAAGCGTCTGCGTGGGCGTTGATGTAAATGTTATTGTGGAAGTTGGCGTATCCAAAACCGTATTTGTAGATGTTGGTGTGGCCGTAAATGTGATTGTCGGAGTGTCTGTCTGCGAAACTGAATTTGTAGGCGTGGCGGTTAACGTCTGCGTTGGCGTTGCCGTAAATGTTATTGTCCCGGTCGCCGTAAACGTAACCGTGGGCGATGAAGTAATTGTTGCCGTGGGCGTTGCTGTAATTGTAATAGTGGGTGTATTAGTACGCGATACTGTATTGGTCGGCGTCGCAGTTAAAGTCTGCGTAGGCGTTGCCGTATACGTTATTGTCTGTGTCGCGCTTGGCGTTGCAGTAGGTGATGATGTAATTGTTGCTGTCCGCGTTGCTGTTACAGTAATTGTAGGAGTATTAGTCTGCGATATTGTATTTGTGGGTGTTGCCGTTAATGTGTTCGTTGGCGTTGATGTATAAGTTACTGTCCCCGTTGCCGTCGGCGTTGCTGTAGGTGATGATGTGATTGTTGCTGTCCGTGTTGCTGTTACAGTAATTGTGGGGGTATTTGTCTGCGATATTGTATTTGTGGGTGTTGCCGTTAATGTGTTCGTTGGCGTTGATGTATAAGTTACTGTCCTTGTTGCCGTCGGCGTTGCTGTAGGTGATGATGTGATTGTTGCTGTCCGTGTTGCTGTTACAGTAATTGTAGGGGTGTTAGTCTGCGATATTGTATTTGTGGGTGTTGCAGTTAACGTGTTCGTGCGCGTTGATGTATAAGTCACTGTCCTTGTTGCTGTCGGCGTCGCCGTCGGCGACGATGTAATTGTTGCTGTCCGCGTTGCGGTAATTGTAATTGTGGGAGTGTTAGTCTGCGATATTGTGTTTGTGGGTGTTGCCGTTAACGTGTTCGTGCGCGTCACTGTAAAGGTTACCGTTGACGTTGCTGTAAACGTCACAGTGGCAGTTGAAGTCCTTGTTGATGTTGGTGTTGCTGTATTTGTTATCGTATAAGTAATTGTCCTTGTAGAAGTCGGCGTGGCAGTCCGCGTAAAAGTTACAGAGGGTGTAGCTGTTAAAGTATTAGTCGGCGTGCTTGTAAGCGTCCTTGTGCGGGTTACTGTTAAGGTGGCTGTCGTTGTAGCGGTTCTTGTTACTGTCCTTGTCACAGTCCTGGTTGCCGTGGGCGTGGGCGACGCGCACAAATTATGCATTTCAACGGTTGATACTATTGTAGGCGTTGTCTGATAAGCAAGCGATGCAAGGTTATACCAGTCACATCCATTCCGGGCTGTCATCTTAAGCACAACTGGCAGCGTATAACAACCTGTAAAACCCGGAGAGGTAAAACTAACAGTATAACTCCCGCCTGAGCCCCCTGAAATACTGCTGATTCCTGTCGCGGGATTGCCAATGTAGTAAGGATTCATATACTGCCAGCTGTCAATCGAAGACGACCAATCATCCTTTATGGTCAGACTTCCCGACGATACAACCCCGCCTGTATTGCATATCTGAATGTTAAAAGTTATTTCATCGTTAACAACAATACCCGTGGTCTTACTTGCTGATTTTACAATTGTAAAGTTTGGCGGCATTGTAGGTGTCATTGTGGGCGTTATCGTCCTTGTCACTGACGGTGTAAATGTCGGCGAGCAGTAATTATTCATAACCACGGTTGAAACAATTGTGGGCGACCCCATATAGCTGTTAAGGGTAGCGTCATTGTGCCACGGCCCGCAGCCGTAATTATTTGCCGAATGCACACGGTACTCTAAATCCACGCACCCTGTAAAACCCGGCTGCTGAAAATGAATGTTAAAAGTCCTGTAATCATTACCGCCGGTTGTATCGTAATAATCTATTCCAACCGCGGGGTTGTCCACGTTATACGGGCCGTCAAACTGCCAGTCCCCCGGCGCTGATGTCATATCGTCATAAATTGTCATTACTCCCTGCCACGCGGCGCCGCCCGTATTGCACAGGTGTATTGTGTAAGTAAGGTAATCGTTATTTCCGCTTACAGTTGTTTTACTTGCCGATTTTACCATTGTAAATACCGGCGGGTCCGGGCAGTAATTTTCAACCACCGCAGTTGCCACAACCGTAGGCGACGCAAGGTACGTTAAATTTGCGGTATTATCCCAGACATCGCAGAAAGTGGGAGAACCGCTGTAAAGTTTTACAGCGTAATTGTAATCATAGCAGGTGTCAGCCGGAAATCCGTTTGCAAAAGTGATAGACCCTGTCTGTCCGCTGCCGCTGTAATCAATAAAACCAAGCATAGTATCGGTGTAATCATTTGGCCAGAAATACTGCCAATTATCAACCGCGCTTGACCAGTCATCAGCAATAGTTACAGGATTTCCGGATGTTCCGCCGCCTGTATTGCAGATGTGCAGCGTGAACGTAACTTCATAAGGAGTTGTAAGCCCCACATTTGTGGCCGGGTTTGCGGTCTTACTTAATGTAAAATGCGGGGGTTCCGGAGTGGGGTCAATTGTAAGGTCAAATCCCTGCCTTGTTAAAATTTCTTTACAGTCATCAGCAGCCGTTTCAGAATCGGTTGAATAACTTAACGCGGGCAGAAGGCTGTTAGTGGCAGGATCAAATATTCTCTTTCCAAACTTCATGCCCTCTTCATAGGACGGGGTTACCCATGACATACCCGAACCTGTCTGATCATAAAGCGGGTCATACCAGTTGCGTCCACCGTATGTAGGCATATCACCTGCAGGACAGGAATCATCATAGTGAAGATCAATATTCGCGATATCAGCGCTGCTTACGTAAGAATGGCCGCCTTCGGAACAAGTCACATCAAGGCTGTAAGAAGTCCAAAGTTCATACGCGCCCGTGTTAAGAGTTCGTACAGAAATCACATTACCGGTAGGCTGTAATAAAGCAAGCTGCGCCGGGCTTAAACTTATGCATAAAGGAGCCGGAGGCCCCGGGCTTCCGCTTACATCGGCATAAGGGAAAGCTGAATCCACGGCACCGCCGGGAAAATCCCATAAAGTCGTATTAGTTATCAACGTGCCATTTATGTAAACCTGGGCAATGTCATCAACAGCGGCGCAAAGCTGGGCAGAAGAGGGGGTACAGGCGGTGTAAGCAGGGGTATTAATAAGAATTGTTACCATTGCCAAAAAAACTGCAATGAAGGTAATTCTTCTTATTGCGGCTGTCTTTTTTACCGCTATTTCCGCTGTCATCGCATCCCCCTTAAACGAGAGCGCATTCCTTAATTATATTAGACATCATAACTATAAAATAGTTCCCCTAATTAATGATTCTAACAGATAATATTATACCTGTCAAAAGAATTAAAAATATAGCATTTTAAGCAGATAGGCAATTAAGCAGAAGCGAAAAAAGGTTTGGTTGGCGCGGGCCCGCGAAGTGAAAATCCGGGTTGCGAGCTGAAGCAGGCGGGACAACTGCGTGTCTTTAGTCCGCAGTTGAAGCGAGTTTAGGAGCGAAATAATCAGGGACAACTAACAATTTCAGAACACGCGCCCTAAAGGGACGCGGCTACCACTACAAAAAAACCGTTTTGGCAGGCGCACCTTTTTAATACCGAGCCTATAATAAAATTGCTCGGTATTATGTGCGGCAGTTAAAAAATTAAAAACAAAATTAACTGCAACTGCCGCGGGCTAAAGACCCGCATCTACCAGATCTAAACAGAGCCGCCGATCCGCCTAGCTGCCCAGCTGCCCAGCTGCCCAGCTGCCCAGCTGCCCAACTGCCCAACTGCCCAGCTGCCTAGCTGCCTAGCTGCCTAGCTGCCTAGCTGCCGCCCTTACTGCCTTATCGTAAACGCCAGGTATATCATCGCGTTTCTGCGTTCTATCAGCATTACTACTTCATTGCCCCTGCCAAGTTTTGCGGTAATTGAATTAAACACATCCGAATTTTTTATCCTGACGGTATTTATTTCATGAATAATATCGCCTTTCATTACACCGGCCTCATCAGCCACAGAACCGGTTTCCACATTTACCACCACAACTCCGGCTGTGGAATCCGTGCCATACTGCCTTGCGTACTCTTCATTCATATCAACCACAAGCATTCCAAGCGAGCCTGACTGAGCTTTTTCGCTTACCTGCGCGGTTTCAGCTTTGCTTCTGTCAAATATTTTTACCTTAAGATCTTTTTCAGCCCCTTTTCTTGACACTTTCACAATAACAGTCTTGCCCACAGGCGTACTTGCCACAAGCGACTGAAGCTCCCGGTATTTTGTCACTTTCTTGCCGTCAAACTGCATAATTACATCGCCGTTTTTTATACCGCCTTTTTCCGCGGGGCTTTCTTTGAATACCTGAGAAATAAGCACGCCTTCTTTTACCTTAAAATGTTTTGCCAGTTCCGGTGTAAGTTCCTGTATGCCAACGCCCAGCCATCCCCTTACCACTTTTCCGCCGTGTATAATATCTTCATAAATTTTTCTTGCCATATTTGACGGTATGGCAAAACCTACCCCGTCATATCCGCCGGAAGCGGAGGAAATAGCGGTGTTTATCCCCACAACTTTTCCTTCCAGATCAACAAGCGGGCCTCCGGAATTTCCCGGATTAATAGCGGCATCTGTCTGCAGAAAATCATCATATGCGCCGGCGCCAATCACCCTGCCCTTGGCGCTTATTATCCCCTGCGTTACTGTTTTTTCAAGGCCAAACGGGCTTCCTATCGCCACCACCCAGTCGCCCACTTTTATCGCGTCCGAATCCGCAAGCACCGCTGCCTTTAAACCTTTTGCGTCTATTTTTATCACGGCAAGGTCAGTTTCTTTATCAACGCCTATAACCTTTGCCTTATACTCTTTTTCATTGAAAAGTTTTACGGTTATTTCATCGGCTCCGCCCACCACGTGATTATTGGTAAGGATATATCCGTCATCTGACACTATAAAACCGCTTCCTAAACTTCTTCTTTTTATAGAATTGTCCTGCCCGCTCTGCGGAGGTACTCCGAAGAATTCCTGCATAAAGGGGTCATTAAAAAACCTGTCATAATAAGGGTCGCGCTGCCTTTTTTCTATTTTAACCGTGGAAATATTCACCACAAATGGCTCTGCTATCTGCGCGATTTCACTGAAACTTGAAGGTATCATGGGTACTGCCGGAAGGGTAAAAGGAAATACAAGGACAAACAACAAGACGATAAATTTTTTCATAAATTACCTCCTGCTTTTTTACAAACCTTACTGATATTTGACGCCTGCCGTCTTAAAAAAGTTCAAATTTATAAACCATAAAATCCCGGCAGGTTAATGTTATTCATTTTATTTTTATCAAACGAAAACACGCCGTCAGCCGTCTTCATGTAATATAATTCCCCGTCCGCTTTATCACCAAATATAACGCCGATGTCTTCAGCGCCCGCTTTTTTCATTATGATTTCAAGTAAAGGCTGTGGCTGTGTAAAAAATTCCGCTTTTGCTCCGGCCTTAAATTTTTCAACGTACTCCATCCGCCTTATCGCGGAAATTACCGCCCCTGTATCTGTTATTTTTTTCTCTTCTTTGGATAAACCTTGTGCTTTAACGGTCTTCCATTTTTTATCTTTTCCCCTGGCTCCCTCAATAAACTTATTTTTGTATTTAATCTCTACCCTGTCAAAACTGTCATCTTCAATTACAAGTATCTGTTTGTTTAAAATGTCTTCAGCTTTTGGAATACCGTTATATATGTAATCCGGCAGTTCAAATATGCCGGGAACACCCTGCGCTTTGGCAAAAACAGAATTTTTCACCCCGTCCAGAACGCCAAAATAAACAGTCTTTTTGCCGTCAGGTGTTGTCAGAACAACCTTCTGCGAAGGTAACGCAAGGCCGAATTTAGCCGCGTCTTTGTCAGCTTCAAAATACTTAACCGCGCTGTTTTTTACGTAAGAAATTACAGCGCCTACCCTGTCTTTTTTAGCAGAAGCATTAAACGGTTTTATCAGATTCCAGCTGCCTTTATCATTTTTCTCAAGCGTGTATTTCCTGTCCTTTAAGTCAATCTCTACAACGCTTACGTCCGGCTCTTCCACCTTAAATAAGCCTTTATTCCTGAAATCAAACAGCCTTTTTTCAGAGTGTTTCTTAAGGACACTGTCAATTATGCAGAAGTTTTTATCTTCATTTTTAACAGCATAAGCGTAGCTTTCCGTGGGGTTTTCATCGCCAAAATTAACAGAATATTCCTTATCCGCATAAAACTTAAATCCTGTATTATCATTTTTCCCAAGCCCGTATTCCGCGGGGTTCCCATCTTCAATTTTTCTCTGTATCTTCGCCTGTGCAAAATCTTTTAACATTTCATTTATCACACCGTCATCAGCGGGCGCTTTTATGGGGGCTTCAAGATTCCAGTTGTTACCATCTTTTTGAACAGAGATAATGCCCTGCCCATTATTAACAGTAATTTTGGTCACTGCATCCTCTTTAAACCCCGGAAACAGTTTTTCCTGTTCCGCCTTTTTTTCCTTATCAGCGCTTTTCTTTTTAATTTCCACAAAATAATAGTACGCGCCAAGCAGCGCGAAAATTACAAGCGCCGTTATGGTCTTCTGCGGTTTCATGGCTTTCTTCTCCTTAAAAACACCATTATTCCCGCGGTTATTACCAGCAGCGGCAGCAGGACTATCGGTATAATAAATAACATTGCGCCCTGTATTTTGGAAATAAACAGCGGTTCAAAGTTTCTGCCCTTTGGCCTTATGGAAATTTTATCTGAATCCTGAGCAAGAAAACTTACCACGTTTAAAAACATATCCCTGTTTCCCGAAGAGGCAATAAAAGTATTATTGGCAAATTCGCTGCTGCCAAACACCGCTATTGCGGCTTTTGCCGGTGTGGTGTTTCCTTCATTTGCAATTTCTGTCACGGCGCTTACCACAAGAGGCCCTTCTATATCTTTTGAATCCAGCCCTGCCTTTGCTTCCTTTATACCTGCAAGGTCTGTTTCTCCCCAGCTGCCCGGATTTGTACGTGACAGCGATACCGCATTACCGGACAGTTCAAACGTGCGGCACATGGGAAGAAATGTTGCGACTGTGAAGCCTTTTGTAATTTCGTGGCTTTCATACGATGAAATTACCGGCATAAGAAAATCGCCGCCAAGCATCTTGCTTATCTTATCCACCACAATATCATTGTGCGGTTTAAAACCGTATGCGGAAATTAAACTTTCAAGATTAGGCAGTTTTACAAGCGGGGGATAAAGCACAAATACCCTGCCGTTATTGGAAATATAATCTTTCAGCACTTTAATCTCATTGGGGAACAAATCGGCCTGCGGGCCGGCTATTATCAGCACAGCTGCGTCGCGAGGCACAGAAGTCATTGTAAACAGTTCCACCTGCTGCGCTTCATAATTCTGCGAAGCAAGCGCGGCTTTGGCTGACCCATAACCGGATTTATCGTTGGCAGGCGAATCAATTGAAGGTTCTCCGTGCCCTTGCGTAAAATAAACTTTCTTCTTTATATCATTGGTAAGCCTTAGTACCGCATTTGTAAACCCCTCTTCGGTAAGGTTATCCACTGTTTCCGATGTGTTATTGTCTTTTCTGCTCATGACCACCACACCGTAACGGTCCACGTTGAATTTTTTTCCCATTGCCGGGTTTTTATCCGCGTCAACAGGGTTATACCTGAACTTTGAATTCATCTTTTCGTATGATTTTAAGGTGTCTTCAACTTCCATATTTTTCGCGGTCACAGAAAAAAAGTAATACGCATCAATATCTTTCTTTAATGCCTTTAATGTCTTTGCGGTCTGGTCAGACAGCGAATATTTTTTATTCTTTGTCAGGTCAAACTGTTTAGCGTTGGATATAGCCACAGCCATTACAAGCACGGCTATGCCCACCACTAAAATAGAATATATAACGGAGTTTATTCCCTGCTTCGCGTTTTTCCCGGACAGCGCGGTTATAATTGTTTTTCTCTCCGTAAAAGCGGCATACCCCGCGCAGACAAGCCCAAGCGCAAGCGAAATAAGCGCGGCTGTGTTTAACATTCCTATAAGCGCCGCTGACAGAGCTGACAGCAGTATAAGCACAAGCCCGGTTATCAGCAGTATTTTATTCAACACGTTTTTATTCATCGTTAACCCCTCCACTGTTTTGATTCAAGCACGCGAAGGCTTAAGAAATAAAAGATAAACATAAATACCCCGTAATACGCAAGGTCAGCGGTATCTATAACGCCTTTGCTGAAACTGTCATAGTGCCTGATGACGGACAGGTTGGAAAGCACCCTTCCCAATGCCGGGTCCACCACAGCGCTTAACCAGTCAATTATCCATATGAATAAAAGCACCGCAAAAGTAATTACCGCGGCAACTATCTGGCTGTCAGTAAGCCCCGATATAAAAGTTCCCAGCATTATAAAAGCGCCGCCTAAAAGCATAAGGCCAAAAAAGCCGCCGATTACCGGCGCCATATCAAAGTTAGCGGACAGTTTTAATGTAATCACAGACGACATGGCCCCTGTAAGCATTGCAAGAAAAACCGTGTACGCGCCGCAGAATTTTGCCGCAACCACGGCAGCATCGCTTACGGGAAAGGTAAACAGCAGTTCCATTGTGCCTTCACGCTTTTCTTCCGCGAACGTCCTCATGGTAATAAGAGGCAGTACAAGAAGGAGAATAAAAGAGATGTTAAAAAACCACGGCCTGAAAATTCCGTCCAGCGTGGTTAAGTCCATCATATTCTGCTGATAACTGTTCATGCTTCTTAATGATACTTCGGAATAATAGTTGGCAATGGAGGCGAAAAAATACCCGGAAATGGCCATAAAGACAACTATTAAAACATAAGCTATGGGCTGGCTGAAAAATATTTTAAGTTCTTTTTTATAAAGCCCTATAAATTTACTGAACATTTTCATCCTCCCTTGTGACAAGCTTCAAAAACACATCTTCCAGGGTAAGCTGCTGGCGCTTTAATTCTAAAAGCGCCCATTTATTACGCGCTATGCGATGCACAATTTCACGCCTTAAATCCGCGCCTTCTTCCGTATCAATTGTATATGTATAAATTCCCGGTTCAACTTCGTCTTTTTCTTCGGCGGATGATACGCCTTTTATGGAAAGCATTTCTTTAATAAATTCACCTTTAGGAGCTTCAACTTCAAGGTGTATTCTTGCCCCTTTGTTAAAAGTCTTTTCAAGGTCAGCGACATTATCCTGCGCTATTATCCTGCCTTCATTGATGACAATAACCTTATCACAGGTTACGCTTACTTCCGGCAGAATATGCGTGGACAGTATTATTGTGCGGTCGCCGCTCATTTTTTTTATCAGCGTCCTTATTTCTTTTATCTGTTTTGGGTCAAGCCCTGATGTGGGCTCGTCAAGTATCAGCACTTTTGGGTCATTTAATATTGCCTGGGCAAGCCCCACCCTTTGTTTATAGCCCTTTGAAAGTTTTCCTATAATAGAATTTCTGACATCAATAAGCCCTGTCTCTTCCATCACGCGCTCTATTGCCCCTTTTTTATTATCTTTTGCCACGCCCTTAATATCGGCTATGAATTTCAGATAATCACATACGGATAATTCCTTGTAAAGCGGGACGTTTTCCGGCATATAGCCAATCTGCTCTTTTACCTTTATGGGTTCTTTGGTGATATCATAACCCGCAACTTTTACGATTCCATCAGAAGGCGGAAAAAAACCTGTTATCATCCTCATTGTGGTTGTTTTACCCGCGCCGTTGGGCCCTAGAAAACCTATAATTTCGCCCTTGTTTACGGTAAAAGTGACATCATCCACCACTGTTTTACCGCCGAATTTCTTGCTTACATTTACAAGTTCAATCATGGCTTCTCCCCTAAACTTTTCAGTATTTCATATCTTTTAATTTGGCAAGTTCCTGCATAAGTTTCTTTTCTTTATCGCTTAACTTTGACGGAATCTCCACATTAATTACAATAATAAGGTCCCCGGTTTTGCCGGTTTTGATACTTTTAGCGCCCTTTCCTTTTATTTTTTGCGCCGACCCCGGCTGAGTGCCTGCCGGAATTTTTACTTTCACGGCGCCGTCCATAAGCGGTATTTCAATTTCCGAGCCCAGAACCGCCTGCGCAAGATTTATGGACGCTCCGTAATAAAGATCATCGCCCCTGCGTTCAAATTGATTACTTTCTTCAACACCAAAAATTACGTATAAATCGCCGCGGCCGCCTTTGCCATAATCACCGTGCGCGCTTATTTTTATCTTTATCCCGTCAGTCACACCCTGTGGTATTTTTATCCTTATCTTTTCTATCTCTTTCTCGCTTCCTGTCCCCGCGCATTTCATGCAGGGCGTGATGATAACAGTCCCCCTGCCGTCACACTTGGGGCACGGCTTGTTAATCATAAAACCGCCCTGGGAAAAATGAATGCTGCCGCTTCCCGAACATGTTGGGCACTGCTGCGCGCTTGTCCCCGGCGCCGCGCCCGTGCCGTTACATAAGGTACACTGCGAATCACGCGGTACTTTTACTATTGTTTCGCCGCCTTTTAAAGAAAGGTCAAACGGTATTTTAATCCTTATGATTACATCATCGCCCTTTTGCGGCGCAGCTGACCTGCCCTGGCTTTGCCCCCTTCGCTGAGGGCCGTTTTCAAAGAACATGTCAAAAATATCAGAAAAGCCGCCGGAGCGGTTCTGCCCAAACATATCTCCAAAAATGGATGAAAAATCCGCATTCCCCTGATAATTGCCGTTCTGGCCGCCGCGGCCCACATTGGAAAAATCATATCCGCCCGCCTGCGCCTGTTTTAACTTTTCATACTGCGCCTTTTTTTCCGGGTTGGAAAGAACTTCATACGCTTCACTTATCTCTTTAAAGCGGTCTTCCGCGGCTTTGTCGCCGGGATGCGCGTCAGGATGGTATTTTTTTGCAAGCTGGCGGAACGCCTTTTTTATTTCATCGCCGCTTGCCTTGTCGGTTAACCCAAGTACCTTATAATAATCTTTTAACTGCATATAGGACACCTTTTCTTTCTGAATTTGCGCCTGTTTTAAGTGCAGATTTGTAAGTGCAAAACAATTTCTGCCTATGTAAAACTCCGGATAAATCCAAAATACAAAAGCTTCAGTCTAAATAAATATTAAACAGAGGTTGGGTTTATTTTTTTATGAACCCTGCCCAAGTTCCCTTTATGCCGCTGAATCCATATTTAATGCGCCGCCGGCAAATCCGTACCGGGCGCCAGTCAGCGGATTGCGGTCGATTAAAATACCATAGACTTCAAATCGCTTTTGACTACAAGCACCGCAATTTGCAGGGGTCATAAAAAAATGAACCCGGCCTCTGTAATTATCAGTAAATACTTTTATCAAAGAGCTTAAAATAAAGCGACTGCATATTGCATGCCGCGGCCTTTTTCAAGGCCGCGGTCAGCAATATGTAATTTTTCTTTTTTAAAACCATCCCGCTTCGCCATAAGTTAATGATAATGGCTCCGGGGATAAATAGAATCCCACAGGTACCCTTGCGGTATAACGCTCGATACTACCTCGCGTTGATTCTATTTACATCATATCCATTCCGCCGCCCATTCCGCCCATGCCGCCCGGCATAGGTGAATGTTCTTTCTTCTCGGGGATGTCTGTAATCATTGATTCAGTTGTTAACAGCAGGGCGGAAATTGAAGCCGCGTTCTGTAATGCGGAGCGGGTTACCTTTGTAGGGTCAATGATTCCGGCCTTTACAAGGTCCTTAATCTGCCCGTCATTGGCGTCAAAGCCCATGCTTGATTCTTTTTCTTTTAATACCCTGTCAATGATGATAGAGCCTTCAAAACCGGCGTTAGCTGCAATCTGCCTTATCGGGGCTTCCAGCGCCTGCTTTATAATCTTTACGCCAATTGCTTCTTCCGCGTCTGAAAGGTTTAAAGTATCCAGCACCTGCGAGCATCTTAAAAGCGCGACGCCGCCGCCCGGTACTATTCCTTCTTCAACAGCAGCCCTTGTGGCGTGAAGCGCGTCTTCAACGCGTGCTTTCTTTTCTTTCATCTCTGTTTCTGTCGCGGCGCCCACGTTAATTACGGCAACTCCGCCCGCTATCTTGGCAAGCCTTTCCTGAAGTTTTTCCCTGTCATAGTCAGAAGTTGTCTCTTCAATCTGTTTCTTAATCTGTCCGGCCCTTGCGTCAATTTTCTTCTTGTCTCCGGCGCCTTCCACTATTGTGGTATTGTCCTTATCCACGGTTATTTTCTTTGCCTGTCCAAGGTCTTTTATTGTGGCCTTTTCAAGCTTCAATCCAAGTTCTTCGCTTATCACAGTTCCGCCTGTAAGAATTGCTATATCTTCAAGCATTGCCTTTCTTCTGTCGCCGAATCCCGGCGCCTTTACCGCAACGCATGTGAATGTGCCGCGGATTTTATTTACAACAAGCGTCGCAAGCGCTTCGCCTTCAACCTCTTCAGAGATTATAAGGATAGGCCTGCTCTGCTGAACCACTTCCTGAAGTATAGGAAGCAGGTCTTTCATGTTTGAAATCTTTTTATCATGGATAAGAATGTAGGCATTTTCCATTTCAGCAACCATCTTGTCCGCATTGGTCACAAAATAAGGGGAAGCATAACCCTGGTCAAACTGCATACCTTCCACCACGTCCACGTGTGTTTCAATTCCCTTTGCTTCTTCTACTGTTATAACGCCGTCTTTGCCGACCTTGTCCATTGCGTTGGCAATCTTTTCGCCTATTTCACTGTCATTGTTGGCGGAAATCGTGGCAACCTGCGCTATTTCTTTTTTATCCTTTATCGGTTTTGAAATCTTTTTCAGTTCCGCGATAACCGCGGCCGATGCCTTTTCAATTCCCCTTTTAACCGGCATGGGATTTGTTCCCGCTGTGATGTTCTTAAGCCCTTCTGCGAAAATAGCCTGTGTTAACACAGTACCCGTCGTGGTGCCGTCGCCGGCGTTGTCAGACGTTTTGCTTGCCACTTCTTTAATAAGCTGGGCTCCCATATTTTCAAACGGGTCTTCCAGGTCAATTTCTTTTGCTATGGTCACGCCGTCATTTGTAATGGTAGGCGAGCCGTACTTTTTATCAAGAACCACATTGCGTCCCCTTGGCCCAAGTGTAACCTTTACTGCGTTAGCCACTTTGTCAATACCGGCTTTTATGGACCTTCTTGCGTCTTCCCCGAACTTCATCTGTTTTGCCATCTTTCTATTTCCTCCTGTATTAAATGTTTTTTATTTTTTTAATTTGTTATCGTTTATTACTCTATTACAGCCAGCACGTCTTCGTCTGTCATTACAAGGTATTCCTTGTCATCCATTTTTATTTCCGTTCCGCCGTACTTGGAATAAAGAACCTTGTCGCCTTTTTTAAGGTCCATAGGCTTTCTTTTTCCATCTTCCATAATGGCACCCGGGCCCGCTTCAACAACCTCGCCCTTGGATGGTTTTTCTTTTGCTGTGTCCGGAATGATTATTCCGCCTTTCTTTGTTTCCTCTTCTTCAAGCGGTTTTACAATAATGTGGTTCGCAAGCGGCCTTAATTTCATAATTCTGTTTCCTCCTTTAAATTTTTTATTAAGATCTATTTTTTCTTTTTGTCTTCATCCACAACTTCATATTCCGCGTCAACAACACCGTCTTTGTCTTTCTTTTCTCCTGCGGCTGCGCCTTCAGCACCTGCACCTGCACCTTCAGCTCCGGCGGCTCCGGGCTGTGCTCCCGCGTACATCTTCTGCGCCACTGCGTGGAACTTGTTGGAAAGTTCTTCCATTGATTTCTTCAGGTCTTCCGAAGAAGCTTCATTTTTCACTTTTTCTTTAAGCGAAGCCACAGCTGCCTCTATGTCTTTCTTTTCCTGCTCTGTAACCTTATCGCCCGCTTCTTTAAGGGATTTTTCAACATTGTACGCCAGCGATTCAGCCTGATTCTTTGTGTCAATGGCCTCTTTCTTTTTCTGGTCTTCTGACCTGTGTGCTTCCGCGTCTTTTACTATGTTTTCAATCTCGTCCTTGTTAAGCCCGGAAGACGCCGTTATGGTTATCTTCTGCTGCTTGTTGGTCGCCATATCCTTGGCAGAAACATTGATTATGCCGTTGGCGTCAATGTCAAATGCCACTTCCACCTGCGGTATTCCGCGCGGCGCCGGCGGGATGCCGTCAAGATGAAAACGGCCAATAGTTTTGTTTCCGGATGCCATGTCGCGCTCGCCCTGAAGCACGTGAATTTCCACGCTTGTCTGATTATCAGCCGCTGTGGAAAACACTTCTGATTTTTTTGTGGGAATCGTGGTGTTCCTGTCAATAAGCCTGGTGAAAACTCCGCCCAATGTTTCAATGCCAAGCGAAAGCGGGGTGACATCAAGAAGAAGCACATCTTTAACTTCTCCCTGCAGCACGCCTGCCTGAATGGCGGCGCCTATGGCCACAACTTCATCCGGGTTTACGCCTTTATGCGGTTCCTTGCCAAAAAGTTTTTTTACAATTTCCTGAACCGCGGGCATCCTTGTCATTCCGCCCACAAGCACCACTTCGTCTATGTCTTTTAATTCAATTCCGGAATCGCGGATCGCGTTCTTAACCGGCTGAACCGTCCTTTCAATTAAACTGCCGACAAGCTGTTCCAGTTTAGACCTTGTCATTGTCATAACAAGGTGCTTTGGGCCGCTTGCGTCAGCTGTTATAAAAGGAAGGTTGATTTCTGTCTGCATAGTGGATGAAAGTTCTATCTTGGCGCGTTCTGCCGCTTCTTTTAACCTCTGAAGCGACATTCTGTCTGTCCTTAAATCTATGCCGTTCTCTTTCTTAAACTCTTCGGCTATCCAATTCATTATAGACTGGTCAAAATCATCGCCGCCAAGATGCGTGTCGCCGTTGGTGGACTTAACTTCAAACACACCATCGCCGATTTCAAGGATTGAAATATCAAAAGTTCCGCCGCCTAAGTCATATACAGCAATCTTTTCATTTTTTACTTTGTCCAGCCCGTAAGCAAGCGACGCGGCTGTAGGTTCGTTGATTATCCTTAATACTTCAAGGCCCGCTATTTTACCCGCGTCCTTTGTGGCCTGCCTCTGTGAATCATTGAAATAAGCCGGCACTGTAATAACAGCCTGCGTGACAGTTTCGCCAAGATAGCTTTCCGCGTCGGCTTTAAGTTTTGCAAGCACCATCGCGGAAATTTCCGGCGGGCTGTAGCGTTTGCCCATTACTTCCGCGTGCGCGTCGCCGTTGTTTGCGGCAACAATGTGAAAAGGCACTTCTTTTGTTTCTGTTGCCACTTCAGAATGCTTTCTTCCCATAAAACGCTTGATGGAAAAAATTGTATTTTCCGGATTAGCAACCGCCTGCCTTTTTGCCGGCAGCCCTACCACCCTTCCCCCGTCTTTTGAAAAACCAACAACCGACGGTGTAGTCCTGTTACCTTCTGAATTTACAATTACCTTTGGTTCCTTTCCTTCCATTACAGCAACGCAAGAGTTCGTAGTTCCAAGGTCAATTCCGATAACTTTTCCCATCTTATTCATCTCCTTTTCCAGAGTTCAAAATTCAAGCTTGTAATTCTTCATCCTATATATAGCAATTGCTGTGCCAATTATTTGCGCCTTATTTTTATAGGCTTTTTTTTAATATATAACAGTTAGTGTTTCATTTTGAAACATAGTTATTTTTTGATTGTTTTAATATGAAACGGCTGTTAATCGGCACCCGGAGGATTGTATGTCATTAAAAACGACAAAACCTAAAAATTAATCACGCCTTTAAACACCATTATTAAAAGTACCTGAAGCGAAAATATAAAAAATATTATCTTAGAAGCCTGATCAGAATATACAAATTTATTCTTTACATAATGAAAAATCAGCATGTAAAACACCGCCGATATAACCGCAATAATAACACCGCTTCCCGATACGGGTATTGAAACAGAAAAAACAGGCCACAGGTACATTAAAATTTTAGTTATTCTGCTGTTTACATTTTTATCCGCGCTTTGCGCCAGCACAGCAAAACAGACAGTTGACAGTATTCCGGCAGGCAGGGTTATAAGCTCCGGCATTGCACCCGTGGTTCCATAGTAAGCCGCACCGGCCTGTGCGCTGACAATTATTACAGCGGAATAAATATCGGATTCATTTTCAACTTTATTACCCGCGGCAAATAATAACCCCGCGCAGAATATAAAAGATGATACAACAGCCGTATATGCGCTTTGCCCCGTAAAGTAAAGAACAAAAACAGCGCCTGTGATTACCGTAAGAACATAATCATTTAACGAAAAACGATCTTTAAATCCTGTCCAGCGCTCCCTTATGCCAAACAGTACAATCACAAGTATAAATACCAAAAAGAAATATAATATGTTCAATTGTCATCACCTTCAAAAAAAACAAATACCAGCCCGCATATAACGGCGGCTGAAGCGGCAAAAAAAACCGCAGGCAGCGCGCCTGCAGCTCCCGCTATTGCAAAAACCGCGCCTGCAGAGGCGAATATCAGCATTCCGGATAAGTTCACAGGACGCCTCCGGAATATAATATAAAAACAAATGCCGCCGAGACAAACAGCAGTTTTAACGTGTTTACCGAAATAAAAATCCGCTTTATAAAAACGGAATTCAGTTTCGAAATCACACCAAGGATTATTATCAGATTATTAACCGCGCTTACTGAAAATATAGCCGCACCAATATATCCCGCCATCTGAAGAAACTGGTTTTCGGAAGGCATTATACAAATTATGCTTATGGCAAAAACTTCTGCTGTCAGGGTTAAAAAAGAAATAATAACCGGAAGCGCCGGTTTTACTATTTCATCCGGCCTGAATTTTAACTGTGTTACATTGCCTAAAATATCTTTGCTCCTGTTTAAAAGTGCAAACGCGCCAAATAAAAGCACATAATAAACGCCGGCCCCTTTCAAAATTAAACCCGCGCCTTTGGTAAACAGTATTCCAAATAGAAATAAAAATAACAGCGATACAGAGCCCGCAAAGAAAAATTCCCCGCGGTTTTCCTGCGTTATTGTGTTATAAACAGAGACCGCAATAAAATATATAAACGCGCCCGCTATTGCATAAGGATTCAGCAGGCCCGCCAGTGCGGTCAAGGCAATCAGTTCAAAATAAACACCCATTAACGTTTCCGGTTGTGCCACTTTTGCCGTTAAACCGCCTTTATCGCTAAACAGCACTGCATTGGAAGAAGCAAGGGCAAAAAAGAAACCCATACTTTGAAAGAATACGGTATTGCCCGCGCTGAAAAACAGCACGCACGCAGCCGCGTAAAAAGCTTTCTGCGCCGCCAGTTCCCTGTGAATTCCGGATGCGAACAAAAGCGAAAAACCCGCGCCCGCAAAAGCCGCCGCTTTCAAGGCAGGTGCCTGAGCGTTTAACGAAACCATGGCGCATAAAACAAAAAGAAACATAGCTCTTATATCTTTACTTCCAGACAGAACCGCCATTAACAAAAGCACGCACACAGCAGCCGCGGAAAGTGACGAAAGTAAGAAATATGCAAAAAACGCGTCAGCTCCCGCTGTGTAAATTATTCCAAAAGCGGTAATTATTCCCGCAGCGGTAAAAAATAAGCCGCCCGCTTTTTTCATAAAATCCTTACGCATCACACTGCATATGAAACCGGAAAAAATAATCATAACCGGCAGGAATATAATATAACGTTCTATATGCGTCATATCAGCCCGTTAACCTGTATTACCAAAAGTTTATTGTCTTTTCTTGACGCCACAAAAAGTTTTCTGCCGTCTTTAGAAAAAGCCATATTCCCCGGAAGGGTGCCGGGATCAAATTTTATTGTATGTTCTATCTGCCCTGTTTTAATATTCACAGATACCACTTCGTCTTTTAACGGGATGCTTAAAAAAATGTGCCTTTTACTTCTGGAAACCGCCCCGCCTGACGGGCCGCCGGGCACAATTATGCTGTCTGTAATACGGTACTGCGCCATATCAAATACCGTAACGCTGCCTTTGCCGTTATATGAATACTCCCATTCATTTACCACCGCAAGCTCTCTTTTATTCATCTGCAGCAGCGCCACCGGAGATGTGCCCGTCTGCGCCCTTGTAAAGACAATCTGCCTTTTTTCCGTCTCCGCCACTTCTATTGTATTTGTATACTTGCAGGTAATGTATAAATATTTACCGTCCGGTGATAAAAACAGCGCTGACGGCCACCTGCCTGACTCTATTCTGCCTGTCACTTTTTTCTGCGCGACATCTATCACGGATATCCTGGAAGAGCCCATGTTGGCGGCATAAATAAGCCCTTTTTTAGAGTCATAAACAACAGCGGCGGGAAACTGCCCTCCGGTTGAAACATTATATGTTTCTTTTGATACCGTGTCATAAATTGTAACTGTCCCCGACAGCCTGTCAGCGGAAATTATTTTTTTATCCTGTTTTGTTATGTCACAAGGGTACCCGCCCGCCTGAATCTTATATTTTTCCTTCAAATCCCCGCCAAATACCTTAATAGTGTTTCCTGTCAGGCTTCCCACAATAAGTTCATCGTCCTGCGAAATATATACTTCACCGGGGGTGAATTCAAGTTTAATCTCGCCTGCAACCGCGGGCATTTCCGGCTTGCCCGCGCACCCGTTAAAAAAAACAAGCGATACAAGCAATACAAACAGAGCCAGATAATACTCTTTTCTTATTCTAACAATATCACCCGCTGATGCCATAAAATAAAAACAATATAAAGTACCGGCCAGAAACGCTATGTACTGCACAGCCATGCCGCCGCCCAGTATAAGATAAATTATCCCCGCCTTAAGCATAAGCGCGGACATAATAAGAAACCCTTTTTTATCGCCTTTATAAAAAAGAAAATATGCGCTAATTGCCGCTGCCACAGTCAGAATAACAATAAAAGCATGCATTATTCTTTACTCCTTATGGAATTAATCAGCATTCCGGCAGAATACAGACATAGAAATACCAGCGCCGCTGACAGAATGTTTTTGCTGATAATGACATCACCGGTTAAAAAACCCGCGGCGCCCCTGTAAATTGCAAATGCAATAACAGCAGCTGACAGCAGAAACGGCAGAATATCCCGTAAACGCCAGGATGTTTTTTCACCGCAGCGGAAAATAAGAATATCTGCCGCAAAAGAAAAGAAAGCAAATATCATGGAAGCTCCCCCTTCAATCCCCATCGACCGCATGCACGCGAAAATTCCCGCATTGCAGGCTGCCAGAAAAAGAAAAGCAGCACGGCTGTTATTTATGAAATAAACAGCCGGCTGCATTAAAAGTAAGATAACAATAAAAATTATCTGCACGGTCAAAAATCCTTTAAGCGGTTAAAACAAACCGCTTCTATTTTACCGTCCTGTGTTTTTTCTCAAACATCTCCCAGTCATACACCATGGGGCTTGCCACAAAAACGGAAGAATACACGCCAAGCACAATACCTATGACAAATGAAAAGGAGAAATTGAAAAGCACGTTGCCGCCATAGAATAAAAGCGCCGCAGCCACAAACATGGTTGTTAAAGCTGTTATTACACTTCTGCTTAAAACCTGGTTTATGCTGGAATTCATTATTTCATTTAAGGGCTGTTTAAGAATATTTCTCATGTTTTCCCTTATCCTGTCAAACACAACAACCGTATCTGTCAGCGAATAACCCGCAAGGGTTAAAAGCGCCGTTACAACCAAAAGGTCTATTTCTTTGTTAAACAGAACAAGTATTCCTATAACAACAATAACGTCATGAAAGGTGGCAAGCGTGGCTGCTACCGCAAACTTAAATTTAAACCTTATCCAGATATATACAAGAATACCCACAAGCGCCCAGAATACCGCAAGAAAAGCTTTTTCTTTAAGCTGCGAAGACACCACAGGCCCCACTTCACTTGACCCTGAAACGGTAATTGCTTTATCTCCCGTACCCGCGGTAAGTACTGATACCACTTTTTGTTCCGCCTGTCCCGCTTCCGCGTCTTTTACGCCTATCCTTATCATAAACTCATTGCTGTCAGCGGCGCCTACCTGCTGTATAACCGCTTTATGAAAGTTACTTGCGATCATGGTTTCCCTTATCTTGCCTACTGTCATAGGTTCGCTGAACTTAACCTGAACCGTTGAACCGCCGGTAAAATCAAGGCCCATATTGGCAGTGCCCGTAATTACCTTGAAAATACCAAACAGGCCATTTAACAGAAGAATTAAAGAGATTACATACGCAATCTTTCTTTTTCCGATAAAATCAAACTTTGTGTTTTTTATCAATTCAATCATTTTTCATACTCCTTTATATACTTAAGGTTTTATAATTTTTTCTTAAATCAAAAACAGACTTTGTCACAAAGAACGCGGTGAAAAGGCTTATGGTGATACCCCAGAACATGGTGACCGCGAAACCCCTGATAGGGCCGGTGCCAAACTGGAACAAAATCGCGGCAGTGATAAGAGAAGTCACGTGCGAGTCAATAATGGTCCAAAGCGCCCTGTTATACCCCGCGTCAATTGCCGCCCTGATTGTTTTTCCGGTCCTTAACTCTTCCCTGATTCTTTCAAGTATTAAGATATTGGAATCAACAGCCATACCCAAAGTAAGCGTAATACCCGCGATGCCCGGAAGCGTAAGCGTGGCGTCAAGCGCGGCAAGTATTCCAAAGATGAAAATAACATTTAAGGCAAGCGCGAAATCCGCTATAATTCCCGACATTCCATAATATATCGCCATGAAAATTAAAACCAGAAGCGCGCCGATAAACATGGAAGTCATACCTTTTTTAACCGCGTCTGCCCCCATCGAAGGCCCTATTATCTGTTTGTTGACAATCTTGACAGGAGCCGGCAGAGCGCCCGCCCTTAATATAAGCGCAAGGTCTCTTGAAGTGTCAATTGTAAAGTTGCCTTCTATTACCCCTTCGCCGCCGCTTATCCTGCTTTTAATAACAGGCGCGGAATAAACTTTATCATCCAGTACAATTGCCAGGTTGCGGTTTACGTTGTCTCCCGTAATTTCGGCAAACTTTCTGCCGCCCGCGGGTGACAGTTTAAATCCTACAACAGGTTCACCGTACTGCCCCATCTGCACTTTCGCGTCAATAAGGTCGGCTCCGGTTATTAAATCCTTTTTTTCTATAACGTAACGTTCGCCTTCCTTGCCTTCCAGCACCATTACTTCGGCCGGAACTTTGTCTGGGTCAATGTTTCCGTCGGCATCCGTCATTTCTGTTACCTTATACCTTTCACTGACAAGCTTAAATTCAAGCAGTGCCGTTTTGCCTATGATGTCAAGCGCGCGGGTTGTGTCCTTAATGCCCGGCAGCTGAATCACTATGTACTTTTCGCCTTCCCTTTGAATCAAAGGTTCTGCCACGCCAAGCGCGTCTATCCTGTTCCTTAAAATCTCCAGGGCGCGCGAAACGGCTTCTTCAAGTTTTATATTTTCCGGCAGCTTGGTTTCATCCACGGCAAGCTTTAAAAGCATACCGCCCTGAAGGTCAAGCCCAAGTTTTACACTTCCTTTTTTTGTAACATTTCCTTCCGCGTCCTTTATATCCATTGGCGGCCATATCTGCCATACCGAAAGGATTAAAAGCGCGAAAGTTAAAACAGCAACAAACTGAATCTTTCTCATCAAATTTCCTCCTTATAAAATTATTTCTATTTTTTATCTGTTAAGCAGTTTTTTTGCTTCAGCAGTGATATTATTACCTGTTAAACCATATTTATTGAACAGCGCTTCCGGTTCGCCGGATTCTGCGAACATGTCCATCATGCCGATTCTTTTAACCCTGACAGGAAGGTTTTCTGAAAGCACTTCACACACGGCGGAACCAAGCCCGCCTACTATACTGTGTTCTTCTATTGTTATGACATTGCGCGTCTTTCCCGCGGACTGTATTATCATCTTCGCGTCTATGGGTTTGATTGACGGCATGTGTATTATCTCCGCGGATATTCCGTCTGATGCAAGCAGCTTATGCGCTTCAAGCGCCTTAAACAACATTACACCGGTGCTGATAATGGTTATGTCTTTGCCTTCTTCCGCAATTATTCCTTTGCCGAATTCAAACTTGTAATTCGAATCAAATACCACAGGCGTATTCATCCTTGCAAGCCTTAAATACACTGGTGAATCGTAATAATCCGCAAGGTACTCTATTATTTTTTCCGCTTCAACAGAATCAGCCGGGGCAACAACTTTCATATTTGGTATTGCCCTCATTATGGCAATGTCCTCGCAGGCCTGGTGAGTGGGGCCGTCTTCGCCCACGGATATTCCGGCGTGCGTGACCGCTATTTTTACGGGTAAGTTCGGATAGCATATGGAATTTCTTATCTGTTCCCACGGCCTTCCCGAACCGAACATGGCAAAGGTGGAAGCAAACACGGACATTCCGGATGCAGCAAGCCCCGCTGCGGTTCCCATTAAATCCTGTTCCGCGATTCCCATGTCAAAAAACCTTTCAGGATAAACTTTTCCAAAACGTGCTGTCTGCGTGGACTTTGCAAGGTCCGCGTCCAATACAACTAAATTCTTATGCGTAGCGCCAAGTTTTGCCAGCGTGTCGCCGTATGTATTTCTCATTGATGTGGGTTTTGCGCTCATTTGCATTTGCACCCTCCAAGTTCATTAAGGGCTTTTTCTGTCTCTGCCTCATTGGGTGCGGCTCCGTGATATTCCACTTTTCTTTCCATGAATGATACGCCTTTGCCTTTAATTGTCCTTGCTATTATTATGGTCGGGATTCCCTTAACTTTTTTTGCCTCTTCAAACGCTTCCATTATTGCTTCAATGTTATGCCCGTCAATTTCTATTACGTTCCAGTTAAACGCTTTCCACTTTTCCACCACAGGTTCAAGCCCGCACTTTACCTGCCCTATGCTGCCGTCTATCTGAAGCCCGTTATAATCAAGAATCGCGCAGACATTATCAAGCCTGCGGGTATACGTGGACATGGCCGCTTCCCATATCTGGCCTTCCTGTATTTCGCCGTCGCCAAGCATTACATAGACGCGGTTGTTCAAGCCTTTTAATTTTGAAGCCAGCGCCATTCCGTTGGCAATGGAAAGCCCCTGCCCAAGCGAACCGGTGGTCATATCAACGCCGGGGGTTTTTTTCATATCAGGGTGGCCTGAAAGGTCACCGTCAATTTTACGCAGATTCCACAAAGCCTCTTCTTTCATAAAACCCGCTTCAGCAAGAGCGGTATAAAGCGCGGGCGCGGCGTGGCCTTTCGAAAGAATAAAACGGTCGCGTTCTTCCCACTTTGGATTTTTAGGATCTATCTTCATAACGTGTTTGTAAAGAACCGCTATCACATCCGCGGCGGACAACGAACCTCCCGGATGACCCGAACAGGCGTATCCAAGCATTTTTATTATGTTAAATCTCATATTCACCGCTGTCTGTTCCAGCATTTTTATTGTGTCAGTATATTTCTTATAACTTCCGCCCGCCTTATGGTGTTCTGCCAGAAATGAATCCAGCTGCGCTTTATCCGGAAGCCCTTCCTGCGCGCCTATTGTCTGCGTCACTATCGCGCCTGCCGCGTTGCCGCAGTCAATGGCGTCAATTACAAATTTTCCGTCCGCAATGGCACACGCGACAGCACCCACAAAAGCGTCCCCGCCGCCTACGGTATCTTTGACATCCATTCCATAACCATGAAATACGGTGGAGCCGTGTTCGTTTACAAGAAGCGTGCCTTCTTTTCCCATTGTTATAATTACATGGTTAACGCCAAGTTTGCGCAGTTCATTGCCCGCAAGCGAGCCTGTTTCCATGTGTGATATAAGCCTGTTTGTCAGGTATCCGCCTTCGCGTTCGTTCATTATTACGATATCAAGCCCGCGCAGGACTTCTTTTATTTCATCGCGGTGTTTGGTGCCGGCGTTGCCGACATTCATCACTGTCTTGACCTTATATTTCTGCGCCAGTTCCAGCGCGCGTTTGATTGCAGGTATCGGTATTTCGGTACAGACTACAACCACTTTGCTGCGCTTAATTGCCGCTTCTGCTTTATCAATATCAGAGGGTATAAGCGTGTCATTAGACCCGGTGAACCAGGTGACCTTATTACCTTTCTGCCCTGTGGTGTTTACAAGCGCAACGCCTGTTGAAACAGATTCATCTATTATAAAATATTCAAGATTTATATTGGGGTGTTTTAAGTTTTTCATGGCAATGTCAGGAACCTGATCTTTGCCTTTTTTGGCAATAAAATTCACTTTTTTTCCAAGCCTGGCAATTGCCACCGCCTGATTAGCGCCTTTTCCGCCCGGTAATATGTAAAAATTATCCCCGGCAACAGTTTCCCCGCGTTCAGGCATACGTTCTGTTTTTACCATAAAATCTATATTAATACTGCCTATAACCGTAATTTCATCCACTAAAAAAGTCCTCCGCTATTCTTATTATATAATGCAGTAATACACATAAGGCAAAATAAAGGCAGTTTTAGCCCCATGTCCTGATTTTTTACCCGAAAATGCATTAAACTTACAGGTTAAAAAAAGGTTTTTATATTATACACATTTTTTAGGTATTTTCTATACTTTTTTGCAGTATCCGGTATTTTGCCGGGCTATGCCTTTATAATCTTTACCAGCATATCCTTCTGCTTCTGCATGAATTTTGCCGCGGCCGCCTTTGTGGCGCCTTCCACGTAAATATGAAAATACGGCCTGTCATTATCCGGAATAATAAGCGCGTTGGATGTGGTTTCAGTGAACCTTATGCCTTCAACTTCATTAACGTCGTTCTTTTTCTTCATTTCGCCAAGCGCCATCATAACTGCGCCCCTTTTATCCCATGGTACAGGGACTGTATCGGTAAGTTTTATGTACTTTGGAAGCGAAGCCACTAAAGTGGAAAGCGGTTTGCCGTATTTTGCCAGGTATTCAAGGAATTTTACCGTGGATATCATGGCGTCAAAAGCCGGCTGGAATTCCGAAAAAATGTACCCGCCTTTTTCTTCCGCCACAAACTTTGCCTTGCCCGTGTTAGCGGCTGTCATCATGGCGCGGTAGCTTGTACCCACGCGCAATGCTTTGCCGCCGTCTGCCAGCGCCATTTTTTCAAAAACTCCGGGTACATTTACCGGAACCGCAACCGTAGCGCCTTTATTTGAACCAAGGAAAAGTTTTACCATTGTCATAAGGCCGTCATCTTCAATCAAAAGCTGGCCTTTATCATCTACAATAAAAATTTTCTGAGCGCCGGCGTCTATCATTATACCGGCGTCCGCTTTTAAGGTCTTTACCATTCCGGCAAGGCTGTCTAAGTCTGTCTGAAATTTTTCCGCGGAACGGGTAAGTTTTTTCTCGTTATTATGGGCGTTTAGCGCTATAACATCACAGTTAAGCCCGCCTAAAATGGACGGGAAAATATTTAAAGCATTACTGTATGAATAATCTATGATTATTTTGAACCTTCTGGCTTTTATCTTTTCCACGTCCACAAATTTCATGAAACCGTCCTGATAATATTCCAGCGCCCTTGGCGGGTATGAAATTATCCCCACATCATCGCTTTCCGCCCTTCTGTATTCTTCGCGGAAAAAAGAATTTTCTATGGATTTTTCCTGTGACAGCGAAATGTCCATGCCGTCGCTGTCAAAGAATTTAATATCAAGCATCTTCGGGTCATACGGCGACTTTCTTATATGAAGCCCGCCCGCCACTTTTAGAGACTTGGCGACATATTTTGTAACCGGAAGCGGCATTATGCGAAAGTCGTAAATGTTAACGCCTGTTGAAAGTATGCCCGCCATTATGCTGCGTTCTATCATAAATGACGCCCTGTGGTAATCGCGCGATATCAGCACATGGCTGCCTTTTTTTAATGTGGACCCAAACGCGCCGCCTATCCTTGCGCCTATTTCAGGTGTAATTTCTGTGTTTGCCATGGCGGTAATGCCGTAAATATCAAACAGCCTGTTGCTCCACCGTTCGCCGTAAATAAGCGATCCGGAGATAACAGAAAAATCATCCACTGTCTTTTTTGGCCACAGCTTTACTTCAGGTTTAATTATGGTCTCTTTTCCAATATGGCAGTCGTCGGAAATAACCGCGCCCACGCCAATGTACGCCTTGTAACGTATCATATTGTTGCGGCCTATTACAGCCTCTTTAATATCAACTTCCTTTTCAATTTTGTTGTTGTCCCATATGATAGAACGCACAATCTTGGCGCCGCTGTCAATATAACAGTTGTCGCCGATTACAGAACTTGCTATTTCCGCGCCCTCTTCAATAGTGACGTTGTTTCCAATCACCACGGCGTCCCTGAATTTTACGCCGGCTGCTATCTTTACGTCTTTTCCCACCCATACGTCGCGTCCTATCTTGCCTTTTCTTTCGCCTTTAATTTCACACTCTATTTCGCCTTTTAATATATCCTCGTGCACCTGCCTGTATTCCGCAAGCGTACCGATGTCTTTCCAGTAACCGTCCCCGGTAAAACCATACAGGGCTTTCTTCTTTGCAAGCAAATCCGGAAAAAGCTGTTTGGCAAAATCATAGTCCACATTTTCAGGGATGTTTTTGAAAATTTCCGGTTCAAATATGTAAATGCCGGTATTTATAGTGTCAGAGAACACTTCACCCCAGGATGGTTTTTCAAGAAGCTTTGATACCTTCCCGTCCTTTTCTGTGACCACAATGCCGTATCTTAAAGGGTCTGTGGACTTTGTAAGCACTATGGTGGCAAGCGCTTTATTTTTTTTGTGGCTTGCCATGGCATCGCCAAGATTGAAACTTGTAAAAACGTCGCCGCTTATAATCAGGAAACTGTCATCTTTCAGTTTTTCTTTTGCAAGCGTTATGCAGCCTGCGGTACCAAGGTCCTGTTCGGACGTGACGTAATTAATTTTAACGCCAAAATCCGCGCCGTCCCTGAAATAACTTGTTATCACTTCCGGCTGAAAATACAGCATCATCGTAATATCCGTCATGCCGTATTTCTTTAAGAGGTTTATTATGTGCTCCAGCATCGGCGTGTTCATTACCGGCGCCATGGGTTTGGGAATGTTTGTGGTAAGCGGCCTTAACCTTGTTCCAAATCCGCCTGCAAGAATAACTGCTTTCATTGAATACCTCCGGTAGAGTGGTATGAATTCATATTAATTATTATATTATACAATTAATGCGGATTCAATAGCGGTTATTAAAACACGCAGCTCGGCAGCTCAGCAGCTCTGAAGCTCGGCTAACACGCAATACCGAGCCGCTGAGCTGCCCAGCTGCCCAGCTGCCCAGCTGCCGCCGTCAATCCAGCTTTATTTCCGCGCCTTTTATGGCAAGGATTTCTGTAAGGGTAAGATACTTATATTTTGTCATGTCGTGGTGGGTTATTTTCAGGAATTTCAGCGCCACAAGGTACCTGCCGCTTGCGGTCTTTATGCACCTTATGGTTTCCGCAAGCGCCGTGCACGTGCTTGACAGCCCGGGCAGCGGCATATAAAAATTTACAGCCGCTATGCTTTTTTCGGGGATGCTTTCGTTTGAATACATCAGAAGTCCGGATGTGGAAATATTTACAGTTTCGTTCTCTTTAAAAACCCTGAAAATCTCTTCGGGGTTAAACTTTTTGGCAAGTTCAAGGTCTTCTTTGCTGTCGCCCAAAACCCTGTAACGCACCTTTACATTTACCGCTACCCTGGGGTATTCACGCCTTTCCTGCGGAAAAAGCAGGTCGCCTTCTTTCTCTTCCTTTTCGTTCATTTTCCGGCCTGCCCCTCGAAACTCTGTTCTTTGATATTTAATAGATCATTTAAATTTAAGTATGTATAATTTTTCAGGTTGTGATGAATTATTTTTACGAATCGCAGCCCCACTTTATATGCGTAAAAACCGCCTTCGGTATTTGATTCCCTTCTTACCACCTCTGCCAGTGCCTTGCAGTTGCACGATATTCCCGGCACAGACAGATACATGGTAACGGCCATCAGGCTTTTAAGCCTTATTTCTTCGTTCACGTACATGGAAAGGCCGTTCTTGGAAACATCGGATGATTCGCCCTGGCTGTAATCCTGCATCATTTTATCAGGGTCAAAATGGCGCGCCATAGCTTTTTCCGCCTCTTCAGGCGTCAAAAGTTTGTATCTTACGGATACTGCCATAGACTGCCTTGGATATTCCCTTTTTTCATTTGCTTTCAAGTGAAGCTCCCCGTTTTTTGTATTTTCCACAACCCACCTCCCTATATTTATTACCGATTATATCACAAAAATTTGCCGCCTGAATCATTCTTTTTGGCATTATAAATGTCAGCTAAAAAATCAGGTTGGTTTAACAAATCAAATATATGACATGGATTCAGTATGTTTTTTCAGAAGCGCTGCCCAAGCATACTTTATATCCGGCAATCCGGATGTGATGCCGCGCCGGCATACAAGTACATCCCACAGGCTCCCGATTGCCAATGATGTTAATATACAGGGGATTTCAAATTTTTCCGATTACAAACATACCAATTTGCAGCGCTTTCTGAAAAAATATACTGAATCCATGTAAAAATTATAATTACTCAGAAACACGCAGCTGAAATATTATTTATAATAACAGATATACGCCGCGGATTCTTCGCACCTGCAGTCAAAAGACACCTTTGGTTCCACAATAAAACTTTCGCCTTTTTTATACACTTTCCATTCCTGTCCGGGAAGTTTGGCAGACATCTGCCCTTCCACCACCGTCATTGTTTCCTGTGTGGCAGTTCCAAAAGTATATTGTCCGGGCTCTATCACACCGACTGTGGCATTTCCGAATTTTCCGTTTAAACTTAAACTTTGAACTTTGCCTTCAAAATACTCTGAATGTTTCATGATAGTCTCCGTTTTTTATTAGAGGCACTTGGAATAACCGCAGACCCTGCACACATTGCAGCCGCCTTCGTGTTCCATTGTGGTGCCGCATTCGGGGCAGGTTTCTCCCATTGTCTTTTCCATTGTATTTTTGAATATGAACTTATCTTTATTTTCGCTTTTTTCATGAATATATTTTTCCATGGCTATACCGATGGCATCCGGGCAGCTTAACACAATTCCGCCTTCCTGCCACGCGGGCGCCGGGCAGCGCGTGCCCCTTAAATGTTTTACAATTACTTCCGGTTTTACGTGCGCCCTTAAAGCCACTGATACCAGGCGTGATATCGCTTCCGCCTGCGCGCTTGCGCATCCGCCGGATTTTCCCATTGTGGTAAACAATTCACAGATACCTTCTTCATCTTCGTTAACCGTAACGTAAAGGTTGCCGCAGCCCGTTTTCATCTTTATTGTGCGGCCAAAAGTGATATCCGGCCTTTTTCTCGGTTCAATGTCCGCATGCTTTAATATGCTGTCAGGGTCAGCGGTTTTTACCTTTGCCCCGGAAGAATCTTTTGTTGAAACAGTTAACACCTGTACATCGCGCGATCCGTCGCGGTAAATTGTGACGCCTTTGCAGTCCATTTCATACGCCAGCATATAAACTTCGCGCACGTCATCTTTTGTGGCGCTGTTCTTGAAATTAACGGTCTTGGAAACCGCGTTGTCGGTGTATTTTTGAAAAGCCGCCTGCATCTTTATGTGCCATTCAGGGTCAATATCGTGCGCTGTCACAAATGTTTTCTTGATATCTTCCGGTACTTCTTTCATATCATCTGTGATGTGGCCGTGTTCACCTATCTTCATCATCAGATTATCGCTGTAAAACCCGCGCTCGCGCGCCGCCTTTAAAAAGCTTGCGTTTATTTCCGGAAGCCTGTCATTATCCATAACAGTTTTAATGTACGCCACCGCAAAAAGCGGCTCTACGCCGGAACTGCACGCTGCTATCATGCTTAAAGTGCCGGTGGGCGCGATGGTGGTTAATGTGGCGTTTCTTAATTTTTTTCCTTTTGCTTCAATAGCGGAGCCTTTATAATTTGGGAACAGTCCGCGTTTTTTACCAAGCTCCACGGATTCCTTTTCCGCTTCTTCGTGGATAAACTTCATTACTTTTTCCGCAAGTTTTACAGCTTCTTCGGATTTATATGATATGCCCATTTCTAAAAGCATATCCGCCCAGCCCATGACTCCAAGCCCTATTTTGCGGTTGCCGCGCACCATCTTATCAATTTCATCAAGCGGGTAACGGCTCATGTCTATGACGTTATCCAGAAAACGCACCGCAAGTTTTACGGTCTTTGCCAGTTTGGTATAATTCACTTTTTTATCATCAAGCATATTGGCAAGGTTAACGGAACCTAAGTTGCACGCTTCAAAAGGCAGAAGCGGCTGCTCTCCGCACGGGTTGGTGGATTCCATTTCGCCAACGTTAGGCGTGGGGTTGTCCCTGTTTATCCTGTCAATAAATACAATGCCGGGGTCTCCGTTTCTCCACGAATATTCCACCATCATGTCAAATATCTCGCGCGCGTCTTCCTGCGCTATTACTTCCCCGTTGCGCGGGTTTATCAGGTCATACTTTCTGCCGTGCTTTACCGCTTCCATAAACTTTTCGGTGATGGCTACGGAAATGTTAAAATTATTTATGTCCTTGTCATCCGCCTTACATGTGATAAATTCACGGACATCCGGATGGTCCACGCGCAGAATTCCCATGTTGGCGCCGCGGCGGGTTCCGCCCTGCTTTACCGCTTCTGTGGCGGCGTTAAATACTTTCATGAAAGATACCGGGCCGGACGACACGCCGTTTGTGGTTTTAACCTTGTCGCGGTTTGGCCTTAAGCGCGAGAAAGAAAAACCGGTTCCGCCGCCGCTTTTATGTATTATTGCCGCTGACTTTATGGCATCAAAAATTCCGTCAATGGAATCCTTAATAGGAAGTACAAAACACGCCGCAAGCTGCTGAAGGTCGCGCCCGGCGTTCATTAACGTGGGGGAATTGGGCAAAAAGTCCAGCGAGGTCATAAGGTTATAAAAATCTTCCGCCGTGTTGTCAACTTCAGCCTGGTTTGCCCCGTAATTTCTTTCTGCCTGGGCAATATTATTCGCCACCCTTACAAAAAGCTCTTTAGTACCTTCAATTGGATTGCCCTTATCATCCTTTACAAAGTACCTTTTTCTTAATACCGTAAGCGCGTTGTCCGAAAGCTTAGGCTCGCGCAGTTTGTTTACATCCATGTTATTCCTCCTGAATATACGTAATATATGCGTATAAGTTTTTTATGGGATTCCACCATTTTTATTTAAAACAGGATTGCAATTATACACCCCAAGGATGTGGTGTCAAGCCATTTTTTACCCGCTTATATACAATATGTTGTATTTGTGGGGCAATCACACCACAATATGTAACAGCTGGCAAGTAACAGCTAACAGGTTACAAGTTACAACTTACAGGTTACAGGTTACAGCTCGCAACTTGCAACTTGCAACTTGTCACTTGTCACTTGTCACCTGTCACCTGTCACCTGTCACCTGTAACCTGTCACCTGTAACCTGTCACCTGTCACCTGTAACCTGTCACCTGTAACCTGTCACCTGTAACTTGTAAGTTGTAACTTGTAACCTGTTACCTGTCACTTGATTATTTCAGACGCCATTTGCCCGCCGCGGATTCCCCAGTCTTCCTTTGGCACATCATAAATTATTATCATGACCGCCTGCGGGTCTATACCCGCGTCATTTTTCAGGTTTTCAACAATCAGCCTGTATAAAAGCTTTTTCATCTCCTGCGTCCTGCCTTTAAATGCCGACACTTCCACAAGGGTAAACCCCTCTTTGCCGTCCATGTTTTCCGGCTCATACTCATTCATGAAAAGTGTGCGGTCCGTCTGCGGTATCTTAAACGCGTCCATCAGAGCTTTATGAACCGCGCCGAATATTACTTTCTTTTCTTCCGCTGTCTTTCCTTTTTTTAATGATATTGTTACTTTTGGCATATTACCCTCCATTTTTTATTTGAATAAGTTTATCAATAAACAGTATTAAAGTCAAAACCCTCCGTCTGAAATACTTATTTACATTTCCGCCGCTTTTCATTATTATAAATACACATAAACTTTAAGGAGAAAAATTTGCCTTCAGTCTCTATTGTAATACCGGCGTTTAACGAGGAAAACAGGCTTCCAAAAACACTTGAACTTATACGAGATTACCTTGTTAAAAGCGGCACAGATGCCGAAATTATAGTCGTGGATGACGGCAGTTCGGATGCTACAGTTTCTATTGCGGAAAAATACGGCGTATCCGTTATTAAAAACCCCGGCAACCGCGGCAAAGGCTACTCTGTAGCGCACGGTTTTTTAAAATCATCCGGAGAAATCATATTTTTTTCCGACGCCGACCTTTCCACGCCCATAGAATTTATGGCTCCTTTTATTAAGCTTCATAATGACGGTTTCGACATCGTTGTTGCGTCCCGCGCGGTACCGGGCGCCTTTAAAAAAATTAAGCAGCCTTTTTACAGGGACTTTATGGGCAGGACCTTTAATTTATTTGTTAAAACAATGACGGGCTTAAAAATAAACGACACCCAGTGCGGATTTAAAAGTTTCAGGCGCAGCTGCGCCCTTGAAATAGTAAAAAGAAGGACCATAGACGGTTTTGGCTTTGACGTGGAATTTCTGTATATTGCAAAACTGCTTAAATATAAAATATGCGAAAGCCCTGTGGAATGGTTTGACGCCCCAGGCACAAAGGTCAACCCGCTGCGCGATTCCGCCAAAATGTTTTTTAACCTTATCGAAATTGTTTTTAAGCGCCTTTCCGGAAGATACAAATAAGTGGCTGTTACTTTTATTCTCTTTTTCTGCGTGGCTGTAATATTTTCCATGCTTGGCCTTGGCGGAGGCGTTTTTTACGTCCCCCTTCTTCTTCAGATAGGGCTCCCATTTCACGAAGCGGCCGCAGTTTCCGTCTGCATAATGATAATAATGTCGGTTACCGCCACAGCCGTTTACAATTCAAATAAACTGATTGACTGGAAAATAGTTATCTTTATGGGGCCATGCGCTATAATCGGCGCGCTTATAGGCGGGCTTAATTCGGTTATTTTTTCGGAAACAATTCTGGAAATTCTCTTCGGAATAATGATGCTGATATCCGCATTACTTATGCTTAAAACCCCGAAAGAAATAAATCAGCCAAAACCTAAAAAAATAGGCTTCATAGAAAGCAAAATGACCGGGATTACGTATTTTATCAATTTATGGCTTGGGGTTCCCCTGTTTTTTCTTGCCGGTTTTATAGCTTCGCTGCTGGGAATAGGCGGCGGTTTTGCCAAAGTCCCTATTATGACCTTTATTTTTCGCGTGCCTTCCAAAGTGGCTGTTGCCACATCTTCCGCCCTTATTGTGCTTACAGCGTCTGCCGCGGCAGCCGGGCATTTTGCGGCAGGCAACCTTAACCTTAAACTTGTGGCCGTTCTTGGCGCAGCAGTTTTTGCCGGCGGATACTTAGGCTCTCACATTTCCGCCAAAGCGGATAAAAAATTCATAAATGCGGCCCTTGCCATAATAATGTTCGCTGTATCGGCGTGGATGTTTTACAGGGCGTATATTTAACCCATAGACTTTTATCCCATATCCCATAAATAAAAAAAACTACACCACAGTTGTTTCATTACGTTTGTACTGTAAGTTTGGATTCTATATATTAAACTTAATACGCATCTATATACTGCTAATTCTCTCTGCGTATTTGTAGGTAATGTGCTGGCCACTGGCTGTATCTTTCCATCCCTGGACTTCTTTGTGCGTTTTTTCGGAAAGTTGCTTGGAACTTAGAGGGGTAAGTTTTTTACAAATTTCATCCACAAGTTTCTTTTCACTTTCAGAAAAAACCGATTCATCAGGTTCAGCTATGTTTGTATACTGATGCCCTTCACCAATTTCAAAAGGTATAACCTGCATATTAACCATTTTATTGGCAGTCATATAATCAAATAAATCATGATACTCATCAACAACAGGCCCATAAGGGCCATGCGCGTAACGCAGGCCGGTCATGGATATTCCGCTGTTCTTAAAATTCAAAAAATCAGAATAGAACAAGCACTTTACAAGTTGAACCTCAAACAGACTTTTCTTTACCGAACATTTAATAATTTTCAAAATAAGATTTTCCGCCTTCTCAATACTAAACGGCCTGTTGCCGCTGAATTCATTCGGTTTGTACCTGAATTTAAGTTGAATTATTTTTTCATAAGGGTTTATCTGCCCTAAAAGTCTGTCTAAATTATTTTCGAATTCAAACCTTTCACTTTCTTCTAAATTATCCTTAAGTTTGTCCTCATAGATCATCTTCATATTTTCCGGATCATTAACAAATTTCAGGACTTCATCATGAGCATCATCCTGCAATGCTCCTTTTTCATATTTATATATTGTTAATTCTCCCCACCCCAAAAGTTTGGAGAATGGTTTGCTGCTAAGTTTGTACTTTTCTCTTATATTTTTTATCTCATCCGGCGTTAAAAGATTGTGATTTTTTCTGTAGTTATCATACGCAAGCGTAAATGAATCCTTACCTTCCCCATTCATCAGTAATTCACTGCCGCAACAGGTACATTTCGGCATATCCGATGTTACCTTTATTTTTTCGCCTCTGACCATAACTTCGCGTTCTGCCGTTATAATTTCGGGTACTGTTAATTTCCCGCATTCCGGACATAATACTTTTTTCATGGCACCCTCTTATTCTTTATCAATTATGAAATGAAATTATTGTCATATAAGTCATCCCGTCATCTTCCAGAAATCTTATCTTTATGTAAACATTAATACCATTAACTGTTTTTCTGAAGGTATAAATTTCACCCTCATGCCCTCCTGTATCCTTTTCAGGGCCTTTTGAGCAGTCTTCAACTTTCAAATCAGAGATAACTTCAGATACATCTTTTAGAAACGGCGGAATATAATTCAAACGGTCAAAAGTCTCTATATTTTTATTCCTGGCAGCAATAGTAAAATCCTGGGATCTTGCCATTTCGCGAACCAGTTCCAGTGTCCCCTCCGAAATTCCCACTCTTACACCCCAATTATATACAATTTTAAGATAACTTTCAATAATTATTTTTGTTATCTTATGATAACGTTTATTGTTGCACTAAATACTAAAACTATTATACTATTTATTACTCTTCGGCTTAATCTTGAAGTACTTAACCCTTACCGGCAGGGCGTAATGCAGGATTAAGAGGATTAAACCCCAGAGGAGAAAAATTGTGTAATTCTCCTCGTACTTTATCTGTTCTTTTTTACTTTTATTCTTTTCCATCAAATATGTATCTTCTTTAATCTTTCTAAACGCGCCGGCGTCCGTTATCCTGTAAAACCTGCCTTCCGTAATTCCCGCTATCTGCCGCAGTTCATTATCATCAAGCCGTGATATTACTTCCTGCCCTTTGTATATTTTATTGTAAACCCTGCCCCACGCGTCACGCCCTTCGGGAATTTTTCCGCCTTCTTTTGTACCCACGCCCACGGCGTATATCCTTATGCCTTTTTCAGCGGCATACTTCGCGGCAGCTATCGGGTCGCCGCCTTCAGTGTTTTCGCCGTCAGTTATAAGAATCAGTATTTTGGACTTTCCGCCTTTTGACTGCAGCCGGTCAACAGAATTGCGGATGGATGTATCCAGTGCTGTGCCGTCTTTTGCCAGCATTCCCGGATACAGCCCGTCTATGATAAGGTTCAAAGTTTCGTAATCAAGTGTCAGCGGGCACTGCATAAAATCCACGCCCGCAAACGTCATCATTCCCACCCTGTCGCCCGCAAGGCTGTTTATAAAATCACGAAGCCCCTTTTTAACAACTTCCATCCTGTTTGGCTGCATATCAACCGCGCCCATGCTTGAAGAGACATCCATGGCAATCATTATATCTATACCGGACGCTTCATTTACAAACGGAATGGGTTTTCCCTGCGGCCTTGCAAGGGCAATAATTATAAGCGCTGCAGCGGCAAAAAGCATGATATATTTTAACGCCGCCAGCCTGTAATCTACCGGCGTCATAATATTTGCCGCCGTATTTTTATCGGCAAATCCATGCATGGCGCGCAGTATCTTAAAGACCCTGTATCCAAGGTAAGCGCACAGCGGTACCACAGCTATCAGGATTAGTAATGCCTTTTCATTTCCAAAATTCAAATTTTACTCCTTAAAAATATTTTTGCCGTCGAGCAGCGGCACTTAACCGCAAAAACTTATCAAATCAAATCCTTAGTAATTTAACCGCTTCAAGCAGAAGCGCCAGAAGCAGCAAAATAACGCCTGCAATTAAAAACGCGTAAAATTTGTCTTCGTGCTTTTCATAATTTTTAACTTTAATTTCCTGTTTTTCAAGCTGTGCTATGGTGTCATATATTTTTTGCAGGGCATTATTATCAGTTGCCCTGAAATACCTTCCCCCGGTCACAGAGGCCACGCGCCCCAAAGATTCCTCGTCCGGTTCCTCATACATTACCGGCCTGCCGTAATTATCCACATAAGGCCTGCGGTTCCCGTAAACATCAAAGCCATACGCCTGCGCGCCGCCTTTTTTTCCTATTCCTATCGTATATATTTTTATTCCCTTATAGGCGGCAATCTTTGCCGCTTCTTCCGGAATCATTCCCCTATTGCTTCGGCCGTCCGTTGTCACTATCATCACTTTGGAAGCGCCGGAACTTTCAAGCCTGTTTATACCGTTTAATATCGCCTCGCCTACCGCTGTGCCGTCTATCTTTACCGTTTCAAAATTTATCTGCTCTATAAATGTCCGTATAATTTCATAATCGTTTGTAAGAGGGCATTGGGTAAAACTTTTGCCTGCAAAGACCACCATTCCCACCCTGTCATTTTTTAAACCCGCCACAAAATCATTTATTACTTTTTTTGCCGCTTCAAGCCTGTTTGGTTTTAAATCATCAGCCTGCATGCTTCCGGAAACGTCCAGCACCGCTATTATATCAATGCCTTTTATGATTTCTTCGGTCTCTTTTTTAACCGACTGCGGCCGCAGCAGCGCTATGATAAGAAGTATTACAGCGGCTAACTTTAAAATATCCGGAAGATACACAATAAGCGGTGCGGTTGTTTTCCCCCTGCTTATTCCTTTTATATTGGAATGGACAACTTTGCCCCGAAAGATTATCCGCAGTATCAGGGATATAATAAATATACCCGCCATTATCCCCGCAGCCAGAAACAGATTTTCGTTTTCAAACCTCATCTTAATCTCCTTTCGCGTTTTTTAAAAAAGGAGACTATTTCCTTAAGATAAGAACCGCCGCATTCAAGTTTTATATAATCAACACCCGTGGACCGGAACAGTTTGAATAATTTATCATCTTTGGTTCTTTGCATTTTTAAAGCCGCGGCTTTTCCGCCCGTGCCGGAAGTATCCACCCACTGCGTCTCCCCTGTTTCCGGGTCAAAGAAAGGCACTATGCCCATGTCCGGCACTTCGTATTCGGCAGGGTCACGCAGTACCGCGGCAATTACTTCATGCCTGTGGGACAGAATCTTAAGGGGTTCAGAAATATCTTTTTCATCAAGAAAATCAGATACTATAAAAACCGTGCTCTTCTTTTTTAAAGCGTGCGCCAGATAAGTTACAGCCGCGCCTATATCAGTACCTTTATTTTTTGTTTCGTGGTATACAATTTCGCGCAGAATCCTTAAGACGTGTTTTTTTCCTTTTTTGGGCGGAATATACTTTTCAGGGACGGAAGTAAAACCCAAAAGCCCCACCCTGTCGCTGTTTATCGCGGCGGCAAAAGCAAGGGCTGCGGTAAAATCAAGCATCAGCCCGCTTTTTAAGGTCTGCCTGGTGCCAAAATTCAAAGAGCCGCTTAAATCCGCGGCAAAGACCACCTGCATTTCACGCTCTTCAATAAATGTTTTGATGTAGGGCATATTCATCCTGGCGGTGACGTTCCAGTCAATTACCCTTACATCATCACCGGGATTGTATTCCCTGACCTCGGTAAATTCTATGCCGCGCCCTTTGAATGACGACAGATATTCGCCCTGAAGCTCCGTGTTTACAAGGTGCTTCGCGGTAATCTCTATTTTTTTGATTCGTTTAAGAATATCTTTTGAAATCATCTGTATGCCCGTATACCGTTTATATTACGGTACTTTTATTTTGTTGATTATCTGCGCTATAACATCGTCAGGTTTTATTTCTTCGGCTTCCGCTTCATAAGACAGAATTATCCTGTGCCTTAATACGTCATAGGCGCACTCTTTTATGTCATCCGGCGAGACATAGCCCCTGCCGTCCATAAAAGCCAGCGCTTTCGCGCACAGAATAAGACTTATGGAAGCCCTGGGAGAACAGCCGTATTCTATAAGGTGGGAAAGTTTCAATTTGTGTTCTTCCGGATTACGTGTAGCAAACACTATGTCGGTGACATAATCTTTTATGCTTTCATCCACAAAAACGGAGTCCACGGACGCCCTCATATCAAGGATGTCCTTTGGTTTTAATATCCTGCCGGTTTTTACCTCTTCACCCGCGGTCATCCTTGTAAGTATCTCTTTTTCTTCTTCCCTTGTGGGATAACCCACAACAGCTTTCACAAGAAACCTGTCCACCTGCGCTTCAGGCAGCGGGTATGTCCCTTCGGTTTCTATGGGGTTCTGCGTGGCCATTACCACAAAAGGTTCTTCAAGTTTAAAAGTCTTATCGCCTATTGTCACCTGTTTTTCCTGCATAGCTTCCAAAAGCGCGGACTGCACTTTGGCAGGCGCCCTGTTAATTTCATCAGCCAGAATGATATTGGCAAAAATCGGCCCCTGCGAAACCGAAAATTCTCCTGTCTTCGCGTTATAAATTCTTGTGCCGGTTAAATCAGCAGGTAACAAATCCGGAGTGAACTGAATGCGTGAAAACGACGCCTGAATAGTTGCGGAAAGGGTCTTTACCGCAAGCGTTTTTGCAAGCCCGGGTACGCCTTCAAGAAGTACGTGCCCCCTGCATAAAAGGCCGGTTATAAGGGAACGTACCATATGTTTTTGTCCCACAATCACTTTTTCCGTTTCATCAAAAACCGTTTGAATCTTTTCTGACAGTTCCTTATCCTTCGCCGATAATTTTACAATCTTTGCCATTTCAATTCCTCCGTACGATATTATTGGCAGTTCAACCGTTCTTCCAAACCGCCGAGTTTTCCCCTATGTTTTATGTTTAACTGCCGCACCCTAAAGGGTGCGCCTACCAAACCTTCCGACCTTCCGACCTTCCGACCTTCTGACCTTCCGACCTTCTGACCTTCTGACCTTACTTCCGTCCCTCTGTCCCTCCGTGCATCCGACCCTCTGACCTTCCGTCTTTCATTATCTTATTACCACCCTCATCCCTTTCTTCACATACCACGATAACTCTATAACATCTGAATTACGCATCCGCACGCAGCCCTGAGAAGCGTCATGGCCTATGGATACTGGGTCATTTGTTCCGTGAATGGCAATACCGCCGCCAATTTCCGCGTATGTTCCGTCTTCATTCATGGGTACGCGCCCTTCACGGATGGCCTTTCTGTATTTTTTATAATCTTTCGCGTTGGGAAAATCAAGCCTCATAAAAACCGGGCCGTAAGAATTAATACCAAGGTCCTGTGTTGTCCCATACCGCGTATATCCGTCTTTTGCCCTGTAATATGTTTTATTTAAAGAAGTCAGGTTATTTCTGCCCTGATTAAAATTATCCCGCAGCTGCTTTACCTTTTGCTTAATTTCACCTGTATCTTCATTACACAGTACGGCATCTTTTAAACGTTCTTCAGCAAGCACCAGCTGCCACGGTTCCATCACCGTATATATCTCGGTTATTCTGTATTCTCCCGCCGGCGTACACATGTCTTTCTGGTACACTTTGTCGCCGCCGCCTGAACCGGACGCTATATCATAAACAAACATAACATCAAGCGCGGAGGAAAGCAGGTAAAGTTTTTTCTCCGGTTTGTTAACGTATATAACATGGGTGTCGCCTTCCTCTAAAAATTCCTTAAGGAAGTCAAAATTAGACGCGTAAGCAGCCGTAAAGGCTGCCGCTATAATGGAAAAAAGAAGAATTACCCTGCGCATTTTAATCAAGCACGGATATCGTAAGTTCCGGCCTTTTAACCGCGCAGAATTCAATTCTGGCTTCCGCGAAAAGTTCCTGGAAACTTTTATCCGGGTATAAGTTGGATGTCACAAATCTTTTTATCTTGGCATTAACCACCATCTTGGCGCATATAATACACGGAGAGTGCGTGCAGTAAATTGTGGCGCCCTGCGTGCCGCCGCCGTGAAGCGCGGCCTGTATTATGGCGTTCTGCTCCGCGTGAATTGCGCGGCAGATTTCGTGTCGCGTGCCTGACGCAATTCCCATCTGGTCGCGCAGGCATCCAAGTTCCGTGCAGTCCTTAACCCCTGCCGCCGCGCCGTTATAACCGGTGCTGACAACGTAATTATTTTTAACTATGACGGCGCCCACGTGATGGCGCAGGCAGGTGGAACGCTCTGCGGTTAAGTATGCCATCTTCATAAAGTATTCATCCCACGACGGGCGTGAATACGGTTTATATTCCAGTTCTTTAAGAATTGTATCCAGTTTTCCCGTAAGCTGTTCAAAGGTGCCGGAATTGTCAATTTTTATATCCGCCAGGTCATAACACCGGGAAAGCTGCTGTGCTTTTTCATCCGCGGAATTTTCTTTTTCTTCTTTCTTAATAAAGTCTTCAAGTGTGGAAGCGTCTCCGGGGCGCGCGCGCTTAATTGACCTTTCAAACCGGGTCTTAACGTCCGCGCTTATCCCTATTAATTTAAAGCCGGGAAGGTTTTTTCTTAACTCCTCAATTTCATGTACATTCCTTATGCTGTCAATAACCGCCTGAGGCGAATTTTTTATTTTTTTAATTGTCCTTGCGGCAAGCACCGCGGAGCCTTCGCTGTTCCTTAATTCATTTCCTATAATAATAAGGTTATCCCTTACCGGCTCTTTGCCCCTTAATTTGGCTTCATCGCGGAGGATATCTGATAATGAAGATGCAATGAACTTTTTACGTTCTACAAGATATTTAATGGCTTCGCCCTTGCCTGACGCGTTTGGTCCCGTAAATCCAAGAAACATATGCCACCTCGTATTTTTATCGTTTTCCCTGGCAATCATTATACTTATAGGATGATATTTTTCAATAGCTAAAAATCTAAAACACGAGGGACGGATGCACAGAGGGTCGGATGGTCGGCTAAAACACAAAAAGACGCTGACACAAATACACGGATGGTCGGTTTAAACCTTCTGTCCCTCCGACCTTCCGTCCCTCTGTCCCTCATCCCTTCATAAGTACTATCCCCCCAAGCGGTAATCCGGTGTGTTTGGCTACAACATCGCATTTAAGTTTAAGCAGGTAGAATGCGGGAACAGGCTCGCCGTAAAGAGATTCAAAGTTGCCCTGCCCCTTGCTTATTATCATGCCCGCTGAATAAAAACGTCTTTTAAAATCTTCTGACGCGTATTCAAGGACAATACCCGGCGAATCCGCGCCGGACGAAATCACATCCGCCACTTTGTCAATCCCCGCGAAAACCGCGTCGTGATAAAGAGCGTCATTTAAAATAGGGCTTTCTTTAACCACATAAGTTATCTTTGTCCCGTAAATTCTCTGTATTTCTTCAATAAGTATCCTGTCAAAAACAGTTTCACCTGTATTGTCGCCAAGATACAATATTTCTATATTTGCTTTCAGTGCCTCTTTAAACGCTTCATAATCCAGCACCGCGAATTCTTTTGTCATTACATCGTCAAGGTCGGCTTCCAGGTCAAATTCAAGCTGAGCGCCAAAATCAATCACATTGCCCGCAATTGCCGCCCTTATGGCGGTTAAAAGCGGATCGGCAGATTTTGTAACTTTTAATTTCATGGAATCAAACATGGACATTGCTATGTGATTGTATTTTTCTTTTATCGCAAGGTACGGGTCGGAATTATTCAGGTGCGCCCTTAATATCCTGTGCATATTGCGGCTTATGTGCGGCGGGTTATTTTCTATGTTAATTGTCTTTAAAAAATCTTCCGCTTTTTCCGCGGCCTGCATTACCTTCTTTTCATCCGCGCCTGCCAGCCGTGACGCCTGTATCGCCTGCCTTAAAAGGCAAGGCAGGCATTCGGGATATGTTTTCATATAATTCTGCCGGAAAATTTATCAGGCATGTTTCCCCAGAAAAAATTCTTTGCCTTCCCTGACTGTTTTATCCACCAGCCCGTCATACTCAAGTTCCCATAAAAGTTCCTGCGCTTCATTCCGGTTTATATTCAGCATTGTGCTTACCTCTTCGGCAGACACAGGCCTTAATCTGGCGCTTTCATAAATAATACTTTTCAATTCTTCTTCCTGCGCTTCAATCCTTGCGCCGGAATATCCTGAAACCGCTTCTGCCTTTGGCCCAAGTATAAGACACGCGCGTTTTGCCGCCTCCGCGTCCACGGGCCTGGCGTATTCTTCCGCGCCCGCGCGGGCAACGGTGTTTAACTGTATTTTTTCTATGTTTTCAAGACTGTTTATAAACCTGCGCATTTCAAAAAGTTCCGAAAGGCTGTCATTGATTCCTTCCACAAGAAGAATTTCAAGAAATATGCTGCCCTTGTAACCGGCACAAAAATCCTTTAATCCCTGCAGCATTAAATCAAAATCAACCCCCGCAGCCGGGCGGTTTACTTTTAAAAATGTGCTTTTGGTGGCCGCGTCAAATGAAGGAACCACAATGTCCGCGCCGGACAGCGCATCCCTTACTTCCGGCATGTGTAAAAGCACTCCATTTGTCAAAACAGCCACTTTACAGGGCGATATTTTTTTCGCATCTTCTATCACTTCTTTTAAATTCAGGGCAAGCGTGGGCTCGCCTGCGCCGGAAAATGTTACTACATCTGCTTTTCCGCCGTTTTTAAAAAACTCTTCAAGCTCCGCTGTAACATCATGCGTTTTAACAAACAGCCCGCGTTCATTGGAAAGCGATACACCTTCTGTTTTTCCAAGTTCGCAGTAAACACAGTTTAAATTGCAGTGTTTTTTGCCAAGCAGGTCAACACCAAGCGATAAACCAAGCCTTCTTGAAGCCACCGGCCCAAACAGATATTTCACATTACCACCGCCATTATTTTTTATACCTTACCTTGTCGCCAAGTGATTTCACTTTCTTTTCCATTGTAACCGCGTGAATGTCACGCCTGTCATCTATCTTTATAGTCACCACCACCCTCTGCACGTCAATGTCACAGAATACTTCTTCGTGCATGGTACGCGCGTAATCATAAAGGTCATTTACTTCGCCTTCAACAACCGTCCCCATAGGGCATATGTGATATTTAGCCCCTTTTTCCTGAAGAATCTTTATCGCGTTTACCAGGTATTCACTTACCGATGTTTTATTGGTGCCTATGGGAACAATAGAAATGTCCATTATCGCCATATCTTTCCTCCTGACATTAAAATATAGTTTTTATGCTTTACCTGTTTCTTGTTACCTGTAATCTGTAACTTGTAACCTGTTACTTTTTTATCCTTTACGCCACAAACATTAACAACATAAAAAAATGGCACACAGCCGCGCCAAGTACAAACATATGCCATATGGCGTGGTGATATTTAATCCTGCGCCAGACATAAAATATTACGCCAAAAGTATATAAAAGGCCGCCGGCTAACAGCCACAACAGAAACTCTTTTGGCACAGTGTTTATAACAGGCCATATGGCAGCCAGAATAAGCCACCCCATTACCACATAAATAGCAGATGACAATTTAATATACCTTCCGGTAAAAAATACTTTGAATATTATTCCAAGTATTGCCAGCCCCCAGACTATCCCGAAAAACGTCCATCCCCACGCGCCGCCGGTTAAAAGCAGGCAGACGGGCGTATATGTGCCGGCTATCAGGGTATAAACAGCGGAATGATCAAGGATTTCAAAAACATTTTTTGCCTTAACAGGTACAAGGCTGTGTGACATGGTTGACATAAGAAACATTATTACCATGCTTGCCCCGTAAATAGAAAGGGTGGTGATTCTTAAAGCGCCCCCTTTTTTAGCGGCAATTACGATAATTATAACCAGCCCGGCAATGCTTAATAAAGCGCCTATCCCGTGAATTATACTGTTAGCAATCTCTTCGCCAACTGTCTGTTTTTCTGATATTTGTTCTATATTTTCAGCCATAATATAACAATGTTACTACCGGCACAGGGAAAGTCAAGAAAAAATATATTAAAGGGCTGCAGCTCAGCGGCTCGGCGGCTGAGAAGTTCAGCAGTTTTGGTAATGACCGAGCTGCAGAGCATCCGAGCCGTCGAGTTTCCCCTCTGCTTGCGCTTATTTACTTGCTTCAACCTAGCTGCCTAGCTGCCTAGCCGCTGAGCTGCCAAGCTGCCGTCCTATACTATTTTCTTGAAAAAATCCCTCTTTCCTTTATAATATACCCTGTTTAACAATCTACCAATTTTAGACGGAGTGTGACATGCTTGACATTAAATTAATACGTGATAATCCGGCAGCTGTAAAAGCCTCCCTTGCAAAAAAGGGCGTAAAACCGGAAGCAGTGGACGAAGTTCTGGCTATTGACATAAAACGCCGCGAAATTATCGGCACTGTGGAAGCCATAAAAGCGGAAAATAATAAAAAAAACCCGGACATTGCCAGGCTAAAAAAAGAAGGCAAAGACGCAACAGCACTTCTGGCCGAGATGAAAACCGCTTCCGATAAAATTAAAACCATGGACGCCGAGCTTTCAAAATTAGACGAAGAGCTCACACTTAAACTTTTATATATCCCCAACATGCCCGATGAATCAGTTCCCCTTGGCGCGGATGAAACGGCAAACGTGGAAACTTCACAATGGGGGCAGAAAAAATCTTTTTCTTTTAAGCCAAAACCACACTGGGAAATAGCGGAACACCTTGGCATACTTGATTCGGAACGCGCAGTTAAGGTAACAGGCGCAAGGTTTGTATTTTATAAAGGCGCAGGCGCAAGGCTTGAACGCGCGCTTATAAACTTTATGCTTGATACACAGACAGGCGCAAACGGGTATACAGAGTTGTTACCCCCTATTCTTGTGAACCGCGAATCCATGACAGGCACGGGCCAGCTTCCCAAGTTTGAAGAAGACTCTTTTAAACTTACCAACCCGGATTTTTTCTTAACCCCTACCGCGGAAGTGCCTGTGACCAATATCCACAGGGACGAGATACTTGCGGAAAAAAGCCTTCCCATCTGCTACGCAGCTTATACTCCGTGCTTCAGAAAAGAAGCCGGAAGTTACGGCAAGGATATGAAAGGCATTGTAAGAATGCACCAGTTCAATAAAGTGGAACTGGTAAAATTTACCACACCCGAATCATCCTATGACGAACTTGAAAAACTTTTAAAAGACGCCGAAAGCATATTACAGAAACTTGACCTGCACTACAGGGTAATGCTGTTATCAACCGGAGATATGACTTTTTCTTCCGCCAAGACGTATGACATTGAAGTCTGGCACGAAGGCGCGGGACGCTACTGGGAAACATCTTCCTGCAGCTGCTTTACAGATTATCAGGCGCGCAGGGCCAGGATCCGCTTTAAGGACAAAGAAAATAAAACACGCCACGTGCATACATTAAACGGCTCCGGGCTTGCCACTTCAAGGTTATTGCCTGCCATACTTGAAACGTACCAGACAGAAAACATGGAAGTAATAATTCCTGAAGCCCTAAGGCCTTACATGGGCGGAATGGAAAAGATAACAAAATAAGGTTATGGAGGGATAAAATGGCTGATGTTATTAAAGAAGTAAAAAAAGACGTTAAGGCCAAAAAGAAAACCGGTTTATATGTGATAGGCGTGGCTCTTGTGGTGCTTGTGCTTGGATATTATGTCTTATCACTTGTCAATCCGGACGCCAGCAACTGGGCCGGCGCAGCAGCCCCTTTTCTTATAATAGGCGGTTATGTGGCAATAGCAGTGGGAATTTTAATCGGCTGGGACGAGTAAATATAAACTTCAATATTCAAAAGCCCCTGCCAAAAGGCAGGGGCTTTTTTTATTTCTGCTACACTTTTTGTCGTTTTATTTATTAAAGTTAATTTTGGTGAGTGCAATAATATTAAAAACCATCAGTATAAAGGTTAAAAGACTTATGGCTACTGATGTACGTTCCATACTTATAGCAATTCGCGAAGCAGCAATAAGCACAATCAAACACAACATACTTAAAATCACGCAATGAATCAACTTTTCTTTTGTTCCAAAGTTTTTTACAAACTTCGCATACACCATAAAACAAACAAATAAGACAGCGGATATTACAGTTAAAAAAACATAAAGCCATTTACTGGTAACTTTAAATATCTCCAACACAACAATTGTTACAAGCACAACACCAAGCAGATTAATAGACATTACTGCTTTTTTATCACTCATTTAACCACTCCGTTTTTCTTTTTATAAATTTTACAAAGTTTTTATGAAATCAGCAGGTGTAATTATTTTAATATTTTTATACTTTTTTACATCCAATAAATGCCTGTCGCCGGAGATAATATAATCCGCTTTAAACTCATCCGCACATTCAAGAATCCTGTTATCGGGTTCATCTTTTATGATATTTACAGTCTCCGTAGGATATACAATGACAGAGTGGCGCCTTATAAGGTCGGAATACTTTACAGCGGTTTCCGCGTCATAGTCAAACTTTCTGACGCATACACCGGTAAATTCCCTTAAGATTTCGTCAGACAGTCCAAGCAGTATCTTACCGTCAAATATGTCATCAAATATCCTGACCACAGTGGTCCCGGGATAAACAAACACGGATATCAGTATGTTTGTATCAACGGTGATTTTTATTTTTTTTGTGTTCCTGCCTGTATTCATGTACCACCCTGTTGATGTCGTCTTCACTTACAACGCCCATTTTTCTTGCCCTTTCAGAAAATTCAGTACGTGCCTCTTCAAGGTCTTTCTTGCCGCAATAAGCCATAACAGCTTCGCTGATTACGGAACTGACGCTTTTATTTTCCGCTCTGCTTATTTTATGCACTTTTTCCGTAAGCTCCCCGGGTATTGTTATACTTAACGCTTTTACTTTTTTCATAAATATCTCCTTAATAATATTTTATATTATAAATATATACTATAAAATATTATTTGTCAAATCCGTTATTTTTAATAAATGAGGGCCGGTTACGCTCTCTTTATGCGATAACCGGCCCCGGGTATGGCATTATAAAATCACAATAATTTAATGTTTATGCCCCGATTCGCTTTCAGATTTAATAAGGCCGTGAAGATTTTCCACAAGATGTATGTAACTGATATACGCTTCAATGTATTTACGTCCCTGTTCCGGGCTTTTATCAGCGGTTTTGCGGAGCGCCACTGCATTTTCAAACCTTTTGTTTACTTCGGCAGTTATGTGTACCGCAAGCTTGTCCGTCAGTTCTTTGACAGAACCTGTTTCCAGCGCTTTATCCCCCATTAATACTGCCGCATCAATTTCTGTACCTTCAGGTTTTATACCGGTATATGAAGCTCCTTCACCTACTCTGTGCACTCGCACAAGGTTTTCAAGGAAATATTTTTCGGCAATTTCCTTCGCGCCGGCAGAAGCGGCTTTTTGAGCTTCCGCAAATATAGACTTTATCTCTTTTTCATCGCTTTTTTTAACCCATTTAAGAACCGGCGTTACATCGTTTTTTTCAAATGCAGCTTTCGCCTCCTTTATCAGCGGGCCTTCAATAGTGTCACAATGAGCTAAAACACTTGCCGAAAAAAGAACCGTTAAAACTAATGATAATGCTAAAACCGCTGTCTTCTTCATAATTTCCCTCCTTGTTTTTTATATATCACCATTATTGTAATATATTAGCGGTGTTGTGTCAAACTATTAATATTAACTGCATTAAATTCATTATCCCCTTATTATTCTTTATTAAACCTTTTCTTCATCGCCCTTGTCGGAAAAAGGACTGAATACTTTTCCCCCTGCCATTTAATGAATTTATCTGTACAGTCACTGCATATGTCATAACTGTGTTTTTCGTCAATAACAATATGATGGAATTGCGATGTATAGTTGTCTATCTCTTTTTCACACAGGCTGCATTTCATTTTATGTCCTTTGTTGTTTTTATAAATTATACATCGCAGAAATGACTTGTCAATGGAGGGCTGCCACAATCCCCAAAATAAAAAAGCCACAGGATACTAAACCTGTGGCTTTTTTATTTTATATGGCGGAGGACGAGGGACTCGAACCCCCAAGGGCTTTCACCCGTCTGATTTCAAGTCAGATGCCTTACCATTAGACTAGTCCTCCGAAGGCCAACTGTATAATCTTTTAAAAACCTCGGACAGCACAGGAGCGCTGTCCCTACAAGAGCTTTTTCTATGGCGGAAAGGCCATAGTGCCTTCTACCTTTAATTATCCTATCATATAAAAAAGGCCGAAGGTACCGACTCTTCCTTGCTGTAAATTTCATGGCGGAAAGGGGGGGATTCGAACCCCCGGGCCCAGTCACCCGGACCAACTGATTAGCAGTCAGCTGCCATCGGCCACTCGGCCACCTTTCCGCATAATAATGCTAAGTTAACAAGTTACACAATTATGTAATAAAAGTCAATAATATAAGGTATTATTTAACCTCTTTTTTCACATACTCTGAAGCTTCAACACCGTCAAAATAAAGGCTTTTCAGTATCATATCGCCATTTTTAACGGACGCCTTTACGTATATTTTCCCTCTGTATGTCCACATTACCCTGTCCACTTTGGGGGCAATCTTTTCATTCATAAACAGTTTATTATTAATAAATTCAAAACGCGCGTTCCCTTTTTCTAATATATCACCGGTAAGCCTTACAGTGACAACCGCTTCTGAAGATACTGCTGTTTTGTATTTTAACAGATATTTGACATACGCAAATCCGTCTTTATCAATAGCAAGTACCCCGTCAGCCAATTCATTATTTTTTAATACTACAGTTGCTTTTGCCGTATTGTTTTCATATCTTAATGTGACATACCTGCCTCTAAACGGGTCATAGGGATCAGCCGGGCGCACCAGAAACTTGTATTCAGCGCCGGAATTAAGCGCAAGTTCGCTTTTAATAATTGTGTAAATTGGAAAAGCCGCCTGCCCTGCCAGAAGGATTATTATGACAGCTTTAAAAATCTGAATATAGACAGGGTTATTTTTTTTCATCGGCTGATATCCTTTTGCTTATAAAGTAATTTGCGGCAAGAAATACAATTCCCATTATTATAAACGCAATGCCCCTTGCAAGCAGGCTTAAGTCCATATCAAGAAACCTGAGAACCACAAGAATGCCAAACAGAAACATCCCGGAATTCACGGTCATCATATGCCTGTTTTCAATTCCGAATTTTATTGTCACGGCGCTTAAGTAAACAATGTATATGTTTATAAAGAAAAGCACTGCCGCGACAGATACATCCCCCAGCACTTTTTCCGTTAATGCCACAAAAATATAACACGCAATAACAATTATAAACGACGCGCCGTAATCAAGTATCATTTTCTTTTTAGACTTAATTACATCTATCATCATATATAACGCGCATGCCGGCAGCAGAATAGTAAGAAGGTAATCAAAAATAGCGGCCTGCGCGAAAAACCTGGACGCGTTCCTGTAATGATTCCAGCCGATTGAATTCCACGCCCAGTCGTATGACAAAAGCAGCATCAGGATTGCTATGCCAATTGCAGAAAACCAGTTATATGGTTTTTTAACCGCGGGTTCATCGTCATCATATAAACGCGCGCTTAACATGTAAATAAAGCAGAAAAGCGATGAATAAATTATCATCCACAGCCCCGGCACGCATTTTTCAAGCGTAAGCCCGACAGCCGCGGTAAACGCAGCCGCGGTTATAAAAGATGTCCTTATTACAACCGGCGAATACCTGTCTTCAATAAATAGCTTTATGTAAAAAGGCATTGCTGCCGCTATAAACAGCCAGAACGCGGTGGCAAATCCATCGTGAATCTGAACCGCGGAAGCCCAGGCAATTGCGCCCGCCATATATAGAAAATATACCATTGGGCTTTTTAATACATAGATTATGGGAAAACCCAGCACAAGCCATATAAGAAAGAAGTCCGCTATTTCACCGTGAATGTTATACGTCTGTGAAATCAGCGATATTGTGGCGCCAATAGATAAAAACCAGAAAACAGCCACCCCTTCTTTCCATGATTTTCCCATTCCCTTTTTGTACGTAAGATAACCTGCGCCCATGCCAATGGCAAGGGGTAATAATGAAACCGCAATCTTAAACAGCCTTGGTATCTTGTCCCAGTTGTACCCGATTAAAAGTATTATGCCCAGCCCAATTAATACCGAACCCATCACATAAAATATGGCAAGTACGGGATTTAACGCGTTTTTATCCACAAGGCTGCCGTAATAATTTCTTATTTTTTCGGACACAGCCCCGGATACAACTTTATCAGCTTCCAGCCTTGGAAGTTCATCATAAAGCCATTTGACGTGTTTCCTGTTTTTGTTATTTACCATTATTTTTTCCTTTTTTTGTTGTGTTCCACAGTTTAAGCATCTCTTTTTCGCTTATTTTTTTATGAAGCCTGCCTTCTATTTTACCAAACCTTTTTATGAATTTGTCATTCGCCCTGTGAAGCGCTTCTTCCGGGTTTATCCCGCTGTAATACGCAAGCGCCGCGGTTACAAACATAAGGTCACCAAGTTCTTCTGTCAGCAATTTTTTATTTTTTGATACTATCTCTTTTTTAACTTCCCGGGCTTCTTCTTCCACTTTTTTGAATACGCTTGCCGCGTCTTTCCATTTAAACCCGGTTGTCACTGCCTTGCTTATAAGCCTTCTGCTGCGCAAAAGCGCCGGCATCCCTTTTGGCACGCCTTCCAGCACTGATTTACGTTTCTTTGTTTTCTTTTTTTGTGCTTCCCAGAAATCCTTAACCTGTTTGCCGGTATTAATACCCTTTTTATCGCCAAATACGTGCGGATGCCTTGATATTAATTTATGATTAATTCCTTTTATTACGTCATCAATATCAAATTTGTTTCTGTCTTTTGCAATCTGCGCGTGAAACACCACCTGTAACAATAAATCACCAAGTTCTTCTTTAAGTTCATTGTCATTTTTTTTATTTACGGAATCAATGACTTCATACGCTTCTTCTATCACATATGGAAGCAGCGATTTATGCGTCTGCTTTTTATCCCACGGGCACCCATTAGGGGCGCGCAGAGCGCGCATTATACCGGTCAGTTTTTCAAATTCATTATTTTTTGCCATTTATATCACCTTTTTATCTTTTGCCAGCTTTACCACATAAAGCGCTGTACCAAGCAGCAGAAATGACAGTATTGCAAGCGGGTAGTTTTTTGCCGTAAAATTCTTTGCCATAAGAAAAGCAATCGCTGATATTGTGACAAGAAACATAAATACCGCGGGTATCTTTACAAACAGGTTGTTTTCTTTTCTCTTTGCAAAGTACGCGGTCACGGCCAGAAGCGCAAGGCATGCCAGAAGCTGGTTGGCGGAACCGAACACGGGCCATATTGCCATAGTACCGCTTTTATTAAAAGCGAACAGAGCGGCAACCCCCACTGTTATTGCGGTCGCTAAATACATATTTCCAAGTACAGGGTTATTGGTATTTTTAACTTCAAAAAGTTCCTGAAAAGTGTACCTGCCAAGCCTTGCCGCCGTATCAAGTGTGGTAAGCGCGAACGCGCTTATCACAAGGGCGCAGAAAGAAACCCCTGCTTCAAACGGCAGGCCCATTTTCACGGTAAAAGCGGCTATTCCTTTTATAAATATCTCTTCAGGCTTGCCCACCGACAAAGACAGCATATAGTTCTGCTGTGTCAGCATAGCCGCGGTGATAAGCGCAATTACCGCAAGCATGCCTTCAAGCAGCATTCCGCCGTATCCTACAAACTGCATGTCTTTTTTTGAATCAAGCTGTTTGGATACCGTACCTGACGCAACAATTGAATGAAACCCGGAAATAGCCCCGCATGCAACAGTTACAAAAAGTATCGGAAACATATACCCCACATTTTTTACGTTGAATCCGGTAAACGCAGGAAGTGATATTTCCGGCCTGTATGCTATTACACCGGCAAACCCGGCAATTATTATCATGTAAAGAAGGAAAGAATTCAGATAATCCCTTGGCTGCAGAAGTATCCAGACAGGCGTGACAGAGGCTATAAAGATGTACGCGAATAATATTAAGACCCATACAGTATAAGTAAGTTTTGCCGGGAACACCCCTCCAAACGCTATTCCCGCCAGTAAAAACAAAACCCCTATTACAGTGGAAATAAACAGCGGCGCCTTTTTAACATACACCGCATACCCAAACAGCACGGCAATTAACATAAAAGCGCCCGAAGCTGTTGCCACCTGCGGATAAGCCGTAAAGGTGTTGGCCACAACAATGGTAAAAACCGCAATTATAAGAACAAGCGCAAGCCATGTAAAGACAAGAAAAACCCTTTTGCCGGCTTTGCCAAGATACTCTTCCATAAGCCCGCCGATGGACTTGCCGCCGTTTCTTACCGACACGACAAGCGACGCAAAATCGTGAACCGCCCCCATAAAAATATTACCCAATATTATCCATAAAAAAACCGGCAGCCAGCCGAACATGGCGCCGGCTATCGGACCCACAATGGGCCCCACGCCCGCAATTGACGCAAAGTGGTGTCCTAAAAGCACGTACCTTTTTGCGGGTTCAAAATCCACGCCGTCGCGCTGTTCATGCGCCGGGGTTTTTTTTGTATAATCAATTTGAAATTTGCGCGCTATCCACCTGCCATAAGTATGGTAGGCGGTTATAAACAAAGCCGCGGCAATAAGCATAAGCAAAAGTCCCATTAATCATCCCTCCGTAATAATTGATAGAATCTTTCTATTATTTTTTGGCCCAGGTATCTTCCTGGTGGAATATTTCACGCATTTCAAACTTTTTAACTGCCCTGAAAATAAAAAAATATCCAAGAGGATGCACGTTGTTTGACAACAGATCCGGTATCATATGGGAAAGGTATGCTATAGTAAACACGGCGGCAAATGTAATCGCTTCGCCACCGATTAAAAGCCCAATTATCCAGGCAATAGGGACGTATTCCAGACAATGAAAAACAATATGAAGTTTTTTAAAATCCCCGGTGTATGATTTAATAAACATGTGCTTAAAGTCAAATTTTCTTTCTTCCCTGACATAGTCCCAGACATGGTCCACGTCTATCAGAAACCCAAGAAAAAGTGACATTAATAAATACCACACATTATAACCTGTTAACACCCACAGGCTGATGCTTGTAGGCACTGCCACAATTGCGTGCTGTGACGCCTTCATTTATTTAAGGAACCTTTCCGCGTCTGCAATCTGTTTTGTAACACTTTTAACAGAAGGCGACCCTGCCGTTTTCTTCATGTTTACGGATTTTTCCGGGCTTAATGACGCTATCATTTCCGCGTTAAGTTTTGGCGATATTTCCGCCAGTTCCGCCTTTGAAAGCTGCGTGAACTGTTTTTCTTTTTCCACACAGTAACCGACAAGTTTTCCCGTGATTTCGTGCGCGTCCCGAAAAGGCACACCCTGTTCCACAAGGTAATCTGCCACGTCTACGGAATACATAAAAGTATTTTCGTTATTATCTTTTTTAAACGCTATGTTATCAATAAGCCTTGCAGCTATGTGCAGGCATGACTTTATTTCATCCAGTGACCTGAAAAGCGTCACTTTATCTTCCTGCATATCCTTATTGTATGTAAGCGGAAGCCCTTTCATCATTGCCAGCATGGATAATAGATTTCCCATAAAACCGGCTGACTTACCCCTTAAAAGTTCGGCTATGTCGGGGTTCTTTTTCTGCGGCATAAGGCTGCTGCCTGTGGCAAACGAATCATCTATGTCAATTAAGTTAAATTCTGTTGTCGCGTACATTATAATCTCTTCTGCCATGCGTGAAAGATGAACAGATGACAATGAGCAGAAGTAGCAGAAATCCGCGGCAAAGTCCCTGTCAGAAACACCATCCATGCTGTTGGCGGAAATATTCTTAAACCCAAGCGCTTTTGCGGCGTACGCGCGGTCTATCGCGAAATTGCTGCCCGCTATCGCGCCGGAACCAAGCGGCATTACCGACACCCTCTCCCTGAAAGTATTAAGGAGTGTAAGGTCGCGTTTGAACATTTCAAAATACGCCATTGCCCAGTGCGCGGCAGAAACATACTGCGCCTGCTGCATGTGCGTATAGCCTTTTATAAAACTATTTGTATTCTTCTTTGCCAGCTTTAGCAGCGCTTTCAATAACAACTTTAATTCTTTTTCTATAAGCGCGCTGTCTTCTATCACATACAGGCGGGTGTCCGTGGCTACAAGGTCATTCCTGCTGCGTCCGGTGTGAAGTTTTTTGCCGGCGTCCCCGATAAGCGCGGTTAATTCCATTTCCACCGCGGAATGCACGTCTTCATATTTGGAAAAATCTATGCGGCTCTCCATGGCAAGCACTTTTTTCAGCCCTGACGTTATCTTTTTTTCCTCCGCGCCGGTAATTATGCCCGCGCGTGAAAGTGCGCCCGCGTGCGCTATGCCCGCGGCCACGTCATGCTTAAAAAGCCTTTTATCAAATGACACCGACGCGTTAAATTTGTCCGCTTCCGGATCTATCTGTTTTTTGAACCTGCCCTGCCATGTCTTCGCCATTTTTCACCTTTGTAAAATATATTTATTTTTTCTTCCTGTTTATCTGGTTGAAAATCTTAAGCTGCAATCCGTAAAGGTTAATGAACCCTTTGGCGTCTTTCTGAGAATAAACTTCGTCTTCTTCAAATGTCGCGTAAGCCATTGAATACAGGCTGTTAGGCGATGTCTTGCCCGCCGGTATTACGTGGCCTTTAAAAAGTTTAAGCTTTACGTCGCCGGTCACCGTTTCCTGTGTCTTGTCAATAAAAGCGGAGATGGCTTCCCTTAAAGGCGCGAACCACATTCCATTATATATCAGTTCCGTGAATTTAAGTTCCAGCTGCTGTTTATAGTGCGCGGTGTCCCTGTCCAGCGTAATTTCTTCCAGTTCTTTATGCGCGGCAAATAAAAGCGTTCCGCCGGGTGTTTCATATACTCCCCTTGACTTAATGCCTACAAGCCTGTTTTCAACCATGTCCACAAACCCTATGCCGTGCTTTCCGCCAAGTTCGTTTAATTTTGTGATAAGCGCAACGGGCTCCATTTTTTTGCCGTTAATCCCGACAGGAATCCCTTTCACAAAATTAATTGTGACATACTGCGGCGTCTCTGCCGCGTTTTTAATTGTGGATATCCTGCTTAACACTTCTTCCGGACACTCTTTAGCCGGGTCTTCAAGTATTCCGCCTTCGTGCGAGATATGCCATAAATTATCGTCTTCCGAATATGGTTTCTTTTTTGTGACAGGTACCGGCACTCCGTGCGCTTTGGCGTAATCAATGGCCTCTGACCTTGAACGGATTGTCCAGTTGTCATCTTTCCACGCGGCTATAATAGTAAGCTGCGGCGCAAGCGCTTTATACGTAAGTTCAAAACGCACCTGGTCATTTCCCTTGCCTGTGGCGCCGTGTGATACCGCGTCCGCCCCTTCTTTTAATGCTATTTCCACCTGCGCCTTGGCGATTATCGGCCTGGCAATGGATGTGCCCAGCAGATATTTGCCTTCATAAACCCCGCCTGACTTTATCATAGGGAACACGTATTCTTTCATGAATTCTTCTTTTTTATCAAGCACGTACACTTTATCCGCGCCGCTGGCTATGGCCTTTTTTTCCGTGGCTTTAAAATCATCCTTCTGGCCCACGTCCACCACGCACGCTATTACTTTACAGCCGTATGTTTCTTTTAACCACGGCACGATTACGGATGTGTCAAGCCCGCCCGAATACGCAAGTACAACCTTATTTACTTTCTTTGCCATTTTCTTTTCCTCGCTTTTTAGTTTTATAAGCCGCCATTTTGGGGCGGTTTTATTTATTTCCCATCAGCAGAGCCATTACGCCTTTTTGCACGTGCAGCCTGTTTTCCGCTTCATCAAAAACCACCGACTGGGGCCCGTCTATAACCTCTGCCGATATTTCTTCGCCCCTGTGCGCTGGCAGGCAGTGCATTACAATAGCGTCTTTTTTTGCAAGCCTTACAAGTTCCGAATTTATCTGAAACCCGGTAAAGTCTTTTTTTCTTTTTTCCGATTCCTCTTCCTGCCCCATGCTTGTCCAGACATCGGTGTAAATTACGTCCGCGTTTTCAACAGCCGCGCGCGGGTCATTTGTAAATATAAGATCTGTCCCGTTATCAGCTGCGGATTTTTTTGCCCTGGCAAACACTGCCGGGTCCGGTTCGTACCCTTTTGGGGAAGCCACCCTTAAATTTAAATCCGCTTTGGGCGCTCCAAACATCCATGAATTGCAGACGTTATTGGCATCGCCCACGTAGGCAACTGTAATTCCCTTTAATACTTTCTTCTTATCTTTTATGGTAAGTATGTCCGCCAGTATCTGGCAGGGATGCGTAAAATCAGTAAGCCCGTTTATAACCGGTATGGTCGCGTTTGCCGCAAGTTCTTCCACTTCGCTGTGGTCATACGTCCTTATCATTATGCCGTCCAGATAGCGCGATAAAACCCTTGCGGTATCCGCCACTGTTTCGCCGCGTCCAAGCTGAAGTTCGCTTGGGCTTAAGTACAGCGCCGCGCCGCCAAGCTGAAACATCCCGATTTCAAAAGAGACCCTTGTGCGCGTGGAACTTTTTCTGAAAATCATTCCCAGCGCTTTTCCAAGAAGGGGGACAAACATCTCTCCGCTTTTCTGCTTTTCCCTGATATTCTCTGATACTGAAAGTATAAGAGAAATTTCATCCTTTGTGTATTCATCAAGCGTCAGCAGGTCTTTTTTTGAAAGTTTGTTAATCATTATTACCTCCGGATATTTTCTTTCTTCTTTAAAAACATATCATGCAAGCGACCGGTTGATTACCTTTACGGCTTTATCAGCCTGCTTTTGCGTTATTATCAAAGGCGGCACAAGCCTTAAAACATTTGGCTTGCACGCGTTAATGATAACTCCCTGTTTAAACGCCCTTGCCGCGGCTTCATTCGCGTTATCGCCTGTAAGTTCAACACCTATAATAAGCCCCATTCCTCTTATATCCTTAATTACAGGGTTATTAAGTTTCTTTAAATCTTTCATTAACTTATTGCCCTTTGTCAGCGCCATTTTTAACATTGATTTTGTGTTTACCTGTTTCAATACCGCATAACCTGCCGCGCACGCCACGGGATTTCCGCCCATTGTTGTGCCGTGGTCGCCCACTGTATAGACATCTTCAAGTTTTTCAGAAATTATAACAGCTGACAGCGGAAGCCCGCCGCCTAAACCTTTTCCAAGGGTCATCATATCGGGTTCAAACCCAAAGTTCTGATACGCAAAAAGTTTTCCCGTGCGGCCAAGCCCTGTCTGCACTTCATCCGCGATTAAAAGGACATTCTTTTTTTCGCACAGCGCTTTTAATTCCTTAAAATAGTTTTTATCAGGAAACAATACGCCGCCTTCCGCCTGAATGGGTTCTACCAGGACAGCGGCGGTCTTGTCATCTATAAGTTTTTCCACGGAAGAAATATTATTAAAGTCCGCGTACATAAACCCTTCGGGAAGCGGCTTTAAATATTTGTGGAATTTTTCCTGCGCTGTTGCCGTAAGGGCCGCGATTGTCCTGCCGTGAAAACTGTTGCGCATTGTTATAACTTTATAAGCGCCGTTTTTATGCAGCATTCCCCACTTGCGGACAATCTTAATTGCCACTTCTGTGGCTTCCGCGCCGGAGTTTACGTAAAAGACCTTGCTGCCGAAAGAATTTTTTACAAGCAGTTCCGCCAGTTTAATCTGATTTTCGCTGTAAAACCAGTTGGAAGTGTGAGTGTACTTTTTTATCTGCGCTGTCATGGCGGCGTTGACCACGGGATTATTATAGCCAAGCAGGTTTACAGCAACACCCGCCAGAAGGTCTATATACTTTTTCCCGGCAGTATCTGTAATTTCCGCGCCTTTCCCCTTTGCGAAGACCGCGTCGTAGCGCTTGAAAGTATTGCCTATGTATTTTTTATCGTCAGCTTTTAATTTGTTATTCATATTTTTATCCGGCACTTATTTAACTATTTCCGTGCCTGTCCCCTCCTTGGTGAATATTTCAAGAAGCATAGAATGTTCTTTTGTACCGTTTATTATGTGCACTTTTTTAACGCCCGCTGCCACTGTTTCTTTCGCGGAATTAAGTTTGGGAATCATGCCGCCTGTTATCTGTTTATTTTTTATATTTTTCGCAATGTCACCGGCGCGCAGCGTAGCCACATATTTGCCGTTAATTTTAACGCCGTCAGTATCCGTAATATAAATAAGTTTGTCGGCTTTCAGCGCCTTTGCCACTTCTGCCGCCGCTAAATCCGCGTTTATGTTATAACCGTTGCCCTGCGCGTCCGTGCCTATAGGCGCTATTACCGGCAGGTACCCTTTTTCTTCAAGCGTGTCCAAAAGGCCGGTGTTTACTTTTGTCACTTCGCCCACAAAACCTATATCCACTTTACCTTCCTTTTTTTTCTTTGCTATAAGCAGGTTGCCGTCTTTGCCGGACAAACCAATGGCGTTAAGGTTGTGAAGGTTTAAGCTGCGGACTATATCTTTATTTACTTTCCCGATAAGCACCATGGACGCGATATCAAGCATCTCTTTATCCGTTACCCTGTGCCCCTGCACAAAGACCGCTTCTTTGCCAAGTTTTTTTGCCATTGCGGAAATTTCATCGCCGCCGCCGTGCACCAAAACCGTACGCACGCCTACGTAATTAAGCAGGGCCACATCTTCCATGAAGAAGTTTTTAAACTTTTCTTCCGCCATGGCGCTGCCGCCGTATTTTATAACAAACGTCGCGCCCGTAAATTTTTTGATATACGGAAGCGCCTCTGTAAGTACCCGTGCCTTTTCAATAGCGTTTACCATTTTTTTGCTCCTTGTTGTCAACCGTTCTACCTTCCAAGCCTCTAAGCCTCCAACCATCCAAGCCTCTGCCTTAAAGAATGTACTTACTTAAATCCCTGTCCTTCACCATATCTTTCAGCTTGCCTTCCACCCAGTCCTTTGTGACAAGGCGTTTTTCTTTTTTACCGTAAGGCGCGTCAAACAGCACGTCTTCAAGCACCTTTTCTATTATAGTATGCAGCCTTCTTGCGCCTATATTTTCCGTGGTCTCGTTTACTTCAAACGCAAGCTGTGCCAAAGCTGTTATTGAGCCGTCGTCAAAATCAAGTTTCACGTCATCTGTTTCAAGCAGCGCCGAATACTGTTTTATCAGCGAATTCTCCGGTTCTTTTAATATTCGCTCAAAATCGTTCTGCGTCAGGCTGCTAAGTTCCACCCGTATCGGAAACCTGCCCTGCAATTCCGGTATTAAATCTGACGGTTTGGAAACATGAAACGCGCCCGCCGCAATAAACAATATGTGGTCTGTCCTTACCGTTCCGTATTTTGTCATGACAGTTGTGCCTTCCACTATCGGAAGGATATCGCGCTGCACGCCTTCGCGTGATACATCAACGCCGCTTCCATGGGCATTACTGCTTGCAATCTTATCAAGTTCATCAATGAAAACAATGCCGTTTCCTTGCACAAGTTCAAGCGCTTCTTTTGTCACCTTGTCCATATCCACAAGCTTTGCGGTTTCTTCTTCCAGTATAATCGCCCTGGCTTCGCGTATTGTCACTTTTTTCTTTTTAACCTTGGCGCCGCCCAGATTTTCCATCATGTCCTGAAGCCCCATTCCAATATCTTCCATTGACTGCCCCGACATTATTTCAAACATGGGCGCCTGCCTGGGCCTTGTATTTATTTCCACATATTTATCTTCCATCTCGCCGCGTTTTAACTGCTGCCTGAATTTTTCCCTTGTATCCTTAAACCTTTCGGTTTCCTGCTTCTGCTGCTCTATTTCTTCTTCGGTCATCATTGATTTTTTCTGCTGCCTTACCGGCGGCACTAAAAGGTCCAGCAGCCTGTCTTCCACAAGGCCTTCGGCTTTTACTTTTACCATAGCCATATGGTCATCGCGCACCATATTAACGCCCGCCTGCATAATGTCTTTTACAATTGATTCCACGTCACGGCCCACATAGCCCACTTCGGTAAACTTTGACGCTTCCACTTTTATGAAAGGCGCGCGTACAAGTTTTGCAAGCCTGCGCGCAATTTCTGTCTTACCCACGCCGGTGGGCCCTATCATCAGAATATTTTTCGGCGTCACTTCTTCCTGCATATCAGCCGGAAGTTTCTGACGCCTTATCCTGTTGCGCAGCGCGACTGCCACGGCTTTTTTTGCATTATCCTGCCCTATAATATATTTATCAAGCTGTTCAACTATCTCTTTTGGTGTAAATTCTTTTGCCATCATATGCCCCTATAGTTCTTCTATTGTGATGTTATCGTTTGTGTAAATACAGATTTCCGAAGCAATCTTCATTGATTCAGCCACAATTTCACGCGCGGACTTATCCGTAAACCTGCTCATCGCGCGCGCCGCGGCAAGCGCGTATGTGCCGCCGGAGCCGATTGCCGTAATTCCGTCTTCAGGCTCTATTACTTCGCCGTTGCCGGATACAACATATGTCTTTTCGCTGTCTGCCACTATTAAAAGCGCGTCAAGCTGCTTTAACATCTTATCCGTGCGCCAGTCTTTGGCAAGTTCCACGGCCGCCCTTTGAAGCAGCCAGTTATGTTCCTTTAATTTCGCTTCAAACCTGTCAAAAAGGGTGAATGCGTCCGCGACCGAACCCGCAAAACCCGCGATTATTTTATTCTTTCCTTCAATGGTGCGGACTTTTTTGGCGCTCTGCTTCATTATAGTATTGCCCATTGTCACCTGCCCGTCGCCGCCTATGACCGTCTTTCCGTTTTTCCTGACACAAAGTATCGTTGTCGCGTGAAACATATTTTCCTCCAATATAATAAGGGAAATGTAGAATATAAGTATATCATAATGAAGGATTAAATTTCAATGGCTTTAAGGCCGCCTTAAATCCCTTTTCCTTATAATATAAGGGCTGATAATACCCGATTTACACAGCATCATAGCCGGCCGGCGGCTTTTTGGCTAAACTTTTTCAATTGACTAATCCCGCCATAATTGTTATTATTACCCACACGATAAACGTTGCTTTTTGAGACAGTATAGACTGATTAAATATACCCTGCTGCGTTCGTGTTGAGGTCATTAATTTTGGTCCAACGCCTTTAAACTAGGGAGCCTTTTATTTGTGCCAAGTGCACGCCCCGCAAGGGGAAGCCGGAAGCACAGATGTTGGCACCCACCTGTTGACAGGGCCCAAAATCCGGCTTCTCACGGCGATTGGCGGGGTTAATTTTGTGCGGCGGAGAGAAAAGAATAATGTTGATAAAATATATTAAAAAATCCGAAAATATAGGTAATAACACATTACCGGTTATCGGTGGCGTCCTTCCCTTTTTATATAATCAAGGGGCAGGAACCGTTTAATATTTTTTTTCACGCAATTTTTCTCTCCAAAAAACTCTTTTTTCTCCTCCGCGCAAAAACGGAATCCTTATATTATTAAGGATTAAAACAAACATTGGACAATTTTTGGAGGAGGTTTAGGAAATGGAGTATTTAATTGTAGCAATACTCGCCCTTATTGTGGGCGTGGCAGCAGGCTTTTTTGGACGAAAAATTTTCGCGGAAGGCCAGATTTCAAGCGCCAAGAAGTACGCTGAACAGATAGTGGAAGGGGCCAAGAAAGAAGCGGGTTCCATCAAGAAAGAAGCGGAACTTGAATCCAAAGACACCATTTTAAAAGCACAGGCTGACTTTGACGCGAAAACCCGCGAAACAAAAACAGAAATAGCCAACGTGGAAAAAAAGGTGCGCCAGAGGGAAGAAAATCTGGACAAGAAAATGGAAATAATTGACAAAAAAGAAAAAGACCTGTCCGTCAAAGAAAAATCCTTAACCGACCTGGAAAAGAAACTTTCAACACGCGACCAGGAACTTGATGCCGTAATAGGCGAACAGCGTAAGAAACTTGAAAACATTTCCGGCTTATCAGCGGAATCCGCCAAACAGGAACTTATCCGTTCCATGATGGACGCTGCCAAACAGGAATCGCTTTTAATGTTAAGGCGCCTTGAAGAAGAGACAAAAGAAACTGCGGAAAAGAAAGCCCGCGACATAGTTTCAATAGCCGTACAGCGCATCGCCGCTGACCACACTTCGGAAATCAGCGTGTCTGTTGTCCCCCTTCCAAGCGATGACATGAAAGGCCGCATCATCGGCCGCGAAGGAAGAAACATTAAGACCCTTGAAACAGCCACAGGCGTTGACTTTATCATTGATGACACTCCCGAGGCTGTTACAATTTCAGCGTTTGATCCGGTAAGAAGAGAGATAGCAAAACTTGCACTTCAGAAACTTATCCAGGACGGCAGAATACACCCGGGAAGAATTGAAGAAGTTGTCGAGAAAACAAAACAGGAAATGGACCAGCGCCTTAAAGAAATCGGCGAACAGGCCGCTATGGATGTGGGAATTCCCAACATTCATCCGGAAATTATCAAGCTTCTGGGTAAACTTCAGTACAGGACAAGCTACGGCCAGAACGTATTAAAACACTCCGTTGAAATGGCTTACATCACTTCCATACTTGCGTCAGAACTTGGAATTGACCCCACCCTTTCAAGGCGCGCCGCGCTTCTTCACGATATCGGCAAAGCGATTGACCATGAAATACAGGGCAGCCACGTTGCGCTTGGCGTTGATGCCGCAAGAAAATACGGCGAATCAGAAGCCGTACTTCACGCGATAGCAGCCCACCATAATGACATTGAACCAAAAACAATAGAAGCCGTGCTTGTACAGGCAGCTGACGGAATATCCGCCGCAAGGCCGGGAGCAAGGCGCGAGACTTTGGAAAATTACGTAAAACGCCTTGAGAACCTTGAAAAGATTGCATCCGCTTTTGAGGGCGTTCAGAGAACATTTGCCATACAGGCAGGCCGCGAAATAAGAATTATGGTGGAAGCGGATAAGATTGACGACAACAGGTCATTCATGCTTTCCAAAGAAATAGCCAAAAAGATAGAAGAAGAACTTGAATACCCCGGCCAGATTAAGGTAACTGTAATCCGCGAAGTAAGGGCCGTGGAATACGCAAAATAAATAATTAATAAACGTACCGGCGCCGTGTAAAAACGGCGCCGGTACATAAAAAGCAAGAGGTAAAGCAAATGGTAAATGTTCTGTTCATCGGCGACATTAACGGAAGGCCCGGCAGGGACGCTGTAGAACAGCTTCTTCCGGGTTTGATAAAAGAAAAACAGATTGATTTTGTAATAGCCAACGGCGAAAATTCCGCTGCCGGATTCGGCATCACCCCCGACGTATTCAAAAAACTTATGGCAATGGGCATTGACGTTATAACCACCGGAAACCACATCTGGGACAAACGCGACATTATCCCGCTGATGGATATGGAACCCGCCCTTTTAAGGCCTTACAACCTTCCACCGGGAAATCCCGGAGTCGGCTGCGGCGTATATGAATGTAAAAGAAATAATAAGAACATAAAAATAGGCGTTATTTCCATGATCGGGCGCGTCTATATGCATCCGGCAGACTGCCCTTTCAGGGCCGCGGAAAAAGCTTTAGCCGAAGTTAAAAAAGACACGCGCATTGCAATAATAGACATTCACGCCGAAGCCACTTCAGAAAAACAGGCGCTGGCCTTCTTTCTGGACGGCAGGGTTTCAGCTGTCCTTGGCACGCATACGCACGTGCAGACCGCCGACGAAAGAATCTTAAGCTACGGCACAGGTTTTATCACGGACGCCGGAATGACAGGGTCTATGGATTCCGTCATAGGCGTCAAAAAAGAAATCATAATAGAAAAATTTTTAACAGGCATGCCCGCCAGGTTTGAAATATCCGAAACAGACGTGCACTTTAACGGCGTGGTTCTTTCAATAGATGAAACCAACGGAAAGACAACTTTAATAGAAAGGATTGACATAAAAAAATGAACGCTATTGCCGCATCATTAATTCCGGCGCTTCTGTTTTTGTCATCTTTTTTCCTTTACCTTAAAACCCTGTGCCCCGGCGTGTATTTCGGGGACAGCGGAGAGTTAATAGCAATGGCGTACACCCTTGGCATCCCGCACCCTACCGGGTTTCCGTTATACATACTTTTATCAAAACTGTTTTTATATATACCAATTGCCAACCCCGCTTTCAGGATGAACCTGATGTCCGCCGTCTTTGCCGCGGCTTCAATTGTGCTTTTATATCACTGCGTGCTTCTGGTTTTAAGAAATGCAGAAGACAGAAAATTAAAACACATGGCAGCTGTTTTTGCCGCGCTGCTTTTTATGTTTTCATATACGCTGTGGTCACAGTCAGGCATTGCAAGAATATACTCCTTAAACGCCTTTTTCTGCCTTGCGGCACTTGGCAGTTTTTTAAAGTATTCAATGGAAAACGGCAGATTTAAATACCTTGTTCTGCTGGGTTTTATCACCGGCCTTGGCGCCGGGCTGCACCTTTCTTTTATTATATTTTCAGCACTATTATGGCTGTCTATAATTATATCCGAACGTAAAAACTTACTGAAAAAAATACCTGCAATAATATTTTTTATGGCCGCGGGCGCCTCTGTTTATCTTTACATCTTTATCCGCGGGCTGTCAGATACCGTCTTAAGCTGGAAAACCTTTACCCGCCTGGCTGACTTTTTTGGATACTTTTCACAGAAAGACTACAGCGGAAAAATGTTCACGCGCGACCTTTTAGGGTACATCACATTTCTTGGATACGCGGGAAAAACCCTGTTAAGGGAATTTTCAATTCCGGGGATGGCGCTTCTTCTTACAGGTACAATAGCCGCGGGAATATCAAAGTTTAAGCACTTCTGGCTTTTCATTATTATCTTTCTTTCCAACATACTGCTTCTGGCTTTTTACGGAGCTTTTCACGACCTGCAGCTGGCTTTCAGATACTTTATCCCTTCATACGCCGCATTATTAATTCTTGGAACATACGGGCTTTACACCCTTAAAAACAGGATACCGTCAATAAAACTTCAGGCTTTAATCTTCCCCGCCGCGATAATAATTGCATTGCCGTTGGCAATAATAAAAAATTACCATGAAAATGACCGTTCTTTAAATTATATGGCTGTCAATTACCCCGGCGACCTGCTGATGGGAATGCCAAAAAAAGCAAATCTTTTTTCAAACGGCGACAACCAAATATTTCCGCTTACTTACGCCAAGTTTGTCCTTAATAAATACAAGGACATTACCGTATATGACAGCGTAAACACCATATTCAGGGACATTGATAATTTAAGGGTAAAAACAGGCTCTTTAAAAGTGGTGACAAATATCCTTACCGCTTTTGAGCAGAATAAAAGTGACATTTATTCAACCACCAAGCTTGGAGCCCCGGTGCTTAACGAAAGTTTAAACGGATTGTCATATAAAATAACCCCTGATTTTGCCTATTCAAGCAATCTGCCCTGGAAACTTATGCCCCTTAAAAATATACTTTATGATGATAAAATTTATCACGAATTTGAACAACGTGAAGTGGCCGGCATTTACTGGTACAGGCTGGCGGAGATGTACCTGTCCGAAAATAACGAGGATCTTTTTAATTACGCCGCAGGCAGGGCGATTGATATTGGATACGACGCGGTGCCGGTAATAGGCAATATGGCAATTATAATTACCACCCCTCCCCTTTCAAATTTCCCTGTGGCGGAGCAGCTGGTAAAAAAGGCGCTTAAACTGCAGCCTTATAATACAGAGCTTATGTCTAACCTTGGAAGCATCTACGGCAATATGGGCAAATACAGGGAAGCGGCAGAGATGTTCGAAAAGGTTATAAAACTTGAACCAAATAATTTCAACGCGATGATGTTTCTAAACAAAGCAAAAGAACAGATGATGCAGGAATCCATGAAAAAAGCAATGGACAGCGCGCGCGACGCGTTTTTTAATGACGGCATGAAGCTGATGAAAGACAAAAAGTTTAAAGAGGCTGCTCCCTACTTCCAAAATGACCTTGAAAAAAATCCCGCCCTTGCGCGTTCTAATTTTCACCTGGGGCTTATACATTCCATAAACGCAGATTACAATAAAGCCATACCCCAGTTTGAAGCGGCGCTGAAAAAAGAACCCGCGAATTTCAACACATTAAACAACCTTGCCCTTACTTATATAAAGCTGTCCAAAACAGCCAAAGCAAAAGAGTACTTTGACAAATCCCTGAAAATAAACCCCGACCAGGAGCGTGTAAAACAGATGCTGCAGGATTTAAAGTAGTTAAAAGAAGGATATCAATTTTTTTCAAAATTAAAGGTGTGGTAGACGCGGGTCTTTAGCCCGCGGCATTTGATTTGTTATTGGTATTTGCCATGGTAGGCGCGCCTTTTAAGGCGCGGCAGTTGTATTTGCAATGGCAGTATATAAACAATCTACTAATCTTTCGATATATCTGATTTTGCTGTTTAAAAACAGTCTTGAAATGACTTACCTTAACTATTCCTCCAAAACAACGCGCCTTAAAAGGCGCGGCTACCAGAACGAGAAAACACCATCTAAATCTCCATGTCTGAAGCCCGCAGCTGCCAGACATATAAAACAAACATTAAATACTATTTCGTTATCTTCAGCCCGAATTTAAGGTTTGCCTGCACGGCTTTATCCGTAGGGCCTTCGGAGTAGATTCTAAGCAGCGGCTCTGTGCCGGAAAAACGGAATAGAATCCACTCGTTATCCCCAAGTATATACTTGATGCCGTCAAGGCGGCTTACTGAAACTATTTTCTTACCTGCTATGCGCCCTGTTTTTTCCAGCGCGTCAGCTTTAGCCAGTATGCTTTTTCTCTTTTTTTCGTCAAACGTGACATCCACCCTGTCATACCTGTATTCGCCGTATTTTTTGTCAAGGCCTTCCAGTACTTTGCCTATACGTTTGCCTTCTTTGGCAAGAAATTCCAGAATGGTAAGGTTTCCAAAAATACCATCGCGCTCGGGCAGAAAATACCCAAAACCAACCCCGCCGCTTTCCTCCCCGCCTATTACTGTTTTATCTTCTATCATTTTTTCGCCTATATACTTAAAACCCACAGGCGTTTCCGTAAGTTTTATCCCGTACTCTTTTGCCAGTTTGTTAACCAGAAAAGTACCTGATATGGTTTTTACAAAATTGAAATTTATTTTTCTGTACTTTACGTGGTGCAATAACATAAAGACCAGAACTTTATGTGACGTGATAAATTCGCCTTTTTCATTTACAAGCGCCATTCTGTCCCCGTCGCCGTCGATGGCAATGCCTATATCCGCTTTAAGTTTCTTTACGGTTTCACACAGTTTTAAAAGGTTCTGCTTTATAGGTTCCGGATTTATCCCGCCAAAAAGCGGGTCTCTGCTATTATTTATCACAGTCAGTTTTTTATAACCGTCAAGCGCCGCTTCCATGTACCCCGCGCCGGAACCGTACATACAGTCCAGAACTATCTTCATGCCGCTTTTTTTAATGGCGGAAATATCTATAAGGTTCTTTACCGCCTGAATATAATGCGCGTCGTAATTTACCATTTCAAACTTTCCTTTTTTTACGGCCGGGCGCTTGCCTATAAGTTTTTCCACCCTTGCGGTTTCGGCTCCGGACAACCCCGCGCCATACCTGTTTTTAATCTTAAATCCGTTATAGGTATAAGGATTATGCGACGATGTTATCATTATGCCGGCGTCCATCTTAAAATTGCGGACAGACCACGATACCAGCGGGGTATGGACGGCTTTATCAAAAAGTTTTACCTTAAAACCATAACCTGCAAGCCTTTGCGCCGTAAAAAACGCGTAATTTTCCGACATAAACCTGTTGTCATATCCCACTGCCACAACAGGTTTTTTTGCTTCCTTAAGTGTATACAGGGCAAACGCATCCGTTACTTTTGCCAGATTTTCATAAGTAAATCCATCGGCAATTTTCGCGCGCCAGCCGTCTGTCCCAAATTTTATTTCAGCCATTTTTCTGCCCCAGCCTGCTGTAATGTGTTATAACAGTATTATCACCTATGACAGCCCCGTCTAATTCCGAATTTGAAAGTATTACGCAGTGCTTTCCTATTATACAATTCTTAATGATTACATTTTCTTCTATTGAAGTGTCTTCCCAGATAATACTGTTTTCAATTATAGAGTTATTGCCCACAGAGCAATCTTTACCGATTATTGACAGCGGATTTATGGATGCTTTGCCGATAACACAATCATCGCCTATATAAACAGGCCCCCTTAAAAACGCTTTTTTGTCTTTCTTTACCCTTTTGCCGATAAAAATATTGCATTTATTGTTCTTAGGAAACTTTACCGCAGGATCTATGAACTTTTTTTCAAGCACATCAAAATTGGCCTGCATGTATTTATCCAGCCTGCCGATATCAAGCCAGTAAAAATCCGCCTTGTATGCAGATACATTTTCCCCCGCCTTTAATATCTGCGGATAAAACTGGCGCTCTACAGAGTAATTTGTACCAAAGGGCATATAGTTCAGCGCTTTCTTATTAAATATGTAAATACCCGCATTAATCCAGTTATTATTTTTGCTTTCAGCCCAGTTTGGTTTTTCCAGGAACTTCAATACCCTTTGCGCCTTGTCAGTTTCCACAAGGCCGTACGCTGTAGGGTCCTTTACCTGGCGAAGAGCTATTGTTACTAAAGCTTTTTTATTTTTGTGAAAAGCCGCCATCTTTGTAATATCAATATCAGTAAGGATATCCCCGTTTAATATGACAGTTGTGTCGTCAAGGTACTTTTCCGCGTTCTTTATAGCCCCGCCTGTTCCAAGCGGCGAGTTCTCAACTGCATACCTTATTTTCATACCGTACTTTTTTCCCGTACCCAAAACCTTTTTTATCTTTTCAGGCATATGGCATATGCTTAATATCACTTCGTTTATGCCGTGTTTTTTTAAGAGCCCAAACTGGTGTTCAAAAAAATGTTTATCTACGATTGGAACCATACATTTTAAAGTATTAAGCGTCAAAGGCCTTAGCCTTGTGCCTTCCCCGCCTATTAAAATAAGTGCTTTCATTTTGCCTCCGCTGTATGTTTGGTCATATTATAATGATTTAAAGTATTTATACGTTTCTGCTACGCCGTCAATAAGCCTGACTTTGGGAGTCCAGCCGAGTATCTTCTTTGCTTTTTTATTATCCAGAACGTTTGCCAGAATATCGCCTTCCCTGAAAGGCCCCGGTACTGCGGGTGTATTAAACTTCATAACTTTCTGAACCGCCTTATAAAGCTGGTTCACGTCCGTGGGTGTCCCTGTACCTATGTTAAATTCATTATTATCGCCTTTTTTAAGCGCAAGCACATTAGCTGCCGCCACATCGCCCACATATACATAATCCCTGACGCATTTGCCTCCGCCGAATATTATGGGAGCGGCTCCTGACATCATCTTTTTAATGAATATAGCCACAACACCGGCTTCGCCGTGAGGTACCTGGCGCGGACCGTACACGTTGCTATACCGGACGATTGTATATTTCATCTTATGCTGCGCCGCGAAAAATTTAACATAAAGTTCCCCTGCCACCTTGCTTATGCCGTAAGGGCTCTCTGCCGCATAAGGGTGCGTTTCAGCAACAGGAAGTTTTGCAGGCGTGCCGTAAACCGTACCGCCGCTGGATACAAATATTACTTTTTTGACGGCTGCCTGCACCGCGCTTTCCAGCATGTTAATAACACCCATAACATTGATATCAGCGTCAAACGCGGGATTCTTTACAGAATCCGGCACGCTTATCTGCGCAGCGTGGTGGCTTATAACATCTATTTTTTCTTTTTTCATTACATCTGCAAGCTTTTTATCGCGTATGTCCATCTTATAAAACTTAATCCCTTTACTTACGTTTCTCATATTACCCGCAAACATATTGTCCACAGATACCACTTTATGCCCGGCTTTTTTAAAAGCATCCGCGACATTACTGCCAATAAATCCCGCCCCGCCTGTAACAAGTATGTTCATTTTTAATACCTCGCTTTTTCATTTTATAATTCATGTAGAGACGCACCATGGTGCGTCTAAGAGCTGCAAAACGAGACGCAATGTATTGCGTCTCTACTTTAAAGAACAATTCCACAAACAAAAAACTAATATGCCCCTTTATGGTGAAACATTTCAAGGGCGGTTTTTATTATAATTTTAATATCAAACCACAGCGACCAGTTTTCAATATAATACAGGTCGTATTTTATTCTTTCTTCAAGGGATGTATTGCCGCGCAGCCCGTTTGCCGCAGCCCACCCCGTAAGCCCTGCTTTTACTTTGTGCCTTTCAATGTACCGCGGAATTTCGTTTTTAAATTTTTCAACAAAGTGCGGGCGTTCAGGACGCGGTCCCACTATGCTCATCTCGCCTTTCAACACGTTAATAAGCTGCGGAAGTTCATCAATGCTGGATTTTCTTAAAAACGTACCTATTGCCGTACGCCTTTCGTCATTTTCTTTAGCCCACACAGGGCCGGATTTTGTTTCCGCCCCGGTTTTCATTGACCTGAACTTGTACATCCAAAACACCTTATTATCCCTGCCCACCCTGTCCTGTTTGTAAAACACAGGCCCGGGGGAGCTTAATTTGATAAGGACAGCCACAACAATAAAAAGCGGCATCAATATAAGCAGGCTAATGCCGGACACAATTATATCCATTGTCCGTTTTATGACCCTGTTTACCCTTAAATTTAAAGGCAGCTCTTTAACCGTGAATACGGGTATCCCGTTAATTTCGCCATAATCTATATTTTTTGTGATTATTCCAAGTATATCTGTTGCTATCATAAACTTCACGTTTTCATTCGCCAGTATTGTATCCGCGATATCCCGCCTGTTATAATCCGGAAGCCCTACAAAAACTTCGTCAGGATTTAATTTCTTTATTATTTTGCCCAGCTCCTTTACACTGCCAATCACGGTTATACCTTTAAATTTTTTGCCTTTTTTTAATTTATCCGTAACGCACCCTAATATTTTATAACCCATCTCCGGATGCCAATTAATCCTTTCTATCATATTGCCGGCGATATCCCCGGCGCCTACAATTAAAATTGCCTGTGTAAGATAACCCTTTCTGTTAAGCGTGTTGTATATGCCCCTGAAAATTAGGCGCCATAAAAAAACCGCAGCTATTCCAAGCACCATACTGTAAAGCATTACCACCCTTGAATATGATATTTCTCTTAGAAAAAAAGTAATGGCAAGCATCACGCCAAAAGCGCCCGCGGACGCGGCAAATACTGATGTAAGTTCGTCAAAACGCGACCGTCCCACCCTTAAAAAATACAACCCGGCGTAGTTAAAAGCCAATACCACAATAAGCGCAATAAACGGCAGCGCATGTATATAATGCATCAACGGCGGAACAGAATGCCTTAAAGGCACCAGCTGCAGGTAAAACCTTAAATAATACGCCAGAAGAAAAGCACCGCAGAAACACAGCACGTCTCCCGCAAGCAGAAGTATTTTCGCAAAAAACAGCACCTTTTTTTTATCCATTACACATTTACCCCGTTATCTTTTAAAAAGTTTCTTAGGTTCGCGTCAAAACTTTCTTTTGAAAATCTTAAAGCATTTTCCCTGACTTTATTAACATCATATATTTTACCGCGCATTATATCAAGTTTTTTGATAAAGTCCTCTGTCGTTCCGTCATAAAACTCCCCTGTTTCTCCCGGTATTACAACTTCCGTCGCCCCGCCCACATTGTATGCCAGAACCGGGGTTCCGCACGCCTGTGCTTCCGCATTTGTAATGCCAAAATCCTCTTCGCCGGGGAATAAAAACGCCTTTGCCCTGCAGTAAGCATCCCTTATTATGTCTTTTGGAACCCTGCCCAGAAAATGAATATTTTTATTGCCATCCGCAAGCCTTTCAAGTTTAGCAAGCATGGGGCCGGTACCGATTATTATAAGGTGTTCATCCGGCATCTTTAAAAACGCATCCACCAGAAAATCTATTTTTTTATACTCTGTAAGGGCTGATACCGCAAGATAAAAATTCTCCCGTTTCTGCGCGGGGTTAACCGTATAGTACTTCGTGTCCACAGGCGGATAAATCACCGACGCCTGAGCGTTGTAATATTTTTCTATGCGTTTTTTTACGTGGTTTGAATTGGCTATATAATGGCTGACTCTGCCCGCTGTTTTCGCGTCCCATTTTCTAAGATAAGGCATTATTCCCGAAATAAGAGCGTACTTTACAGCGCCGTTTTTTTCTTTGGAAAAATAATTATCAAACTGGTCCCAGGCGTATCTCATGGGAGTGTGGCAGTAACAGAAGTTTTTTATTTTTATATTGTGCTTTACACTTTTTGCCACACAGTGGCTGGATGAAATTATAATGTCATAACCTTTTAAATTAAAACTTTCTATGGCCGCCGGAAAAAGCGGCAAAAAATTCCTGTAAGATTTAAAAACTCCCGGTATATTCTGCAGGAAAGATGTGTGTATCTTATGCTTTTTAATCTTTTCGGAGACGGAATCCATGTCACAGACAAGGGTAAAAATATCCGCATCCGGAAAAATATCAAGTATGGATTCAAGCACAGCTTCGCCGCCTCGCATACCCGTAAGCCAGTCGTGTATGACTGCAGCCTTCATTTTTCACCGCTTTCAAGAAGTCTTTTTATTTCCGCGAAAACTGTATCCACGGAAATATTTTTCATGCAGATATTATCAGTGCAGTTAAGAAACTTTTTTTCATGGACTGTTTCAGGAATATAACACGGCGAACATTTTTCTCTCTGCCATATATTAACACTGTGCTTTCCCCTTACCCCTACAAGGTCAGCAGACGACGGGCCAAAAAGGCCTATTGTCTTTACGCCAAGCGCGGCTGCCATATGCAAAGGGCCTGTATCACCCGCCACAAATATATCCATTTTTGATATTACATAAGCCAGCTGTTTTAAATCCGCGGTCTTTAAAAATTTAACATCAGGCCTTAATTTTATTATTTCTTCCGCCACGTCGATGTCTATTTCCCCGCCAAGTATATACGGCGTAATATTTTTTTCTTTAAGCATATCAATTAATTCAGCAAACCGTGAAACAGGCCATCTTTTGGTCACCATTACAGTGCCGGGGTTTTTGCCGCCCCCCGGAAAAAGCCCTGCTTTTAAACCGCCGCTTAAACTAAATTTAACCACGGTATTTTCCGGCGCTTTTATCAATGTGTGGTTCTCTTTAACCGCAAAACCTGCTCCTTTTACAACAGACAAGTACCTTAAAGCTTCGTGCTGGGCGGGGTCAAACTTAAACTTATGCGTTAGAAAAATACCCTTATTTTCCCAGTTAAAACCGGCGCGGTATTTTGCGCCTAAAGCCGCAATGTAAAGGTTTGACTTAACATCCCTGTGGAAATTTATTATCATATCGTATTTTTCACGCCTTAATTCAGGGAGCGCTTTTAACATTTCCGGAAACGATTGTGATGCCACCACAAATTTTTTATCCACATACGGTATCATATCCACAAGGTCAGAGACCCATTTTATACATAAAAAATGAACTTCGCACCCCGCTTCTTTTAACGCGCGCAGCGAAGGAGTTGCCTGTATTATGTCGCCTATGCAGCATAGTTTGATGACAAGTACCTTTTTTATTTTTGTTACATCCATTTCCGGCCTCTCGTGAATATTATTATCCGCAGCTATAGTGCAGAAAAACTGTTCAAGAAATCAAACCTCAGACGCGCCATGGTGCGTCTCTACATTAAGGAATCAAACCATTGTCTTATATACTAATGCAGATACGCAATATATTGCGTCTCTGCATTAAACAATACAGAACATTAAAATAACAAGTACCAAACACATTAAAACCAGCCTTTTATCCTGTCCCAGACCATATCAACCGTTATAAGTTCCATGCATTTATGACCTTCTTTATTATCACACACTGATTTCTCACAGGGCCCGCATTCTACAGGGACGCTTATATCAGCCATGTTGGCTGCCGGTACCTTTGGCAGCCAGCGTTTATAATTTACCGTGTAGCCGTAAATAACACAGGTCTTTAACCCTGAATAAGCCGCAAAATACTGCGGTCCGGAATCATTTCCCGTAAATATACCGCACTGTTTTATAAGCGCTATGGTCACGCCAAGCGGAAGCGCGCCAATACAATTAATTACATTTTCAGAAAACTGAATCTTGCCGGCATATTTTACATCATCTTTGCCGCCTATCACAAATATCTTTGTATTACCCGCATCAGCAATACGCTTGATAAGCTGATTAAACTTTTCAAGCCCCCACATTTTGGAAGCCGCGCGTGTGAAAGGGTGCACTATTATACGCCTTGCCTGCGCCGCGCCGTTTTTATTTATTATCTGCGCCGCCGCGTCAATATCTGCCTGCGAGCATGGAAAATCTATCCTTATGCTGTCCGCCGCTTTTGAATCTAACAGCCTTAAATTTTTGTCAATTTCGTGCATATCCCTGTCATATGGATACTCTTTATCCAGCATAAAACCGCCGCCGGCACAGCCATAGCCGTAAATGCTGCCGGCATTAATTCGCACCAGATAATTAATGCTCCTTATATCGCCGCGCAGGTCATACGCCTTTTCAAATTCAAGTTTTCTCAGGCGCGACGCCATTGCTTCAAGCTCCGCGCCGCTTCTTTTTCTTTCGGGATAAAACCACGACCTTGAAAGTTCGTGAACAACATCTATATCCGGGTTATTCTTAAGAAGAAAAGCGCAGTCTTTAACGCACAATGCGTGTATTTCATAACCGCTGTTCTGCCTTCTTAATTCGCTGAAAAACGGCAGCGCCTGTATCATGTCCCCAAGCTGGTCAAGCCTTAACGCCAGAATCCTTTTCTTCTTTCCTTTTTTTCTTACCCTTCCATAAAAATAAAAAAGGGCGGAACCCACAGCATCTATTACCGCCATAACCGCCCTTTTTAATCTTTTCTTAAAGACGTATTTTCTCATTTTGCCTTTTTACTGGTTTTTTTCTTTTTACCGCCGGCGCCGGATTTTGGTTCAAGCGCCAGTTTTATCACGTCATCCATCGTCCTTACAAAATGGAACTTAAGCCCTTCTTTTACATATACAGGCAGTTCGTCATAATCTTTTTTATTGTAGTCGGGCACTATGACCTCTTTCACCCCGTTCCTTAAAGCTGCCAGTGTTTTTTCTTTTAATCCGCCGATGGGAAGAACCCTGCCCCTAAGAGTAATTTCGCCTGTCATTGCAAGATCCTGTTTTACCGGCCTTCCCGTAAAAGCGGAAATAAGCGCGGTTGCCATTGTGATACCGGCTGAAGGGCCGTCTTTTGGAATTGCGCCTTCGGGTACATGCACGTGAATATCCGATTTCCCGAATATCTCTTCTTTTATTCCAAGGTGTTTCGCGCGGGAACGGGTGAAACTTAATGCCGCCTGCGCTGACTCTTTCATTACATCGCCAAGCTTTCCTGTCAGCATCAGCCCGCCCTTGCCTTTAACCACGCTGACTTCAATAATTAATACATCGCCGCCAAATTCAGTCCACGCCAGGCCGGTGGAAATTCCCACGTCGTTCACGTTTTTTGTGGGCACATCAAGAAATTTTGGCGCGCCAAGAAACTTCTGCATATTGTCAGGGGCAATCTTTATTTTCTTGAACTTTTTGGGATCTGAAACTTTTTCTTTTGCTATCTTTCTGCACACGGTTTTTATTTCGCGTTCCAGATTTCTGACACCCGCTTCCCTGGTGTGATTTAACACTATGAATTTAAGCCCTTCTTCGGTAAAGTCCGCGTCCTTATCAGTAAGGCCGTGCTGTTTCATCTGTTTGGGTACAAGGTATTTTTCGGCAATTTTGGTTTTTTCAATTGCGGTATAACTGTTTATTTCTATCACTTCCATCCTGTCCTGCAGGGGAAGCGGTATGCCGTAAAGCGTGTTGGCAGTTGTAATAAACATTACGTCAGACAGGTCAAATTCCGTATCCAGATAATGGTCCATAAAAGTGTTGTTCTGCTCCGGATCCAGAACTTCCAGCATTGCCGCCGCAGGGTCGCCCCTGAAGTCGGAACTCATCTTATCTATTTCATCAAGAAGAAAGACCGGGTTTCTTGACTTTGCTTTCCTGATGGACTGCAGGATGCGGCCGGGCATGGCGCCGATATATGTGCGCCTGTGTCCGCGGATTTCCGCTTCATCGCGCACGCCGCCAAGTGAAACACGTACAAAATTCCTTCCCTGCGCGCGCGCTATGGAACGCGCCAGCGATGTCTTTCCGACTCCCGGCGGTCCCACAAAACAAATAATGGGTTCATGAACCCTGTCTTTTACATTCTTTTTAACCGCAAGGTATTCCACAATTCTTTCCTTGGGCTTTTCAAGGCCGTAGTGGTCTTCGTCCAGTATCTTCTGAACTTCTTTTATATCCAGTTTTTCCTTTGTCTTTGTCTTCCATGGGATTCCTATCAGCCAGTCAAGGTATGTCCTTATGACTGTGGCTTCCGCGGACATTGGCATCATCTTTTCCAGCCTGTCTAATTCCTTTAACGCTTTTTCTTCCGCGTCTTTGGGCATTCCCGCCTTTATTATTTTTTCCTTTAACTCTTCAGTTTCATTGTAGGAACTGTCGCCCTTTCCAAGCTCTTTCTGAATTGCTTTTAACTGCTCTGACAGGTAGTATTCACGCTGGCTTTTTTCAAGCTGGCTTTTTACCTTGCCCTGAATCTTTTTTTCTATTTCAAGTATTTCGTTTTCCCTTTTTAAAATAACGGAAAGCTTATGCAGCCTCTGCGCGGGGTCAAGCGTGTTTAAAATATCCTGCTTTTCCTCGTGCTTTAACGCTATGTGCGCGGACATTACATCCGCAAGCCGCCCCGGGCTTTCAATATCCGCAACGGACATTATTGTTTCCGGCGGAATTTTTTTATTCATCTTCACATGTTTCTGAAACTCTTCCAAAGTCAGGCGCATAAGCGCCTCTGTTTCCTTATTCATGGTGTTATCTTCAGTTACATCTTCTATCTGCACTTCAAAAAAAGGTTCATCCATTGTATATTCTTTTATCTTTACGCGCGTAAGCCCTTCCACCAACACCCTTATGGCGCCGTCGGGAAGCTTTAATATCTGAAGTATTTCGGAAAGTGTTCCGGTTTCATAAATATCGCCTTTGCCGGGGTCGTCAGTACGCGCGTCTCTCTGCGCGACTAAAAGTATTATCCTGTCTTTTTCCATCGCGGCTTCAAGCGCCTTAATGGATTTTTCCCGCCCCACAAAAAGCGGTATTACCATATTTGGAAATATAACAAGGTCCCTTAATGCCAGTAAAGGCACTTTCTTGTCTTTTTTATCTTCCCCGCCTGTTATTTTATCTTCTGCCATGTTACTTCTCCCCTATGCTGATTTTTCCCTTACTATCGCGTCAAGCCTGTCTTTCTTTCCGGTTACCACTTCCCCGTCAATTATTACTTTTTTTATTCCCTTTGCCGACGGCACTTCATACATAATATCCAGCATTATATTTTCTATTATGGAACGCAATCCCCTTGCGCCAATCTCTTTTTTAATTGTTTCTTCAGCCACAGCTTCCGCGGCATCATCTGTAAAAATAAATTTTACCCCTTCAAGCTTAAGCATCTTTTCGTACTGAGAGATGATGGAGTTTTTTGGCTCCTTTAAAACTTTCACAAGATCCTCTTTATTCAGTTCGGATAAAGCCGCCACTACCGGCACCCTTCCGATAAATTCGGGGATAATGCCGAACTTTATAAGGTCAGTCGGCAGCACCTGTGAAAGCATACCGTATTTGGTGGTGTCATGTTTTTCCCCGCCATCCCTGCCGTACCCGTAACTTTTTTTATTTACCCTTTTTCTAATAATGGAATCCAGCCCCACAAAAGCGCCGCCGCATATGAACAGGATATTTTTTGTGTTAATTTTAAGAAATTCCTGGTGCGGGTGCTTGCGCCCGCCTTTCGGCGGTACATTCGCAATTGTGCCTTCTATTATTTTCAGCAGCGCCTGCTGCACGCCTTCGCCGGAAACATCGCGCGTGACAGAGAGGTTTTCTGATTTTTTTGCTATCTTGTCAATTTCGTCTATGTAAACAATTCCGCGTTCTGCCTCTGCTATGTTAAAGTCCGCGTTTTCTATAAGCCTTAGCAGAATATTTTCCACATCTTCGCCCACATACCCGGCTTCTGTTAAAGTGGTGGCATCTGCAATGGCAAAAGGCACGTGTAAAATACGCGCCAGCGTTTCTGCCAGTAACGTCTTGCCGGAACCGGTAGGCCCCACCATAAGGATGTTGCTTTTCTGAAGCTCCACCCCTTCGCCGCCGCCTTTGTATATCCTGTTATAGTGGTTGTAAACCGATACAGCCAGTACCTTCTTTGCTTTTTCCTGCGAAATGACATATTCGTCAAGATGCGCCTTTATCTCTTTTGGCGAAGGCAGTGACACAGGCTGTTTTTTACCGCCTGCCTTACTTTCATCAAATATTTTATTCAGCTGCACGGAACATTCCCTGCACAGCGCCCCGTCCCCGCCGGATATTATTTTACCGCACTCTTTTTCAGACCTTCCGCAGAACGAACACGTTATCATTATTTACCCGCCTTTTTATACTGTCTTTCTTTCCATAACTTCATCCACAAGCCCGTACTCTTTCGCTTCCTGCGCGCTCATGTAATAATCCCTGTCTGTGTCTTTTTCTATTTTGCTTAATTTCTGGCCTGTATGCTTTGCCAGAATCTCGCTTAATCTTTTTTTGGTCTTTAATATTTCCTTGGCGTGAATTTCAATTTCTGACGCCTGACCCTGAACCCCGCCCAGCGGCTGGTGTATAAGAACCCTGGCATTGGGAAGCGCGAAACGTTTGCCTGTGGCTCCCGCTGTTAAAAGCACGGCGCCCATGCTTGCCGCCTGCCCCACGCATATCGTGGATACCGGCGCTTTAATAAACTGCATTGTGTCATAAATAGCAAGGCCGGCAGTTACCACGCCGCCCGGGCTGTTTACGTATATGGAAATTTCTTTTTTGCTGTCTTCGCCCTCTAAAAAAAGCAGCTGAGCGATTATAAGGTTTGCCACGTCGTCATCAATTGGCGTTCCAAGAAAGATAATCCTTTCTTTTAACAGCCTTGAATAAATATCAAATGCGCGTTCGCCCCTGTCGCTTTGCTCTATAACCATTGGTATAAGGCTCATTGCTTGTGCCCCCTTTTTTACGGCTGCCATATTATTTGGCTCCCGAAATTTCAAACATTTTGTCCAGAACTTTGTCTTCTGTCAGTTTTGCCCTTAAAGAGTCCCAGTTGTCCTGAGCCTTTGCCTGCTTTACCATCGTGTCCGGATCCTGCTTAATGTCAGCCGCAATTTTTCTGATTTCCGCTTCCACATCCGCGTCGCTTACTTCAATCTTTTCTTTTTCCGCAATCTTCTGCAGTATGTACATCACCCTTATATTTTCTTCAGCCTGCTTTTTATTGCGGCTTCTGAAATCTTCTTTTGTAATTCCCATCTTTTCCATGGAAATTCCCTGCTGTTTCATGGAATTCTCGTAGCGGGATACTATGTTGTCAAGTTCCTGTTCTACAAGCCCTTCGGGTACGTCAAACTTGTTCTGCTCCGCAAGTTTCTTTAAAACTTCTCCGGTATTGTGCTGGCGCACGTCAGACTGCGCGCGCTTTTCAAGTTCGGTTTTTAACGCGGCCTTTAATTCATCCGCCGTCTGCATTCCCGCCATGTTTTTTGCAAATTCATCATTGAATTCAGGGAGTTCAAGGACCTTTATGGCATTTACTTTTACTTTAAACGCGGCGCTTTTGCCTGCGTATCTTTTGTTAAAATAATCAGCCGGGAAAACAAAAGAGATGTCTTTTTCTTCTCCAAGCTTCATGCCCTTAATTCCGTCTTCAAGTTCTTTTAAAAATCCGCCCGCGCCAATCTGGATAAGATGTGATTCCGTGGTAAGCGAAGCATCCGCTTTATTATCAACAAATGCTGACATTGAAACATCTGCAAAATCGCCCTCTTCCACTTTATCTTTTTCCACCTGTTTTAATGTGCCGCGGTACTGCCTTATGCGCTTAATTTCTTTTTCAACATCTTCTTCTTTTACTCCGTTAAATTTCTTAACATCAATTTTTACCTTACCGTAATCAGCAAGGTCAAATTCCGGATTAACTTCCACGATAACCTTAAATTCAACTTCATCTTTTGCGGGCGTTGTATATTTCACATCGGAAAGCGCCGGGTATGTAACAATGTGAAGGTTAAGTTCTTTCATCACATTCTGATACGCTGAAGGAACCACTTCTTTAATTACTTCTTCATGTATTTTATCCATGTAGCGTGATTTTATCATTTCTTCCGGCGCTTTACCCTTGCGGAAACCTTCCACTACGGCGTTCTGCTTAAAACTGTTAAACACTTTACCGTATGTCTCTTTTACTGTGTCTTTATCCACATTAACTTCAACCACTTTCCTGCACTTGCCCTCATCTTTAACCTTCCAATTCATTACGTATTTCCTCCTTGTATTTGAAACAATTAAAATTGTTTCTGGTATCAAAAATAAATATTTGTTAATCGCGGAACATTAACCGCGATTAACAAATATTTACGCAAAGCTCAACGTCCAATATAAAGATGCATGCGCTTCGCTCTGTACAAATATTTATTCTTTGCGGAGAATGTTCCGCAAAAAAATACTGCAAAGATGCACGCGCTTCGCTCTGTACAAATATTTATTTTTTGCGGAGAATGTTCCGCAAAAAAATACTGCAAGGATGCACGCGCTTCGCTCTGTACAAATATTTATTTTTTGCGGAGAATGTTCCGCAAAAAATAAATATTTGGTGCGAGGAGAGGGACTTGAACCCACACCCAATGGACCAGATCCTAAGTCTGGCGCGTCTGCCAATTCCGCCATCCTCGCACTTATTGGCAATAAACTATAATTTAAAAAACTACCGTAACCTTAATTTTACTATATTTTTACCTGAATTCCAAACGCTAATATTGCCGTTTTCCGCCTTTTTTCCTTCAAGAAATACAGCCAATCCGGCACCGGAATTCCTGCATTTTACGGTGTAAACAGCCTTCTTGCCGTAAAATACCTTATCTTCAGCCGATATCACGCCGGGTGCGCTTAAAATTAACTCTTTTACCGCCTGTACTTTGTCCGGTTCGCCAAAATCCCCTTCAATTATTACCCTTTTTCCCTCTGCCATTGTTTTTGCAGCAAAGTCCCTGGACGCCGATATAATTTCATTTACAGCCGTTATATACGCTTTTACCATCATTTTTTCATTTAAAGGGAATTTGATATTGCCCTCTTTTACGTCCACTATTTTCAAAATATTACCGTCAGCGTCTTTCACCGTGCCGGTAATTGCCATATAATTGGCATCTTCACTTACGTTCAGGGAAACCGCCATTTCTTCATCATCTGCCGCCTGTTCAACAGAGTATTCCGCGGAAAGCCCCGCTTTAATTACTTCCGCGGCTTTCGCGGGCAGCACGCCCTGGCCGGAAATTGTAAGCGTAAAAGCCACCCTGTCCTGCGTGAAATTTATTACATCAAAAAAATCCGGTTGTTGTGTATCAGGCACTTCCGGCGTTTCCAGTTTTAAATTCGCCATCTGTTTCTGCCTGCCGTAAAAAATACCTGCGCCATAAAACAATTTACCGTCATTATTATCGGCATCAGTAAGCAGCACTGCTTCGCCGGTTTCATATACAAGGTCTCCCGCGTTTATTTCAAGCCGCGCCCCCGGCGCGTAACCGGTGTTAAAATAACACTTTCCCTTTTTTACCGCCATCGCCGTGTATTTCTGTTTTTTGGAATAATTAGCTTTTCTGAAAAGCACCGAACTGCCCGCGGCGCACCTTACGCACCCTCCGTCTTTTAAGTACATTCCAAATACGGATGTGTCAGATGAAACCGTATCGCCTATGCCCGCGTAATATGACGTGGAAGTATTTGTCATTACCTCTTCCTTGCCGATATAAACTCCCGGCCCGTATGGTATCACCAGCGCTTCATTTACGGCAAATGCAAAAGCCGGCAGCAATAACATAAACACAATAATTATTTTTTTCATTATTTCCTCCTGCACTGCGGTTATTTACAGAACTTCAAGGACTTCGTAGACTGTTAAGTGGTCTTCCTTCCCTTTTATCTTTATATCCGTGTACATTTTAGATTTTATCCTGTCACGCACAAGCGCGTTTGTATTTTCGCTTATTAAAAAAGAAGTTGAAAGTTCCTTATTTAAACTTTCAAGCCTTGACGCCAGATTTACCGTATCGCCGATTACCGTATATTCCATCCTTCTCATTGAACCCATATTTCCGGCAACCACTTTGCCGCTGTTCACGCCCACGCCTATTTTCAGCGTCTTTTTGCCTTCCTGCGCCCACTTTTCATTTAATTCATCAAGTTTTTTCTGCATCTGCCAGCCTGTCCTTACCGCCCTTATAGCGTGGTCCTTATCATAAAGCGGAGAACCAAAAACCGCCATAACAGCATCGCCTATAAATTTATCCAGCGTGCCGCCGTTTTCAAACACAATGTCCGTCATCGCGGTTAAATATTCATTAAGGACGCCAAGCACCTCTTCGGGCTGCATTTTTTCTGACATCGCCGTAAAACCGCGGATGTCGGAAAAAAGCACGGACACTTCTTTTACTTCTCCGCCCAGCTTTATTTCCTGCTTTTTTAATATCTCATCCACAAGCGTTTTGGAAACATACCTGGAAAAAATATTTTTTATCTTGCGGTTCTCTTTTTCTTCCACCGCCACCTTGTACACGCTTATGCTGGAATAGCACAGCACCATGGTAAAAAGCGGGTTTACAAGGTCTATAATATAATTATGCGCGTCAAACAGGTACCTTGAAAGAAATATGAATGCGATAACCTCTGCAAACACCACGATAAGCCCGCGCAGTGTCTTTATCCTGAAAATCATGAAACTTGTAAAAAGCCCTATGGCAAATAACAAAGCAAGGCTGCTGAAACGCCCGATTCTTTTCATCATGGAATTGTTGTAAAGCGTATTGATTACATTGGCGTGAATTTCCACCCCGGGCATTGTGTATCCCGATTCAGAAAAAGGCGTTGAAAAAACATCGTGCAGAATATCCGCAGTGGAACCCACCAGCACTATCTTGTCCTTAAACATATTCTTTTTGATATTTTTCCCGTAATATACCTGATAAAAAGGCACGGTTGTAAAAGTGCCGGCCGGGCCGGCGTAATTTATTATTATCTGGTTTGTGGAATTAATGTCGCCCCACTTGACTTTATTTTCTTCTTTTATTATTTCCAGATTGTTCCTGCGCAGCCCTTTATAAAGCCCAAACGATTCCATTGACAAAGACAGGTATTTTTCGCCGGTCTCACTTTCAATTTTTACAAGCTGGCTGTGCCTTATGCTGGAATCCCTGTCAAACGGGTGATGCACAATTCCGGAAGCGTAAGCCCCGTCTTTCAGCGCGGGAATAGGATATACTTTCGTGGTCTTATCGCCGACTTTTGTCTCTTCATATAATATCGCCATTCCCAATACTACATTACCCGCTTTATCAACCGCTTTGGCAAACTCCGCATCTTCTTTTGGGTTTCTTGCAGTGGGCTCTGAATACACCACGTCGAACGCGATGACTTTAGCGCCCCATGATTTTAAGTTGGAGATTAACTGCGCGTAAAAATTCCTTGGCCATATCCATCGCTCCGGCATTTCAGAAAATGAAGAATCGTCTATCGCCACAATAACCACCGGCGCAGTGGGCTGTACAATGCCCCTTTCCTTAAACCGCCAGTCAATTGACTTATTTTCAAGGCCCTCAAAAAAACCTGTCCGTGTAATAAAAATGGATAATATAGTAGCCAAAAGGCCTATAAATATTATCGCCCGCCTGTGAAAAGTCTGCTTTTTTTCCTTTTTTACAGCTTTCGCTTCTTTTTTCATAATTGTCCATATTATATATGTATTTAAACCGTTTGTCTATAAGGGGAAAAGCTTATTATTAGACGTACCTGGAAGGGTTTTGGATAAAAAAAATGGTGGGCAATCGGGGATTCGAACCCCGGACCAACTGATTAAGAGTCAGCTGCTCTACCAACTGAGCTAATTGCCCGCCTTTTCATTGAAAAGCAGGGTTAATACTACAATAATTTGTTTTCATTGTAAACCCTATAATACTTCAAGCGGGCGTTGGATACCCCGCCTGAATATAACTGATAAGTTTTTAATTATATCCTCTTACAAATCCCGTCCAAATCAACTGTCCAATCTTGCTACATAAAGTACGATAATTCCGTCCAAAAATCAACCTAAAAAAAGCGTGTTTTGGACAAAACACAAATATATAGAGAAACTACCAAATTACTCCTTTTCTATCTCTTCATTCATTCTTTCCCCTATTTTAGCGTTACTGCCACAAAAAAACAATTTACATATTACTATTCCAAACCCCAGTCTTTAAATGACACTTCGGTATATCCATCCAAAGCATGAATGAGAATTACTATTTCTTTATTTGTGTCATCTTTACATTTATAGCTTACGAGCCAAATTTTCGCATCATTATCATACTGTGCTTTTATTAAACTGTAATTCTTACACGCACCTTTAAAAACATTCCCTTTTACATCTTCAAGTTTTTTTTGCGCTATTTTAATCGCGGAAGTTTCAGTAGTTATTCGAGCGCATCCAGATATAAAAAAAACAAATAAACACATTAATATTATTTTTTGCAATAAGGATGTGGATGATAGTGTTTTATTCAATTTCACAACTCCATTATTCTTGGGGTGGGTGACGAGATTAGCTTCACTTCCGCTAAACGCTCTTCTGACATTCAGTCAGCGTTCGACTCGCTTTCTAATCTAGGAGCGCCTTCTATACTTTATCGAACATTCGAGCATTCGACCGCAATCGGGCTTATGATATTCGAATGTTCGAATATCGGATGCTCGATTGCTCGCAAAATTTTGCGATGCAAAATTTTGGGGTAAGTGACGGGATTCGAACCCGCGACCTCCAGGGCCACATCCTGGCGTTCTAACCAACTGAACTACACCTACCACCTATAAAACAACAAAAAACAATTAAAACAAAGTATATTGTTTATACCAAAATATACCGTTCATTTCAAGCCTTTTAATTCTGTTACTTTATCTTCTCCCTTATTTTATCCCCTAACGCGTACCAGCGCTGGGTTGTATTCTCCAGAAAAAAGTAATGCCCCACATACGGAACCAGCAGTACAAGAAGCAAAAATATTGCCGCAAACAGCCATACATCAGGTTTAAATGACGCGGCTGCCACACATACAAAAAGGGCTATGCCGAAAGCAAGCGTCACCATAAGATGAATTAATCTTTCGCGCTGTATCTGCGCGGTTTTTTCCGCGTGCAGTTCAAGCAGCTGCTGCCAGTTATATTTATCATCTTCTTTTAACAGCGCCTCTTTTACCGCGACTTCATGCGCTTTAAAATATTTTGAAATATCCATATGCAATACTCTCCTTATTAATATAATTGGTAATCCTTACCTATTAATGATACAATATAAACATGATAAATGAAAATGAAGGTTTTACAGGACTAGGCATTGCGCCCGGCATTCTTGACATTCTGGCAAAGTTAAAGTTTACGGTACCCACGCCTATACAGCAAAAAGGTATTCCAATAGGCGTTGAAGGCAAGGACATAATAGGAATTGCCCAGACAGGCACCGGAAAAACGCTTGCTTTTGGCATCCCTATGGTTCAAAGGCTTGCCCAGGCAGAAGGCCGCGGGCTTATAGTTGTCCCCACAAGGGAACTTGCCATTCAGGTCAACGAGACCATGATTAAACTTACACCCCCTTTCAAAATGAAAACTGCAGTCTTAATCGGCGGGCAGTCTATGTACCACCAGATACAAAGCTTAAAAGCGGGCCCGCGTATTATCATAGCCACGCCCGGAAGGCTGCTTGACCACATGCAGCAGAAACAGATTAAACTTAATGACGTCCGCATACTTGTGCTGGACGAAGCCGACCGCATGCTTGATATGGGATTCATGCCCCAGATAAACAGGATTCTTAAAGAAGTACCCAAAGAAAGGCAGACCATGCTTTTCTCCGCCACTATGCCTACGGATATTGTTAAAATAGCTTCCACCAACATGAAACTGCCAGTACGCACGGAGCTTGCCCCGCAGGGCACCACGGCTGAACTTGTATCACAGGAAATCTTTGTGGTGCGCGCCGAACTTAAACTTACAATCCTTAATGAAATATTGAAACAGTACACCGGTTCTGTCCTTCTTTTCACCCGCACAAAAAGGGGCGCTACAAAAGTCGCCCGCGGATTAAAGAATGCCGGCGTCGGCGCCGCGGAAATACATTCAGACCGTTCCATGGGGCAGCGTAAAGACGCCCTTGACGGTTTTAAATCGGGCCGTTACCGCGTCCTTGTAGCAACTGACATTGCCGCGCGCGGAATTGACGTAACCGGAATTGAACTGGTTATTAACTATGACCTGCCGGACGACCCAAGCAATTACGTTCACCGCATAGGCCGTACAGGAAGGGCCGGACGTAAGGGCCATGCCATATCGCTTGCCACGCCTGACCAGGGCAGCGATGTAAGAGGGATTGAAAAAATTATACGCTCTGTAATCCCGCTTTCCACTCATCCCACGGTTAATACGGAAAAATTCAGCGCGTCATCTTCAGCTTCAAACCTGGTTTTTTCCAGCAGCCGTATGAAAAACAGGGGCAAAAAGTCCAAGTACAGATAGTTTTTATCTTCCGGTCAAATCATCCAGCAGGCAGGCAAGATTTTTTTCAATTTCAATCCGGTATTCCCCAATAATCCTTTTTAATTCAGAAGAAAAATAAACAGGTTTTTTTTCAAGCACGCATACTGTCCCAAAAAATTCCCCGTCAGGCCATTTAATCGGCAGCCCGTAATACGATATCATGCTGTATTTCATTCCAGGATTCAATTTCCACTGCGGATGCCTGCCCGCGTCAATCACGCTTAACTCTTTGTTTCTGGCAAGGACAGTTTCGCAGTACAGCCCGGAACCAAGAGGCGCTTTGCCTTTTAATTCAAACGGATTATTTTTATTTGTATTTTTCGCGAATATCTCTATATCTTTATGGCCCACCTTTGTTATAAGCGCCGTGGAAACTTTAAGCCTTGCCGCGGCATCATTAAGCATCAATGTCCATTCTTCTTCAAGTATTCCAGGTATTTTTGGTTTGTCGGGCGATGTGACTGCTATCCTTACTTTCTGGTCAGTTTCAAGCATAGTCACATTCGCATATGGCATGATTATATCCTTATTTTTTTAATATTTTTATCCCTTATGTATACAAGTATATCCGCCATATTACGAAAAGCAAGGGACAGGAGAAATTTAATTAGTGACTTTAAGGTTGGTGCGCCCGGTTGGAATCGAACCAACGCACATGGCTTCGGAGGCCAATGCTCTAATCCACTGAGCTACGGGCGCAAATATTACTGCTGCATGGAAGAGAGTCTTCCATAGCCTTCTATAACTGAGCTGAAATATTATTTTCAAAGTATAACACAAACACTCTATCACACGCTATATTTAAGAACAAAATTAATATAGGTTGACGGTTAACCGCTATTTTGTTATATTTTTCATCACGGTTTAAACAGTAATAATTATGAAAATATCAGGCACTTCCTACCTGGTATAATAATTAAATAGTTGAATAGTCGGGGCGTAGCACCTGGCGATTAATGAGGTTTTTTTCTTCATGATAATCGCCTGGTACACTACCTCCAAATATGATAGTTTAATAGATGAATAGTCGGGGCGTAGCGCAGCTGGCTAGCGCACCTGCCTTGGGAGCAGGGGGTCGCTGGTTCGAATCCAGTCGCCCCGACCATTTAATTCTTTGGTTTTTGGCACATATTTAAGTGTGCCCGTAGCTCAGTTGGATAGAGCAGCAGCCTTCTAAGCTGCGGGTCGGGGGTTCGATCCCCTCCGGGCACACCAAAATTATCGGGAGCACCTATGAAACAAAAAACATATTTTCTTGCCTTTGCCGCTTTAGCTTTCCTGCTTTTAACTTCCTGCGTTACCCTTTCAGAACACTGGTTCTTCTTCCCCGAACAGTACAGCGACCTGCCGGCCGGCGAATTAAAAGGGCTTACAATTGAAGAAATAAGTTTTCAAACCGCAGACGGCACAACTTTGTCAGGCATTAACATTTCAAACCCCGAATCAAAAGATTATCTTATTTATTTTTACGGCAATATGGAAAGCATTAAAGAAGCCTCCAAAAGGCTGCTTTTTATGGCTTCAGCGCACAAGTTTAACGTGGTCTGTTTTGACTACCGCGGTTACGGAAAAAGCGGAGGCAAACTTTCCTTTGATAACCTGCCGTCAGACGGCCTTGCCATTTATGATTACACGGCAGAAAAATTCAAGGATAAAATAAACAAACTTTTTATTTTCAGCCAGTCGCTTGGAACCGTTCCCTGCACCGCTGCATGCGCGCAGAGAAAACCCGCGGGAATTGTAATGGAAGCGCCTTTTACAAGCGCGAAAGAAGCGGTGCCTTTAATGACAGAAGGCCTTATATGGCCCTTTAAAGACATCATAAAACTTAAAGCGTCAGATGAGCTTGTAACAAAACCTGACCAGCCCATTGACAATATTAAAAAATTCACCTCCCCCCTTATGATAATACACGGCGAGCAGGATGACTGCTTCCCCATCCGCATCGGGGAAAAACTTTTTAACAGCGCCGGAAGCAAAGAGAAATACTTTATCCGCCTTGAAAATACAAAACACAGCGATGTTGATATTTTCAAAGGCAAGGCATTCGAAGAGATGTATAACTTTTATAACTCCCATAAAAAATGAGCATTCCGATAAGAAAGATAATCCACGTGGATATGGATGCATTTTACGCGTCAGTGGAACAAAGGGATAACCCGTCATTAAAAGGCAGGCCCGTTATTGTGGGCGGCCTTCCCCAAGAACGCGGCGTGGTGTGCGCGGCGTCTTATGAAGCAAGAAAATTCGGAATACATTCCGCCATGGCCATGGCACACGCCGCAAAACTGTGCCCACAGGCGGTAATAATACGGCCGAATTTTGAAAAGTACCAAAAAGCTTCACGGCAGATAAATGAAATATTCCACGAATACACGGACATTGTGGAACCCCTTTCGCTGGACGAGGCATTTCTTGATGTGACCGTTAATAAAAAAAACATGGCAACAGCCACAGAAATAGCAAAAGTGATAAAAGAGAAAATAAAAATTAATACCGGGCTTTCCGCGTCCGCGGGCGTTTCTTTCTGTAAGTTTCTTGCCAAAGCCGCGTCTGATTACAGAAAACCCGGCGGCCTTACAGTGGTGCCGCCGTCTAAAGCAATCAAATTTATAGATAAACTTCCCATAGGAAATTTTTACGGCGTGGGCAAAGTGACAGAAAAAAAGATGCTGTCTTTGGGCATAAAAAACGGCAAAGATTTAAGGGAAAAGACCCTGGAATTTCTTGAAACGCATTTTGGCGGGTCAGGCGAATTCTTTTACCACCTGTGCCGCGCCGAAGATGACAGGCCGGTGGAGACTAACTGGGAAAGAAAATCAGTGGGCCGTGAAATTACCCTGCGGGAAGACACCAATGACCCTGAAATTATAAAAAACACCCTGAAAGAATGCGCTGACGATATATGCGGTTACGCGGCGGAAAATAAGATACTTGCAAAAACAGTCACCCTTAAATTAAAATACCACGATTTCAGGTCTATTACACGGTCACACACACTGGAAAATTTTACAAATAATCCCGAAGAAATACTGTCTGTGGCTGTATCACTGCTGGATAAAACCGATATTATAAAAGTAAAAGTGCGGCTGCTGGGAATATCTGTTTCCAACTTTAAAGAGCCGTTTATTGTTGATTACAGAAGCGTTGATATTTAGAACCTTAAAAACGGGATAAGCCCTAAAAGCATACCCGTTATAAAAAGCCCGCCTGCAAGTTTATTAAACCAGAATGCCCACACCACGTACCAAAGCGGCCAAAGGTCAATATACCCTTCCGGTTTTGCTTCCGGTTTTTTTGTGGCAAGGATATCCAGAAACTTTTTAAACCTGCCGATAGAAAAAAAGCAGATAAGCGTCAACGGCGGGATAATTTTAAAAAATACCAGTATAACAACCGTTACATAAAACATAGCGGAATTAATCCTTGTAAACGTAAGCGCGTTTTTCCAACCCAGCACCACGGGAAGTGTCTTTACCCCTTTTTTAGCATCCGCTTCAAATTTATCCAGATGTTTCCCCAACAACACGTTCATTACCACAAGGCCGTAAGGAATTGAAGCCAGCCACACTTTTACAGGCATCTGCCCGGTCATTACAAAATATGTTCCAACTGTTATCAGCGGCCCCCATATTAAAAATATCGCAAACTCTCCCAGCCCCCTGTATTTAAGTTTAAGCGGCGGCGCCACATAAAAAACGCTGATAAGAAATCCCGCGGCCGCAAAAGCCATTGCCTGCCACCCTACATTAATAAACAGGTATACCGCCGCTAAAAATTCAATAAAACTAAAAATCAGCACTGTAATAATAAGCTGTTTTTCGGTAATTAACCCGGATATGATTGGATGAGGCGCGTACTGCGTCCTTGGATAATCCGCGGTATCAACCCCCTGCTTGTAGTCAAAATAATCATTGATCAGGTTGTTTGAAGCGTGCGCCAGGCACAGTGTTAAGACCACTATCACAAGATACAGCCAGTTTATTTTGCCGTCATACGCCGCGATTATCGCGCCCACAAGCGCCGATGTTATGGTCATTGAAAAAACTTCCGCCCGTGTGAGAATAAGCCACTTGCTTATAAAATCCATCTTCGCGCCCTTGGGCATATTTCCTGTTTCCAGCACAGTCTTCCAGTTATTCAACAGTCCCATATTTATTGCCTCCATAAATTTTATTATTCCACCATTGTATGGATAATATTTGAATTTGTCAAATATCCGCAGTCACTAACCTTAAAAATCAGCCCTTATCTTTTAACTTACATTTTGTTGTTTATTTTTTGTTAAGCACAAAATTTGCTTCCGCAGCCTTAACATACATTACAGCATTCATGAAACTTACCGCCGGGCTTGTGGATTCAGATGGTTGTATGTTCAAAACCTTGTCGTAATTAAGATCCCACATGTGCATTACAGCTTTAGCAAGCTGTTTTTTTACAGATATAAACTCACTGTATTCTTCAGGAGTTTCAGGCTGATACTCTACAAGGGCAATAACTCTGGTTGCCGGAGCTTTTGTGTCATAAAAATAATATACTTTGCTTCCCGGAAATAATTTATCCGTCTGTTTTTTCCACAAAGCGGGTATGATGATAAAAACCTTTCCGTTTTTAAGCCTTTTTTGATACGCACTTTTTGTCCTTAAATAAACCGTATATTGCCCATACGGGAACGGTTCATGAAGCACCACGCAATCTTTGCCGCCGCTTAATAAATTTATTTTTGCGGATATTTCCTTATAAACCGCGGGATTATTATTCTGAATACCGTATCCTGTAAAATAAAAGAAGCCCGTATTTATTCCCGCCAGTATAGAAACAAGAACAATTAAATAAAATCCTTTTTTATTCATGGCATACTCTATAAACGTACCGGAAATAATAATAATAAACGGCAGGACAAGTATGTGCCTCCAGTGGTGGTCTATTGACTTGCCTGAAATTACTGTTAAGACCGCGATAAAGAAACCGGCCAGCATTACCCTGTTCAGCCTGTCTTTAAACTTTGATATCATCAGCACTAGCCCTGATGCCAGCAGAATCAATTCCGGAAATGACAGTATAGGACTGTTTTTTATGAACGCATTGGATGTACTGACAGGTTTTACAAACAGTTCAAAAACATTCACAAATCTCTGCAGTAATCCGGTTTTAGCTTCAGCAGCGCCTACAACAGTCTGCGCTGCCGCCCATTGTATTGTTTCTCCGTTAATCAGATTTATTGCCAGAAAAATAGCCCCAATAACCGCCATTGAAGTAATACCCGCTGCTGTAATTTTGGTTCCTGCCTCTTTTCTATATTCAAAAAACATATACATAAACAAAGGCAGCATCAATACAAAAGACGCATAAGTAAAAATACCAAAAAAACAGGCTGCGCAAACCGCTGATAGTTTTAACAAAGAAGGTTTTTTTACCATTTTGAAGAAAAACAATAACACTAAAAATACAAAAAACGGAACAAAAACATGTTCCAGCCTCATCCTTGCAAGATAAAACGACCAGCCGGAAACAGCATATGCAAATAGAAACGCAATACCGGTTTTTTTATCTTTAATTTCATTACCCATCAGATATACAATGACAGCAGTACAGCCGGTAATACCGGCAGGAATAAGCCTTAACATATCAAGATTTTCCTTAAAAACAGCCAAAAATAACATTACAACCGCGGTACTGGTATATAATAAGGAAGCGCCAAATCTTTTAGAATATGAAAACAGCCCCTTTTCCCCCTGCAGCCTGTTATACGCTTCCACAATTTCATTTCTTTCATCAGCTATAAAATCACCCGGATAGACGGTTATATTAATAAAATGCACAACAAATACAGCTAAAGAATAAAACAGCATAGTTCTTACCATCACATCCGCCACATTTTGCTCTTCCGGGGTTTCAGATTTAATAAAATAATACGCCATTAAAGCCGAAGAAACTGCTGTCAGAATAAATGTCGCAGCACTGTTATTGAACGAATAAATATACATGCCGGAGAGAATAAAAACAAACATGATAAACAGCCTGTTATTATTTTCTGTCCGCATTTACTCTCCTTATATTTAATTTTTTGACATTATACCTTATTGCGGGAATTTATCCAAACTAATCAGCAATATGTATTACAATGGCCATTTTATGGATATATTTTGACTTTTGCCTGTAGTGACTATATAATGAATTTTGACTTTAATATAAATACTTATAAGGAGGGTTTTATATGTTTCAAAAAGACAAAATATGGGTTGCCAAAGGCGGCGCTCCCGTTTATCTTCTTCCAAAAATGGCCAACAGGCACGGGCTTATAGCCGGCGCCACAGGCACGGGTAAAACAATCACCTTAAAAGTAATGGCGGAATCATTCAGCGATATGGGAGTGCCGGTATTTTTAGCGGATATCAAAGGCGACCTTGCAGGCCTTGCCATAAAAGGCACAGAAAACCCAAAAGTTGAAGAGAGAATAAAAAAACTTAAAATTGACGGTTTTGAATACGCGTCATATCCGGTAAAGTTCTGGGACCTGTTCGGCGAAGCCGGCCATCCCGTGCGCACCACAATTTCTGACATGGGCGCAATTCTTCTTTCAAGAATGCTGGGCTTAAACGATACCCAGTCAGGCGTGTTAAGTATTGTGTTCCGTATTGCGGATGACAGGGGCATGCTTCTTTTAGACTTAAAAGACCTTCGCGCCATGATACAGTACGTGGGCGACCACGCTAAAGAATTCACACTTGAATACGGAAATATCTCCGCGCAGAGCGCCGGCGCGATTTTAAGAAACCTTTTAACCCTTGAAGACCAGGGCGGAGCAAATTTCTTCGGCGAGCCCGCGCTTGATATTTTTGACTGGATACAGACCGGAGCCAACGGCCGCGGCTACATTAATATCCTTCACAGCGCAAAACTTTATCAGACCCCCGCCCTTTATTCCACTTTCCTTCTGTGGATGCTTTCCGAACTTTTTGAAATTCTTCCCGAAGCAGGCGACCTGGACAAACCTAAAATGGTTTTCTTTTTTGATGAAGCGCACCTGCTTTTTGACGGCGCCCCAAAAGTACTGCTTGATAAAATTGAACAGGTGGTAAGGCTTATCCGTTCCAAAGCCGTGGGCGTTTACTTTATTACCCAGAATCCGGCTGACCTGCCGCAGAATGTATTAGGCCAGCTTGGCAACCGTGTACAGCACGCCCTGCGCGCTTTTACGCCAGCGGACCAGAAAGCCGTAAAAGCAGCGGCGCAGACTTTCAGGGCCAACCCAAAATTTGACACCCAGACAGCCATAACAGAACTTGCCACAGGGGAGGCCCTTGTATCATGCCTTGACGCGGATGGAAAACCGGGAATTGTGGAACGAGCTATGATATTACCGCCGCAGAGTTTGTTTGGCGCGATAGATGACACTGCACGCGCAAAGGTGATTGCCTCTTCTAACATCGCCGGAAAATATGAACGCCAGGTGGACAGAGAATCCGCATATGAAATGCTGACATCCAAAATTAAACAGGAACAGTCCGCCGCGCTGGCACAACAGGAAATCCTGGCAAAACAGAAAGAACTTGAAAAACAGGAAAAAGAAGCGTATAAAGCCGCTAAACGCGTACCTAAAAAAGAAAAAACTTTCTTTGAAAAAGCAGCAAGTTCCGCAGTCACATCAATAGGCCGCGAACTTGGAAGGACATTGATAAGGGGAGTTTTAGGGTCTTTAAAGAGGTAATTTTTGACGCTTAAATGCTTGGCTGGTTAGATGCTTAGTAAACAGTTCTGCAACGAATTTGTATTCTATCGTAGAGGCGCAATACATTGCGCCTCGTTTTTATACCACATAATTCAAAACAACTTTAAAAACGAGACGCACCATGGTGCGTCTCTACATTATAAAAATTTAAATTCTAACCAAAACCGCGATGCTTTCAATGTGCCTTGTCTGTGGGAACATATCAAATATGGCAAGCTTTTTCATTTCATACGTGTCCTTTAACGCCACAAGGTCCTGCGCCAGCTGTTTGGGGTTACAGGATACGTATATCATCTTTTCCGGAAGTACTTTATTTATAAATTTAACCGTATTCTTGTGCAGCCCCGCCCTTGGCGGGTCAAGTACAAAAATGTTTCTTTTGCCGGTATAACGCGGCGCGAAAGAGTCAAGATTCATGGCATCACAGCAATATGCCGCGGCATTAGGAGTTTTATTTTCGGTAATATTTTTTACCGCGCACTCTATGCCGCTTACGCTGTTATCTATAATTAAAACTTCCTTTGCTTTGTCATGCATAAAGACTCCAAAAGTCCCAACGCCGCCAAACAAATCCGTAAGCGTGTCATAGCCTTCGCCCGCCTCAAAAGCGCAGTACTGCATCATGTCACAGGTAACAGCCGGGTTATTCTGGAAAAAACCCTGGGAGTGGTAATAATACTTTCTGCCGCAAAGGTTCTCGGCAAGGATAGCGGAGCCTTTGATAACCACGGCGTTTTCATCAACACTCTGATCACTGTTAAACTTGCAGTAACCCACAAGCACATTGGGAACGTCATATTCGGCCGCAAACTGTTTTATAAGCTCTATGTGTTCCTCTTTTTTATCGCTGTCAGAGTTTAATATGAAGGTCACGGATGAATCCTTAAGATAAAGGGCGCTTCTTGTTGTGGAATACCTTAAAGTGCCTTTTCTTGATTTGGTATTAAACACATCAATCTTTTCTTTATTTTTATTAAACCACTCTATAACCATAGCCAGCGCCGAATTAAGCCCCGGGTTTGAAATGGCGCATTCACTGAAATTTACCATACTATAAAATTTCCCGCGCCGCCTTAAAGCCGGCCCGTCAGGCGAAATGCAGAAATCCATCCTGTTTCTGTAGCCATAGCCGGATTTAAAATACACCGGCGTGTCTTCGGGCGCGGGCAGGTGATTGGCATTTAAAATATCCAGCACTTCCCTTTTCTTGGTTTCCATCTGTATTTCGTATTTCATATCCTGGTGCGAGCATCCGCCGCACTTTCCAAAAACCGGGCATTTTGCAATACTTTCAATCATTATAATTATCCTTTTATTTTAGAATTTATTATCCCCGTCAAGGATTCTGCCAAGCCCGCCTAAAATAGAGCCTTCTCCGCGTGAACCGCCTGTCTGCGGCATTGCCTTGTATATCCTGTCAGCCAGCCTTGAAAAAGGAAGCGACTGTAAAAATACCTTGCCCGGCCCGGTCAGATTAACAAAGAAAAGGCCTTCGCCGCCGAACAGCGCGGTTTTTAAATCCGCGTTGAATTCAATATTATATTCCACGTTCTCTTCAAACGCCACAAGGCACCCTGTGTCCACCCTTAACTTTTCGCCTTTTTCAAGTTCCATTTCATGCACAGTACCGCCGGCGTGAATAAATACAAGACCGTCCCCGGATATTTTCTGAAGTATAAAACCTTCGCCGCCAAACAGGCCGGCGCCGAATTTTTTGGTAAACGCGATATCAATGTCAGCGCCTTTTGCCGCGCATAAAAACGAATCTTTCTGGCATAAAAGCGTGCCGAACAGTTTTAAATCCACCGGAATTATTTTCCCGGGATACGGCGCGGCAAATGCCACGCGGGATTTTTTTAAACTTTCATTTTTGTATTCCACCAGAAACATGGATTCTCCGGTAAGCATACGTTTACCCACTTTAAACAGTTTGTCCACTACCCCGCCTTCTTTTTCGGAAAAAACCGCTTCCATCTTCATGCCTTCCTTCATATACATCATGGCGCCGGCTTCTGAAATAACAGCTTCCTTTGGGTCAAGCTCCACTTCCACAAACTGCATATCATCGCCAAAAATCTGGTAGTCTATTTCGTGTGCCATTTAATTTTTCCTCCTGCAATTTTTATTTAAACTGCGTTTATCTATCCCGGCGGCCAGCCAAATACCCTTCCGCCAAGCACGTGAAGGTGCAGATGAAAAACAGTCTGCCCCGCGTCCTTATTAACATTAAAAACAGCCCTGTAGCCGTTATCCGCCGTCTTTTCCTGTTTTGCAATCTTTCCCGCGATATACAGCATATGCCCCACAAGCGCTTCATCTTTTTCTTCTATGTCATTTATGGTGGCAATGTGTTTTTTAGGGACTACAAGCACGTGAAGCGGCGCCTGCGGGTTTAAGTCCCTGAATGCAAGCACCGTGTCATCTTCATAAACCACTTCTGATTTAATCTCTTTCTTTGCTATTTTACAAAATATGCAGTCCTGCATTATTACCTCCCTCTATTTGCCGATAATCTCCCCGCACGCGATACCGTTTTGGGCGGATATTATTTTTACTTTTACAATCTCATTAACATACTCTTTTGCGCCTTCCACTTTTACCCTTATATAATTATCTGTATACCCAAAATAAAATCCGCCTTTATCCCCTGATTCCACAAGCAGCTCCAGCACTTTGCCTATATATGATTCCGCGAATGCAGCTTCTTTTTGCGCGGCTATCAATGACAGTTCCTTTGCCCTTTTCTTTTTAATTTCATCGCTTACTTTTCCGGGCATTTTAAAAGCCTGCGTGTCAGGCCTGTCAGAATAAGGAAACACGTGCACCCTGGTAAAGGGCATTGACTTTAAAAAAGCTGCCGTTTCAGCGTGATCTGCATCTGTTTCCCCCGGGAAACCCGCGATAATATCCGTGGTAATGCCGGCATCCGGCATTGCCGTAAGTATTTTATCAACTTGTCCGCGGTAAAACGCCGTGTCATACCGCCTGTTCATTGCCTTTAATATCCTGTCGCATCCGCTCTGCATTGACATATGAAAATGGCGGCATAAAAAATTGCCGCTTGCCGCGGCAAATTTTATTATATCATCACCAAGCTCCAGCGGGCCTATGGAACTTAAACGTATTCGCAGGGGTAATTTAAGGCTTCTTATTTTTTCCAGCAGGCCGCACAATGCGCCGGCTTCATTTTTGTCCGCTCCGTACCTTCCTAAATTAATACCTGTCAGAATTATTTCCCTATAGCCGCTTTTTGACAGCGCCTTAATTTCATTTATAATCTGCCCTTCATCCCTGCTTACGGGTTTACCGCCCCGAACATACGGAATTTCGCAGTACGCGCAGAATCTGTCGCAGCCGTCTTCCACTTTAACAAACGCCTTGTTTTTTTCGGAAAATGTTTCAATAAAAAAAGACGGCGCTTTAGCGCCGGCAGTTTTTAATTCTTCCGGGTAAAGCGCCATGTCATATTTGGAACTGTTAGGCACAAACCAGTCCACACTGGCTGCAATTTCTTCAGGGCACTGCCTTGCGGCAATGCAGCCGGTAAGAAGTATCTTCTTTCCCGCCGCTTTTAATTTTCTTAACTGCCTTGCCGTGTCGCGGTCTATCTTATCCGTAACCGTGCAGGTATTTACAATATAAACATCCGGATCCGGGCTTTCTTCGTTTCCTGCTGCCAGCAGTTCCTTTTTTATCCTCTCGGTATCGTACTGGTTTACCTTACAGCCATATGTGATAAAACCTATCTTCACTTTATAAAGACCGTTTCCGGGATATCAAATGCCCTCATTTCATTTGTCAGGGCAGAAGTCTCTATAGTAAGCGGCAGCCCTGTCCTTGAAAGGAAACTTTTCTTAAGCCTGCTTTCAAATACCTTTCTTTTTTCCGCGTCAACAACCGCAAGGATGCTTCCGTCAGTGCCAAGGTTCATCATCCTGACCGCTTTTACGCCGTCCGTGTCTGCCAGCATATCCAGAAGAATTTCGCTTTCTTCCTCCACTATTTCAAGCCTTGCCTTCATGTTCTTATGGGATTCATTCATAATGTCAATAAGCGCAAGTGAATTTCCCGCAAGTATCGCTTTTTTTGCCTCTGCCACCCTGTCATTTTCCGCGATGAAATAAGCGCAGCGTTTTCTCTGGATTATGGAAAGCTTGCTTCTGTAATCATCAAACTGTTCCGCGGTTATTTCGTCAAGTGTGTCAATGCGCGCGCCGTTTTTCCTCATTATTTCTATGGATTCTGCCACTTCCGCCAGAATCTGTTTCTTCTTTGCCTCAATTGTCTTTTTCTTTACGCCGGAACTTAGCACCATAAACAGATGCCCTTTTATTCCAAAAGGCAGTGTTTCAACAGAACCCGCCTTAATATCAAAATATGTCAGATGCCCCGGCCTTCCTCCGATGGACGGGATAAACTTAACCGTGTTTTTGTCCCTGCCCATGTAATTCACTTCGCCCTGCGCGCATATTTCCGCTATTTCCAGCGCGGACATCTGCCAGTCGGAAAGTTTTCCGGCAATAACAGCCGCCCCGGTTTCAAGCGCTTCCATATGGTTTGACTGAAAAGTATCCGGAATATCATTATCTATATACAGATTCATTCCCGGCACCCTTTTTGACATGCTTTCAAGCATGAACAGCGTGCTTGAAATATAATTTGCCCAGCCATTATCCTGCTTGGACTGCGCGTCATTCAGCATCACCCTTATATTTTCATCATACTTCTTGGAGTACATGTTGACGCTTCTGTCATTTTCCCTTCTTCTCTGCGCCATCATTATAGCGCTTTTATCAAGGTTTCCTGACAGGACTTTTCCCCTGTTAAATTCGTTGGTTTCACCAAGGATGCCTATGCTTCCCGGCACAATTACCCCTGTTATCTTTTCCTTCTTTAAATCAAACCTGCCCGCGGCAAAAAAATCCTTTGCCTTTTTTAAAAGTTCTTCCTCTGTCATCTTAATTCTCCTTATATTTTTATTTTTCCTATGTAATCTTTTAACGGTTTGTCCTGAAGTGTTTCCGCAATAACTTCTTCAAGGGTGGTTCTGCCTTCTTTCATAAGCCTTATAGCGGATTCCCTTATGGTAAACATACCCTGGTCCCACGCTTCCCTTTTCAGGTCGTTCAATGTGCCTTTCTTGAAGATAATTTCCCTAATGCCCATGTTCACGGGCATTACTTCATAAGCGGCCATCCTGCCTTTGTATCCTGTATAATGGCACACAGGGCACCCTTTGCCTTCAAAGAAAGTGCCGCCTTCAAGTATTTCCGGCGGAATTCCGCTTCTTTTTGCTTTTACCAGGTCAATTTCCTTAATCGGTTCCTTGCAGTTTTCGCACACCTTTCTGACCAGTTTCTGCGCCAGAACAGTGACCACCGATGAACCTACATATATCGGGTCAATATTCATGTCAATTAACCTTGTAATTGTGGCCGGCGCGTCATTTGTATGTAATGTTGACAATACAAGATGGCCCGTTAACGCGGCCTTTACAGAAGTGGACGCAGTCTCGTTATCACGAATTTCACCGACAAGTATTATATCAGGGTCCTGCCTTAAAAACGACCTTAACACGTTGGCAAAAGTAAGACCTGCCACGGGATTTACCTGCACCTGTATAATGTGCGGAAGCCTGTATTCCACCGGATCTTCCGCTGTCATTATGTTCATGTGCGGGTCATTGATATGCGATATCATCGAATACAGCGTTGTGGATTTTCCGGAACCCGTGGGGCCCGTTATAAGTATCATGCCATAAGGCGCATCAAGTCCTTTTTCTATGCCGGAAAACTGTTTTTCTGACAGGCCAAGTTTTGTAAGGTCAAGGTTCTGCGCTTCCGAATACAGAAGCCTCATGACTATATTTTCCCCCCACAGGCACGGAAGCGTGGCAACACGAAGGTCAATTGACTTTGTCCCGCCCGGTATTTTGTATGCTATCCTGCCGTCCTGCGGAAGCCTTTTTTCTATGATATTCAACCCTGCCATAAGTTTAAGCCTGGACGTCAGCGCCCTTTTAAACTGCACTTTTGGCGGAGGCATTTCCACAAGCGCGCCGTCTATCCTGAACCTAAGCACTATCTTTTTTTCATAGGGGTTAATGTGTATGTCCGACGCTTTTTTGTTTACCGCGTCTTCTATTATATAGTTTACGTATTTTACAACAGGGCTGTCATTGCCTTCAATGTCGCCTTCTTCGCCATCTTCATCTTTTGGTTTTTTATCCTCAAGAAATTCAATTTCCATATTTTCAGATGAAAATTCAAGTTCTTTCATTGTTTCATCAAGGGCATTGCCTATAGGATAATACTTATCAATGGCATCATTAAGCGAGGACTGCGTGGTCACCACAAAACTAAGTTCAAGTTCCTGGCCGCCCTTAATATCATATTTTAAATTCATGGTCAAAGACGGATCCATGGGGTTTGCCGTGGCAAATATTATCTTGCCCGGCTTTTTTTCAATGGGGAGCAGTTTATATTTTCTGGCTATGTCAGGCGTCATGACTTTTATTACTTCTTCTTCTATATGTATGGCGCTTACATCCACAAACTTTACGCCAAACTGCATGGCAAGAAAGTGATACAGCACGTCTTCCGTGATAAAGCCCAGTTTGACAAGGATAAACCCAAGCGAATCGCTTGTCTTTGACTGTTCTTCAACGGCTTTTTCAAGCTGTTCTTCCGTTACCATTCCCTCTTCTAAAAGAATCTGTCCAAGCTTTTTAGCTTCGTACAATGCCGGCTCCTAAAAATTTTATTGTGCTTAATCCGCTGAAGTTGCCATTATTACTTCTTCAATTGATGTAATACCGTTTTTCCATTTTTCAAGCGCAACCTGCCTTAACGTCCTCATGCCGTCTTTCTGCGCCTGCGCTGTAAGGGCATTTAAATCAGCGCCGGAGTATATAAGATCCGCAAGCGCGCCTGTCATTCCCATTATTTCATAAATAGCCACCCTGCCTTTATATCCCGAGCCATTGCACTTGGGGCAGCCTTCGCCTTTATAAAGTGTAATACCTTCCACTTCCTGCCTTTTTATCAGTATCCTCTGAAGTTCATCGTCAGTGGGTGAATATTCTTTTTTGCAGTTTGCGCATATCCTTCTCATCAGCCTCTGTGCCACAACCATTTTTAGCGCAGACCCCACATAAATGCGGTCAATGCCCATATCAATAAGCCTCATAATGGTGGAAGGCGAATCATTTGTGTGAAGCGTGGAAAATAAAAGATGGCCCGTCAGCGCGGCGCTTATGGCAATGCCCGCAGTTTCTCCGTCGCGGATTTCACCGACCATCATTATGTTCGGGTCCTGCCTTAAGCACGACTTTAATGCCGCGGCAAAAGTAAGCCCTATTTCGCTGTTCATCTGCACCTGTATGATACCGGGCAGCTGATATTCAACCGGGTCTTCAAGGGTGATGATATTCTTTTTTATGTCATTAACAGTGGATAAAGCGGAGTAAAGCGTTGTGGTTTTTCCGGAACCGGTAGGCCCCGTGTGAAGTATAAGGCCGTATGGAAGCGTTATGGATTCCTGATAAACGTCAAGTTCCTGCTGTTCGAACCCCAGCTTTGTAAGGTCAAGCATAAGGTTCTGCTGGTCTAAAATACGCATTACCACGTTTTCACCGTGTATGGATGGCAGTACCGCGACACGAAGGTCAATAATTTTGTTCTGAACTTTTATTTTTATCCTGCCGTCCTGCGCGGCCCTTTTTTCCATGATATCAAGCCTGGCCATAACTTTTATTCTGGACACAATGGCGTTCTTGTAATGATTCGGCGGTGTGGGCTGTTTCTGCAGTACGCCGTCCTGCCTGTACCTTATAACCGTACCCTTTGCCGTGGGATTAATGTGTATGTCGGAAGCTTTTATCTTTACAGCTTCGCTGATAATCGCGTTTACAAGTTTTATAACAGGCGCGGATTCTTCGGTTACCGACGGGTCGTCCTTGCCTGACATTTCTTCTTCAGGAACGCCGGCTTCATCCTTGAACATTGACTGAAGCCCTTCGTCCATATCAGACTTTGGCGTCACCCCATAAACCAGCGCAAGGCAGGACTTAATGGCGCTTTCACTTGTAATAACAAATTTAATTTCTTTTTCCAGCGGTATCGCGGAACGCTCCCTTATTTTGGTCACAAGGTGTTCATCGGGTTCGGATGTGGCAAAATAAATTTTATTGCCTTTTTCTTCATATGGAAGGATGGAATATTTTTCAGCGGTGTCTTTTGAAATCACTTTCAGAAGTTCAGGGGGGGTGTCGTGCCCTATAAGATCCACATATTCAACGCCAAACTGTATGGCAAGAAAATAATACAACGCTTCTTCGGTTATAAAACCCATCCTTACAAGGATGCGTCCCAGGGGCTCCCCTGATTTTTGCTGGTCTTCAAGGGCCCGCTTTATCTGATCTTCTGTGATAAGGTTCTCTTCAAGAAGCAAGTCCCCAAGCCTTTTTGCCATTTAGTCTCCTTGTTATCTGGCCTTCCCATAACGCGCGTTCATCTGCGAATCAAACTTCATGTAAAACATCTCTTTTCTTCTTATCACGTGAAAAAAGAACTCCGGAGATCTGCGCTCCCCGGATTCCTTAAACGCCACTTTGCCTGTGGCGCCGTCATATGATACCGCTTTAAGAAATCCGTTAACATCGGGGTGCCCAAACTTCCCCGCCTTTGCCGCAAGCCCTATAATATTTATCGCGTCATACGCGTGAGGCAGTTTGACATCGGCTTTTATTGCGTACTTTTTTTCATACGCGGTTAAAAACGGCCTTAATTTCTTTATCCCGTACGGGCTGTTTCTGGCGGTATTCACAAACTCGCAGCCGTCAGAAGCCTCTTTTGTTTCTTTTATAAACTTCCGGTCAAAAATAAAATTCGGCCCGGTAAAAACCGAGCCTGTATTTTTTTCAAAACTCTGCTTACAAAGGTTAATGGCATCGTCCTGATTACCTATAAAGTATATGGTCTTAACCTTTATTTCCCTTATCCTCTGAATTACATTTGTAAAATCATACCCCGGTTCAAAGGCCCTGATATACGTGGCATCCACGTTGTTTCTTTTGGAAGTGTCAGCGTATGCCTGCGCCATTTTTTCATACTCTTCATTTCCCGACTGATATAAAACAGCGGCTTTCATACGGTCAAAAAGCGCCGGCGCTATCCTTGCCATTATTGCCGCGGTTTCAGTATTGGAAGCTGTCATCCTGTAGGTATTTCCCTTTCCGGTAAATGAAGCGTAATCTTCGCAGATGGAAATAAGCGGTATTTCTTTGATTGAATTCACCAATTCCGCGTCATTTGCGGAAAAACAGCCTATCACAGCCGCAAGCTCCGCGTCTGAATTTATTTTATCCGCAGCTCCGGTGTCTGTTTCATCAAAGAAAACCGGCATAAATTCATACAATCCTTCAGCCGGCGTCATCTCCGCACACAATATTTCCGCCGCTTTATAAGCAGCATCCACCGACGCGTTTGCCGTATTTCCATAAACACCAATTTTTATTGTATCTTTCGCGGCCGCATTCATATTTACGGCAGCCATAAGGGCTAAAATAAAAACAATTTTTTTCAACTTCTGTTACCTCCGGTGTTAATCTGAAATATCATTATAACAGTACGCCATTTCTTGTCAAGTGGCGGCGTCTGTCTATAAAAGCAAAGTAGTATTTGATTTTCATTATTATATCTTATATGACGCGCCGAAACGTAAAATTGTTGCGCGTATCAGCGATACTATAGTCAGTTTGTGTTTCCCGGTTTGACACACAAGCCGTACATGTGTTATTATGGTGAAAATTTTGTTTTTAAGGAGGAATATCAATGCTTAACAGAAAAGCAATAAGCCACCTTTCCAGCGGCTCTTATTATAAAAGAAAAAGGCTTGGTTTTATTTTTTGGGCCATACTGGCTTTCATTGTGCTTGCCGGAGCTTTCCATTTTTTCGGAAAAAACCTTCAGTACGCCCTTAACGTAAAAAGCGGCGCCGCAAACCTTAAAAAAGGCAAACTTGCAGCCGCAACTTCAAATTTTAATAAAGCCGTAAATATAAAACGCGACGGAGCGCTTGCCATAGACGGCCTTGGCGCGGTGGCATTAAAACAGGGTGATTTTCAAAAAGCGGAAAAACTTTATACAGAAGCCATGGCAGCGGGTTTAAAACCAAACAAAACAATTAATCACTCTGTTATAGGAAATGAATTTATGGATGGAGGGCTTTACAGGTACGCCGAAACGGAGTTTAAGCACGCTGTTGCTTTAAACCAGTTTGACGCCGAAGCCATGTTCGGCCTTGGTTCGTGCGCGCACGCGGCCACAAACCTTGACGAAGCCATAAAATATTACAATAAAGCGCTTCAATACAATCCCAAACTTTCCAAAGCCAGAAAGAATCTTTCCCTTGCTGAAGACGACAGAAATAAAGGGGCGATTTATTACATGTATGACAGAAACGGCGAGCCTTTAGCGCGGTATAACCTTATTCCGGGACAGGGCAAAAAAACCTATATCCTTGACCAGAGAGCGGCTCATATCACCGGTTTTGACAGCGAAAAAAGGCAGACAAAGGAAGGCATTGAAAAACACCTTGCGGAATATATTCCCGGCAACAGGATTTACCTTACAATAGACTCCAAAATTCAGAACACAATAAGCAGGGCGCTTGGCTGGTATAAAGGCGCGGTTGTTGTTCTTAACCCTAAAACAGGCGAAATTCTTGGTTTATACAGCCAGCCCACTTTTAAACCAAACACAATAGACCAGGACTGGTGGGATGTGGTCGGTAACCGTAATAAACCGCTTTTAAACAGAGCCACTGACAAACTTTACGAACCGGGTTCAATAGCTAAAATGATAACTATTGCAAGCGCCTATGAATACGCAATTGACCCCCAAAAAATATTTCCTGTTAAGTGTCCCGGGCACACATATTATGACAATAAAATTTTCTGGTGCTGGACAAAACACGGAAAAGTAAAATCAATAGAACAGACAGTTGACACTTCATGCAATATCGGAGCCGCGGAACTTGCCTTTGCAATCGGCTCGCCGCGCCTTACGGAATACAACACAAAATTTGGGTTTGGCCAGCAGCTGGACCTGGGTTTCATGGATATCACGCGCAACGTAAGAATTTCAATACCCGTTAAAACAAGCTCCGCACCTATGAATGACCGTACTAAATTTGACCTTGCCATGCACGCATGCGGCCTGTCATATGAGGGCCACAACTATACAATTACACCGCTGCACGCCGCCCTTCTTGCAGCCACAATCGCAAACGACGGCGTAATGATGGACCCTTATATGATAAAAGAAATCCGTAATATCAACGGAAAAATTATATATCAGGCAGCTCCGCGGGCTATTAAAAAACCCGTTACACCGGAAACCGCCGATAAAATTACCAGACTTATGATAGATTCCGTCGAAAACGGAATAGGCCAGAAAGCAAGGGTTAACGGCATTTCAATTGCCGGAAAAACAGGCACATCCGGAAAAAGCGGCGCGTTAAACGCGTGGTTTATTTCTTTCGCGCCCGCTGAAAATCCCGAATATGCGATTGCAATATGCGGCGATTCAGAGGGTAAGGGAATGTCCGTGGCAGCCCCTGTGGCCGGCGACATTTACAAGGATTTATTCAAATAACAGTTTATATAATATAAAAAGCCCTTAGCGATTTTACACCGCTTAGGGCTTTTTTATTTTTAAGGCCTGTTTTTTCCCTTATCCAAAATTGTGGCGAATAATTTAACACCTTTAAATCCTGACTTTTCAGCCAGTTTTACTTCTTTTATAAAGACATAATGCGCTGAAACCATGTGATAAATCAGCCCTTCCACGCCGTCAAGAAAACCAAGTTTTAAAAAATAGTGTTTTAAAAAATATGACACAGGCTTTATTAAAATTGTATATCCCGTTGCCCTTCTGCCGTTATGAACGTTCTTTTGCGCTTCCAGCCCCGTATATCTATTCACCGTATCTAAATGCGCTTTAACTCCGGGCTTTGTAAAATGCAGAAGCGCGTTTTTAAACTGCCCTGTCGTGCCGTTTACCTTAAGCCCTTCGTGAATTATCGCCCCTTCAAAAGAACCGGTATTTCTTTTGAAAAACCTTAACTGCCTGTCAGGATACAGCCCGCCAAAACGCAGAAATTTCCCCGTGTAATATAAGTTTTTCCTTGGGATATAATAGCCGTCACAAGGGCTTTTTGAACTGCTGATATTTATTATCTCTTCCGCCAGTTTTTCTTCTATTACTTCATCCGCGTCTAAAGACAGCACCCATTTGCCTGTGGCTTTTGATATGGCGTAGTTTTTCTGGTCGGCAAACCCTTTAAAATTATTATTATAAACTTTAGCGCCGCGCTTACGGGCTGTCTGTACGGTATTGTCAGTACTGCCGCCATCCACCACTATTACTTCCCCTGCCCAGGCAGCGGATTCAAGGCACCGCGATATTATGCGCCCTTCATTCTGCGCAATTATTACTACAGAGACATTACCCGCGGTTTTGTTCATTTATTATACCTTCTATCAGTGATGCCGTCTTATCCACCTGCGCTTTTACGGTAAAATTTTCTTTTACATTTTTCGCCGCCGCCCTGCCGGCCTTTATAAGCTGTTTTTTGTACTTCATTACATCAAGCAGTTTTGCAGCCAGCGCTTCGGCGGATACTTCTTTAACAAGATACCCGTTAACACCGTCTTTTATTATTTCAGGAGTACCGCCGGTATTAAACGCCACCACCGGCACCATCATTGAAGAGGCTTCAAGGGTTACCATTCCAAACGGCTCCGCGGGGGACGGAAGCACAAAAACATCAAAAGCGGGAATAAAAAGTTTTCTGTCGCCGTATCCGGCAAAGATAAAATTATTTTTAAGGGCTTTACCGGCCGCTTTTTCCCTTAGATACTTTTCATATTCTTCATCACCCTGTGCCCCTTTGCCGGCAATTAAAAACTTTATATTTTTACATTTTTTCACGGCTATTTCCGCGGCGTCTATTAGCAGTTCTATTCCCTTATTTCGCCTGAAAAAACCAACGGTACCGGCTACAAATCCGTTTTTAACGCCGTATTTTGCCCTTATCTTATCCCTTTGTGTTTTAGAATACTTCAGCGGGTCCATTCCATTATGAATTACTGCCATTTTTCCGCCTTTCACGCCCGCGTTTTTCATTGACCGCATAACCGCGCCCGAAACACATATTATCTTTTTTACAAACATGGATAAAAACGCCGAGTTAAGCCCAAAATAAGAAAGGGGTTTTTTATCAACTATAATGTGCTTGTGCCATATCATTTTCATGCCGGCAAAATAAGCGGGCATAGCCGTTAATTTAAGGCTTAAAAAACCATTTGCATATAAAAGTGAGGCGCCTGAATTTCTTAAATAGGCATAAGCGGCCTTTGCGAATCTGAAGTATGCAAAAACATACCTGTACCGGGGTTTTTTGGGCGCTTTTATGATTGTGTATTTTATTTTATTTGTTTTTAAAAGGGTTTCAAAAGGGCCCTCTTTCATCAGCAGAACTTCCACATCATACGTCTTTCTTAAACCCTTTAACAGGTTAAGCAGCACAATCTGGCCGCCTCCAATAAAAGAAAAATATTCCGCGAATATTATTTTTTTCTTACCACTCATTTATTTTTGCCTTTTCTGTTTTTGTCACATCATCCACTTTGGCGAAATGCGGAAAAATATAGTCCGCGGTAATTCCAATTCTGTGGTTTGCCTCGCCGGGAAGTATGTTGTCGGGTTTAAAAGCGTAATCAAATTTAACATAAAATATTTCTGACGGCTTAAGCTTAATGCCTGCACCCGCCGTAATATTCTGCCCGTCAAATCCCATCCTGATTGCGGCAAAATCATTCCATGTAAGCTCGCCGCCGATAGCGCCTTTTATATACTCATAAGTGGAATAGAAAAAATCAGCCGAAGCCGAAAGGTTAAGACCCTTTACTTCAAACGGTTCTGCTGCACGCGCAGAGATACCGGCCGCGGCAGTTAACGGAATACTTTCCACCATAGTGGAATTATTCCAGGTAATAAAAGTGCTGATGTTGGAAACATTAATCCCCGCCTTTAACCATTCATTAATCAGCAGTATGGCTCCAAAATCAAAACCCGTACCTGAACCCCGCGTTTTTCCTATCGCTTCAATATAGTATCTGAAATTTCCGCCGACAAAAAGATTGCCGGCAAGGGTGGTTGCGGCAGTGAAGATAAAAACATTAACCGAATCGGAAATTAGCGATTCCGGTTCGTATGAATCGGTTGACCTTACCTCTATATCGCCGCCGGCGCTGTAATTGAACCAGGAAAATCCCACTGAATATATGTTTTTATGTATATCAAACGGCTTGCCTATTGATATATAATTTACCGCCCTGTCAAAAGACATAAGATAGGTTTCAGCGGACAGCTGAAGGTCAGGCAGAAGCACCAGCCCCGCCGGGTTATAAACGGCAGAAGCGGTATCATCAGCCGCGGCTGTATACGCGCTTCCCATACCTGTTGCCCTTACTCCGGCTCCAAGTTTGGTGTACGCTCCCGGCTGGCCGCCTTCCGCCAATAACAAAACGGATGCCGATATAATCAGCGCACCGGCAATTATTGTTTTCTTAAAAATGGTTATAAACAAATGTTTACTCCTGTCATATCAGTATAAAACCGTTATTTTATTTTTACCTCTAACCGTGCCGCTGCTTACCGTAAAAAAATAAGTCCCGTTTCCGGCTTTGCGTCCGCTTGTGGTTTTGCCGTCCCATTTAACGTAATTGTAACCTGTGTACGCGGCTGAAACATCAACTGTCTTTTTCCATACAACATCACCCGCCGCGTCATAAATGGTAATAACAGTTTCAGCCGGGGCTGATAAGACATATGTGATGGTTGTGTTTCTTTCACGGTCGGGAGAAAAAGGGTTTGGCCAGTTATAAGTGCGCATTTCAACCGCCCTGTCAGGGTTTTCAGTCAGCGCCCTGTAGGCGTTTATCCTGCCCCAGCCGGTCTTAATGTCATAACCGGGGTCGCCTATGTCATCCGCTGACATCTGCATTATTTTTCTGACCCGTTCTTCTTTAATCCCGGGGTTTAAAAGTACAACCTGCGCGGCAAGCGCGGACACAAACGGCGCGGAAAACGAAGTGCCATCCACGGATTCATAACCCGAATTCTTTGATGTCGTTGTAATACCCACACCCGGCGCTGTTAAATCAACTTTACCGTAGGTGGAAAAGTTCGCTTTATTATCATTTATATCGGAAGCCCCGACACTTATCACCTGTGAATAAGCGGCAGGGTAAATCTTCTCGTTTATTCCTGAATTTCCGGAAGAAGCTACAAGCACACACCCTTTTCCAGCGGCATAAGCCACCGCATTCTGCAGGGTAATTCCTCCGTAGCTGCCGCCAAAACTCATGTTTATTACGTGCGCCCCATTGTCGGCCGCCCACACGCAGGCGTAATAGATATCCGCATCATGGCCAAAACCGTCTTCATCAAGCGCCTTTATAGGCATTACTTTTATCAAAGAACTGCCATTGCTGTAGGCCGCACCTGCTATTCCATTTCCATTATTTGTATTTGCCGCAATTATTCCCGTCACAAGCGTTCCGTGCCCTTCATCCGCGTCATCATCCACATTACCGCTTCCATCAATAGCGTTTATCCCGTTAACTGTAGTGCCGATAATATCAGAATGTTCCCTTCTTAGACCGGTATCAATAACAGCAACAATAACCTGCCTGTTAAGCCCTGAAGTAATAAGCGATTCCTTGTAAACTTTGTCCTCTTCTATTTTATTATAACCCCATTGGCTGCCGTTTTGATAATACGTATCATCAGGCCCGCCAGTAAGAGGAGTATACCCTGCTTTTCTTTTATAGTTTGGTTCCGCGTATTCAACAAAAGGAAGCGAGGAGAAATAGGAGATTTTTTCTGTGATATTAATGCCGTCCGGTACTTCAACACAGCGGATGTCAAGGGCGCTAAAGTGCGGCCGAATGTCCCTGCAGCCGCCTTCTTCAATAACAGAAACAATAAGGCTATCGCGTGAAGTGCTTTTCCAGCCGCGTTCTTTGGCGTAACTTTCCATTACAGACGGTTCAAATACTTTTTTAAACCCTATAATTATGCTCTCTGCTGCCGTTAAAGAAAAGGCAAACGATATAAATACTATCAATAACGCAGCGGTTTTTTTCAATTACCCACCCGCTTTTATTATGCTGTCTATTATCACAGAGGCAAGTTCCTGCTTTGTACCGCCTCCCGAAAAAACCTTTTTCCCGTTTTTGGTAAAAATAGTTATGGCGTTGTCATCAGATTCAAACCCGCGGCCTTCTTTTGATATGTCATTAAAGACTATCATGTTTAATTTTTTCCTTTTCATCTTTTCAACGGCCCTCTTTTCCCCGCCTTCGCTTTCCGCGGAAAAGCCCGCTATAAACTTTTTGCCTTTATTGGCCGCGGCCCAGGCTATTATGTCTTCGGTGGGTGTAAGTTTTATTTCAAGGCCTTCCCCCCTTTTCATCTTGCCTTTGTGCCTTGGCACAGTGTAGTCGCCGACGGCAGCCGCACCTATAACAATATCAGTTTCCTTAAGGTTTTCTTTAACCGCATCCATCATATCAGATGCAGATAAGACTTCCACGATTTTATCCGCCCCCGGAATATAGGATGTCTTACCTGTGATAAAAATAACTTTTGCGCCGCGCGTTTTTGCTTCCTGTGCAAGATAATATCCGGTTTTGCCGGATGAAGGGTTGGATATAAAACGGACATCGTCAATGAATTCCCTTGTGGGGCCGGACGTAATAAGTACTGTTTTACCGGTCAGGGATTTTTTTTTTAGCGCTGCCGTGACAGCAGACACAATTTTTTCCGTGTCTTCAATGTGGCCGTCGCCTTTGTCGCCGCAGGCAAGTTTCCCTTTTTTGGGGCCTATGAAAACATAACCCAGTTTTTCAAGCTTATTCACGTTTTCTTTTACAATTTTATTGTTCCACATGGCAGTATTCATCGCAGGCGCGATAAATACCCTTTTGCCGGACGCCGCCATCACCACCGTTGTTAAAAGGTCATCCGCAATTCCGGACGCTATTTTGCCGATTACATCGGCGCTTGCCGGCGCGATAACAACCGCAGCGCAGTTCTGCGCAAGGCCGATGTGCGTGACAGGCGATGAATGATTTTTAGATTCAAAAAACAGGTCATCGTACACGGGATTCCCGGACAGCGTGCGCAGCGTAAGCGGGGTGATAAATTCTTTAGCCCCGTCCGTCAGCACGCAGTTTACGTTAAATCCGGAATCCTGAAACCTTCTGACCATGTCTGCCGCCCTGTATGCGGCAATGCTTCCTGTCACGCCAAGAAGTATCGTATCCATTTTTTATTTGTCTTTTTCCACGTTGATTATATCAAGGTCAAAATCAGCAAATTTCAGTTTGCCTTCCCTGAATTCTTTTATCGCGATAACCGGGGGTTTGGTCTTTCTGTCTTTTTCTTCTATCTCACCAAGATTCTCCCTTATTTCTTTAGCCCTGTTTGAAATCACAATAACCGCCGCGTACTTGTTGGGCATCTTTTCCGTAAGATCCTCGCTTGAAAAATCTATCTTCTTCATTTATTGCCTCCTTTTTCCTGTATTTCAAGGTTGACTATATAGTCAAGGTATTTAACCGCGTGTTCCACGCTGTCATTTATTATTATGTAATCGTACTTTTTTCTTTCAAGCATTTCTTTTTTGCCAAGTTCTATCCTTTTTTTCATATCCTCTTCAGACTCTGTCTTTCTGTTCTTCAGCCTGTTTTCAAGTTCTTTCAGGGAAGGCGGTATGATAAAAATTGTCACGCATTTGTCCTTAAGTTTTTTCTTAAGGTTTTTAGCGCCCTGTATGTCCACATCCATTATTACATTTTTGCCCTCTTCTGTGCTTTTTATTAAGGGTTTCTTTGGAGTGCCGTAAAAATTGTCAAGCACCCTGGCGTATTCAAGAAACTCGCCTTTTCTGATAAGCCTTTTGAATTCATCCTGCGTATAGAAAAAATAATGCTCTCCGTTTTTTTCGCCCGCCCGCGGCTGCCTTGTTGTGGCGGAAACAGAAACCGTGAAATCACTGCGGTTCTTTAAAAAACCGCTTGTAACCGTAGTCTTGCCCGCGCCCGACGGAGCGGATATCACAAATATAAGCCCTTTTTTCATTTTTTATCCGGTTCCTTTTCCTTAATTTTTTCTTTTGGCGCTTCCTTTAACTGCTTCTTTTCCTGCCTTACACTTTCAAGCCTTCCGCCAAGGGTTTCCGGCTGTATGGCGCATATTATGTAATGCCCGCTGTCGGTAATCACGACAGACTTAACTTTTTTGCCATGGGTGGCGTCAATTAACTTTCCCGCGTTTCCTGCCGTTTCTATCATGCGCCTGACCGGGGTGGAATTGACGGCAATTATGGAAATTACCCTTGATGCCACCACCGCGTTGTCAAACCCTAAATTCAAAAGCTCCATTATTGCCGCACCTTCTTAAAGTTGCAGGCCGCTACTCCAGGTTCTGCGCCTGCTCTCTTATTTTTTCCGTGGTCTCTTTTATGGAAATAACGCTGTGAGAAACCGCGGGGTTTGACACTTTTGACGCAATGGTGTTAACTTCCCTGTAAAGTTCCTGCGCCAGAAAATCTATCTTTCTTCCCGCCACTTCACCGGAACTTATAAATACTTCCAGCTGTTTTATGTGTGAACTAATCCTCACCAGTTCTTCTGTGATGTTGTGTTTGTCCAGCGCTTCCACCACGTCCAGGCTTAAGAAACTTTTTGCCTCTTTGCCTTCAAGTATCTTGGAAAGGCGTTCGCGGGTTTTCTGTATGTATTCTTCCTTAAAAGTTTCAAAGTGCCCTTTTATCTTTTTTGCTTCCGCGTCTATAAAAGCGGCCCTTTTGCCTATATCCGCAAGAAGCCGGGTTCCTTCTTTCTTTTTCATCTTCATAAAATCTTCAAAAGCATCTTCTATGGAAGGCTTAACTTTTTCCCACGTGTATGAAGCGCCGCCCACGGTTTCTGTCTTTACAATCCCTTCAACCCTTTCAATGATAAGGGACGCGGGGACTTCCTGTTTAATGCCCGCGGTCTTATAAAGTTTCTTTAAAGCCGCGTAAGCGGACTTAAAAAGTTTTTCATCTGTCTCCACTTTTTTTGCCGCGTTGTTCTTTTCTATGTTCACATACAGGTCTATCCTTCCCCTGTTTATCTTTTCATTCAGGAATTTGTATATATACGGCTCTGCCGCAAAAAACTCGGAAGGCAGATGCAGCACCACTTCTTTATACTTTGAATTAAGCCCTCTTAAATTTATGGAATATCCCTGCGCGCGGAATGTTCCCCATCCTGTCATGCTGTAAGACATATGTTATCCTCTCGTTTGGGCTTTTAAGCCCGTAATTTTATTTGGTAAGTACCACTCCAAAAGTAATAATTGAAACCACAAGCGCTGTCAGCCCTATATACGGCCAGCTGGCTATCATGTTAAGAACGTTGTCATCGGTACCATAAGCGGACTTAAGCCCGTTTATCTCTTTTTTTAGCCTTGCAATTTCCCTTTCGTTATTTTCAATCTCTTTTCTTAAGACTCCCATAATGTCATCCCAGCTCTGCATTTTGCCGGTCCTTGCGTCCATCTGCTGTTTGACGTCAGAAAACTCTTTCATATAGACATCTGCTTTTTCTTTATATTTAATAAACCTTTCATCAAGCAGGGCAATGCTTTCTTTTACGCCCGCAAGCGAAGCCACAGCCGACCTTGTTTCTATGCTTTTTTCATCCGCAATAGCCAGCTGATTTTTTACCCGTTCAAGTTCTGTCTTTAACGCGGCCATTTCCTGTTTCATTGCCTGCGCGGCTGTTATCGCGTCTTCAGCCGCTTTTAAAGCTGAATCAGACCTGTTCTTTGCAGCATCAAGTTTTTCCTGGAATACGGTATTATCCGGCTGCGCAGCAGGCGTAACCGCGCCTTCCGCGAAAAGCGCGGAGGACATTATAAAAAATATAACAGCTAAAAATAAATTACTTGGCTTCATTTTTATCCGCCAGCCTGTCATAAACAAAATCAAACATAGAAACAATTGTAAAGCCCATGCCGAACACCAGAAAAATAAAAGTGAACACGCTGGACATAACGCCGTCCCACTTGGCGCCGGTGGAGATAAACACCACAATTGACAGGACAATTAAAAACGCCCAGAACATCGCGTTTATTACAAGGTAGTCCTTCATTGTGTACTTTGTGTCGTCTGATACCGCTGCCTTCCTGTTTTCTTTGTTTTTATTCTTTGCCATTTTTCACCCCTTAAATTAATTTCTTCCTATGCCCGTATATTCAAAGCCCTGCTTTTTTACTGTTTTAGGGTCATATATGTTTCTTGCGTCAACAATTACGGGTTTTTTCATCGCCGATTTTATTCTCTTAAGGTCAAGCTCCCTGAATTCGTTCCATTCGGTTAAGACCACAAGGCATTCCGCTTTCTCCGCGGCCTGATACGCGTCTTTTACAAAAGTCACGTTCTTTAAAACTTTTTTCGCGTTGGGCATTGCCACGGGGTCATACGCCTTTATCCTGCACCCTTTTTCCGAAAGGGACTTTATTACATCAAGCGCCACCGCTTCCCTTATGTCATCCGTGTTGGGTTTAAAGGCAATTCCAAGTATGCCAATCGCCCTGCCTTCCACTGTGCCAAGCATTCTCTTTATTTTATTAAGGACGAGTTTTTTCTGCATTTTGTTTACTTCCATGACCGCATTTAAAATAAGGGGCTCGTAATCCTCGCTGCGGGCTATGTTAATAAGCGCTGCCACGTCTTTGGGAAAACACGACCCGCCAAAGCCCGCGCCCGCGTTTAAAAACTGCGACCCTATCCTTTTATCAAACCCCATTACTTCCGCCACTGTGGAAACATCGGCGCCAACGCGTTCGCAGATATTTGCTATTTCATTTATGAAAGATATCTTGGTGGCAAGGAACGAGTTGGAAGCGTACTTAATCATTTCCGCGCTTCTTAAATCCGTTACCACTATTTTGCATTTTAAAGGGGCAAAAATCCCGGCAACTTTTTCAGCCGCGTCTTTTTTCTTGGCGCCAATTACCACCCTGTCCGGGTTCATAAAATCATGAATAGCGCTGCCTTCCCTTAAAAATTCCGGGCACGATACAACATCGTACCTGCTTTTGCCTTTATAGTTATCCTCTATGATGCTTTCAACAAGGTCGCCCATTCCGATAGGGACCGTGCTTTTATCAACAATAATCTTGTCATCAGTCATGTTTTTACCAATGCTTTTTGCCACTTCTTTTACAAACGTAAGGTCTGCTTCGCCGTTATGTTTTGGCGGGGTGCCTACCGCGATAAATATTACTTCCGCGCCTTTCATTCCTTCTTTTATGGACGTGGTAAATTTAAGCCTTTTCATGTTCCTTTTTACAAGTTCTTCAAGGCCCGGTTCGTATATGGGAAGGATATTTTTCTTAAGGTTTTCAACCTTTTTCTCATCCACATCCACGCATGTGACATCGTTTCCAAGGTCGGCAATGCAGGTGCCTGTAACAAGCCCTACATAACCTGTTCCTACCACGCAAATTTTCATCAAAACCTCCAATAAATAGTAAAGGACATACGTATAACCTGACCTTATTTTATACCATAAAATAAGGGTATTTACAAGTTTCTAAACTGTGCAAAACAGAGCATAAATCCATATTAAAAACATTTAATCTATGTTAATATCTGTAAAACAATTAAAGGGGTTAGGGATTGAAAAAAACTATTTTACTGACGCTTCTGCTTGCCGTATCTTCATTATTATTGGCGGAGGATTCCGCTAAGCTTTATACATTAGACAACTGGTGGGAAGGCGGTTATACCAAGCGCCTTGCTTTAGGAACAGTTATATATGGCTTTGAAGACGGCAATAACACTTTTGACCTTTATAATATGGGGTTTCCTGCCGCTTTTGTGACACGGACAAAAAAGAATGTTATCTCCCTATCCGCTAACTACCAGACCTCCCCCGACCCGCTTAGGATGATTTTCGGCAGTGATACAAATTCAATTACTTACTGGTTTGACAAGAATAATATCATTAAAGCTGACTGGAGATATAACCGCGAGTACGAACCCGGCAGGTTTCACCCTTCCCCTCATACATATTACTCCTCATATAACGGCACAACTTACACAGTTAATGGTTCTTCTTCATCCGATGCAAAATATTCAAATATCGGAAGTATTGAATATATATTGAATTTAAATAATTTCAGTTTTGGCATAGGCGCTTCAAACTATTTATATTACAGTGAATATGAATATTCAGATTATAGGAATGCAATTTCAGGAACCGGAGAATCATATTTAGATTCCGGAATACATATAGACGAAGACCGGCTTATGACTTTTTTGTTTAGTGCTACATCTCAATTTTCTATATTAAACTTATCTTTAAATACCGGTTTTCTGCACGGAGAAACAAAAAAGTTATTAGCTTATCAGGATATCATTTCGCACCAAAACTATCATTCCGCACATATTTTCGAACAGATATTTTTTGATTTTGGCGCAGGGATACACGAAGATTCATTTGAGCTTTTATTTAAAATATCACCGCGAATAACAATATATGAAAAACCAAATGACTATTATGGCCCTACAGATAAACTGCTGGCTGAACTAAAAGCCAGGTGGCGAATGACCGAATGGCTTAACGTTTACGGCGTATTGGTGCCGGCAGGTTTGACCCTTGGGCTTGAATATACCACTTCTGCTGTTAAAGCCTGTATTGAAATAAACAAAGGCAACAAATATGCCGGCATAGAAACAGAATTTATTGATAACTTTATACTAAGGTTAGGAGCCGGTAAAACAGAATCAGACTATTATTTAACCAGTCCGTATTTTACAGATACCGCAGATTTTTATTCTTCATATGAAGACTTATTTATTACAGGCGGGCTTGGTTTTAAAACCAATAATTTTAAATACGATTTTTCCTGCAAGTGGACTCCCGTAATTGACACATATAACAACTACAATCTTAAAGATGTATTCATCTTTTCTCTAACAACAAAATTTTTCTGGGATTGATACCGCACAACAATCCGGTTCTTCTTCTATAGCGTTTAAATGTACTTTCCACTTTACACTTATTGTGATATCATTTGCCCTGCAAAAAACAACAAGGCGGTAACATGGACGGAATTTTACTTTTATACAAAGAAAAAGGGCCCACTTCATTTAAGGCCATAGAGCAGGTTAAAAAACAGTTCAAAATAAATAAAATAGGCCACACCGGCACCCTTGACCCGATGGCAGAAGGGCTTCTGGTTGTGCTTCTGGGCAGCGCTACCAAAATAGCGGATTATGTGGATGATACCAAAGAGTATGAAATGCAGATTCAGTTTGGCGCGGCCACAGACACTGACGACGCCATGGGCAAAGAGATAAATACCCTGCCTGTGCCCGCGGATTTAGCGGATAAAATAAACGCAAAAATAGCTGATTTTACAGGCAAAATCATGCAGATTCCGCCGGCGTATTCGGCAATAAAAAAAGACGGAAAAAAACTGTACGAACTTGCCCGCGCCGGCAAAGAAGTAAAACCGGAGCCTAGGGCAGTGGACATATTTTCAATTGAAGTGCTGGAGGTTATTGACACCACCGCGCGCCTTAGGGTGGCGTGTTCTTCAGGCACATATATGAGAAGCCTTGCCCGCGACCTTGCAGAAGCCGTTAATACCTGCGGCCACCTTTCATATTTAAAGCGTACCAGAATAGGAAAATTCAGCAGCGACAACGCCCTGACATTATCGGCGATTGAAGATTTACAGAAACACATAATTTCCATCAATGACACCCTGTATAACGTAAAAGAAGCCCAGATAAGCGCCCCGGAGCAATTAATGTTAAAAAACGGGATAGCGTTAAAGAACCGGTTTGGTTTTAAACCCGGCGAGGTAATCAAAGCCGTATTTGACGGCAAAGTATTGGCAATGTGCACGGTTGAAGGCAGTGTATTAAAGATAAACAGAGGAATAGAGATTTAATATTTTATCCGTAAAATTAAATTTTATTCCGTGACGTACGTGGAATAATACTTTTTCTCCCCGCATTCTATTGCCGGCCTGGCAAACTGCCACTTTCCGTTTATCCCAAGTTCATTGCAGGCAAGTTCAAAATGTTTCATGGCTATTCCAATATCTATTGTCTGCCCGAACTGGAATTTATATTTTGGCGTGTATTCAAGATAAAAATGAAACGCATTATCCGCTTTTATAATTCTCCACGGCTGCTGGTTGGAAGCCGAAGGGCCTATCCTTACGCATTCAAGCGGCTGTTCAAACCTGCCTGCTGCTTCTTTGTTTAATGACTTTGTAAAATCATCTTCAAAAAACATCATGTTCCAGTGGTGACGCGTGTCAGATTTTACAAAGACCCTCATGGCTTTATCTTTCAGGCGCCTTTTTTCCACGGCGTAACCCACAGGCGTTACCGCTATCAAATCTTCATTCTCTTTTAAGTTCATCGCGGCGCTGAAACCCGCTTTATCATACGTTACGCCCATCCAGCATGTACCCAATCCTAAAGAAGAGCAAAGCAGTATCACCTCTTCAAAAATATAACCGACATCCGCAAGCGATTTGTCTTTTTTCTCTGCAGCCGCGGTAATAAATACTTTTGCACCTTCAATTGTCCCGTACGTTCCCAGTTTCATCGCCTTTTCAGCATCCACAGCTTCTATATCCACCAGTACCATACGGACTTTCGCGCCAAAAGGGCCTGTTTTATCCCCTTCAATTGCTGACCTTAACGCGTTTATCTTTTCCGGTTCTATATCCATATCCTTAAACGTGCGCCACGAAGCCCTGTCTTTTATTATTTGAATCGCGTTCTTCATATATTCTCCCGTTTTAAACCATTAACTTTTTAATCCTTTTAATACACCTGTCTTTTCCCACAATCTCTATCAGGTCAAATAATCCCGGCCCCTGCGTGGCGCCGCTTAACGCGACCCTTATCACATGCATGTACACTTTTGATTTTATGCCCGCAGCTTCCATATCCACCCTTACGCGTTCTTCAACTTTTGGTTTATCTTCTGTGCCTTCCTCTTCAACTATTTTTAACAACACTTCAAGGACTTTTACTCGCTCTTCCGCGTTTTTTTCCCATACCTTTTGTGCTTCCGGCTGCATTTCAACATCATCTTTAAAAAAGTATGACGACAGCGCTCCAATTTCGTTTATAAGTTTTAATTTTTCCTGCTGTACCACGACCACTTTTTTCAGATAATCCCTTTTTGAAACCGCTTCTGCTTCAGTTATGTATCCGTCATTTATTAACTGCGGTATGCAAAGGTCTGTCAGTTCATCAATACTTTTCTTTCTTATGTACATGCCGTTAATCCACTGAAGTTTCTGGTCGTCAAACATAGCGCCCGCTTTATGCACGCGCGTAAGGTCAAATTCGGATATTAATTCTTCCATTGTCATAATGTCTTTGCCCGATTCCGGCGACCAGCCCAGAAATGCCAGATAGTTTACCATTGCCTCTTTTAAGTAACCCATCTTTCTGTAGTTTAACACGGCAGTTTCGCCGTGCCTTTTGGACAGCTTGCTTTTATCCCTGCCCAATATCAGGGGGATGTGCGCGAATTTTGGTACCTGATACCCCAGCGCTTTATACATGTGTATCTGCTTTGGAGTGTTTGAAAGGTGGTCTTCACCGCGTATGACGTGGGTGATGCCCATGTCCGCGTCGTCCACCACAACCACAAAATTATAAATAGGCATGCCGTCCGCGCGCAGAATTATCATGTCGTCCAGTACGCTGTTTGCTGTCCTTACGTCTCCCCTTATCATGTCTTCCACTATTACTTCGCCGTCTTTTGGCACTTTTAACCTTACGGTATATGTTTTGCCGGCAGCTTCATTTGCTTTTACCTGCTCCGGTGTTAAAAGCGCGCATCTGCTGTCGTATTTAAAAGCCCTTTTTTCCGCTTCGGCTTTTTTTCTTTCAGCATCAAGTTCTTCTTTTGTGCAGAAGCATTTATACGCTTTGCCGTCTGCAATTAATTTTTCAGCGTGCTTGTGATAAACATCAAGCCTTTTAGTCTGGTAATACATGGAATCATCCGCGCTTTTTCCGGGGCCCTCGTCCCAGTCCAGGCCAAGCCATTTTAACGAATCAAGTATTTCCTGTTCCGACTCTTTTGTGGAACGTTCTTTATCGGTATCTTCTATTCTTAATACAAACACGCCTCCCTGCCTTTTGGCAAAAAGGTAATTAAATAACGCGGTCCTTGCACCGCCTATGTGAAGGTATCCTGTGGGGCTTGGCGCAAAACGTACTTTAATCATATTGTTTCTCCTTTTTAAAAAATAGCACCTTAACAGTTTAAGCAGTTAAGCTATAGCGGCGGCAAACCGCAGCATTTTACAAATAAAAACAGCCGGCTTATATCGCCGGCCGCATATTTTTAATAATTAACCGTTTTTTATTTCTGCGCCGCAGATTCCATTTCGCAGCTGCCTTCAAATATTACGCCTTCTGCCATTACTATCCTTGGAGTTTTAATGTCGCCGTAAAGTTTTCCGGTGTGCAGAAGTTCAAGTTTGACAGTGGCAATGACGTCGCCCGTCACTTTTCCGGCGATTACGGCAAACTTTACTTCCACATCGCCTTTTATCACAGCGTTTTCGCCTATTATAACACCGGCATCGGTTGTGACATTGCCTTCCACTTTGCCGTCTATGCGTATTGTGCCTTTGGCATTTACATTGCCTTTTACTTCACAATCCCTGGCAATAATAGTGGCCACATTTGATGATGAAAACATTTTGTCCGCCTTATTTATTAAGCGCCACTTCTTCGCGCATGTATTTTACAGGATTTACCGCAACTCCGTTAAGCCTTACTTCATAATGCAGATGCGGCGCGGTTGACCTTCCGGTATTTCCCACGTATCCAAGTATCTGCCCTTTTTTAATGTGCTGCCCGTTTGTCACAACAAAATTTCTCATGTGCCCAAAACGGGTGGTATATCCATTTGCGTGATTTATAAGTACCATATTGCCGTAGCCGCGTTCAAAACCTGCCGCCACCACAACGCCGTCTGCCTGCGCTTTAATAGGCGTGCCTTCATCATTTGCTATGTCCACGCCCTCGTGAAATGTAAGGGCGCCGGTGAACGGATCCATCCTTGAACCAAAACCGGCGGTTATCCAGCCCTTAACAGGCCATCCCGAAGGCACAGCTGTCATCCTTGCCCTCTGTTCTGTAATATATTTTATTATCTGCTGGTAGCTTTGCTCTGACTTACGCGACTCTTCGTCTATATATTTGGCGGCAAGCGCAAATGAATCTGTCTCTATGCTGCTATCCCTGTCTTTAATGTGTTTTTGAAGCATCTGCGAATCAATATTTGTGGGGCCGCCAAAACCTGTGTATTTAATTATGCCTTCCCTGCTTTTCAGCTTAAGCATTCCCCTAAGCTGCCCGTCAAGCTCTGAAATGCGCTTAACAGCTTCCCTGGCTTTTAAAATTTCAGCGGTGAAAACCTTATGTTTCTGATTAAGGTATTTGTTGTACTCAATAGTGGCCCTGTAATTGGCATGCCTTGATAAGATGAAAGCGGAAACACCTATTCCGGACACCCATAATAATAAAAGCCCGGCGAAAATAATTCCGCTTAATCTGATACTTACCACTTTAGAATTGTCGTCGGGAACAAGCATTATTGTCAGATGCTTTTCCCTCTTTTTTAGCTTCATTACTTACCCCCTGACGGCACCGCGGGCCCCCGCCCTTGATTAATCCGCCATTCAGCCAAACAGTTTATTTTACTTGTTTGCTTCAACAAGTTTTTCTTTTAATTCAGGAGAAATATTTTCAATATCTTCCATTAATATCTTAACTTTTCCGCCGTCAACTTTTGTGCCTTTAAGGAATGTTAATTTAGCGGCTTTAAGCTTTGTTAAAAGCATATCAGAGTATTTTCTGGGAGCGTAAATATATACATCCGCACCGTCATCGTTTGGATAAGGTTCAAGTGATACCCTTATAAGTGACCCCGGATAAAGCCTTTTTGCCTCGTTTTTCAGCCTTTCAGCAATTGCTTCTGCCTGTGTTGCTCCCATTCTAAGCCTCCTTAAAGAATAATTTTAGTTTATACATCTTCCGGTTCAATAAAATTATTATAAGTCAATTATATGGCTGTTGTCAATAGGTTATCGTTTACAAAGGCACACATAGGGTTTCTTAATGCAAAACAGAGGTGTTAAAAACAAGTTACAAGTTACAAGTTACAAGTTACAGGTTACAAGTAACAAGTTACAGGTTACAAGTTACAAGTTACAGGTTACAAGTGACAGGTTACAAGTGACAGGTTACAAGTTACAAGTTACAGGTTACAGGTTACAAGTTACAAGTTACAGGTTACAGGTTACAACTTACAGGTTACAACTTACAGGTTACAACTTACAGCTTACAACTTACAGCTTACAACTTACAGCTTACAACTTACAGCTTACAACTTACAGCTTACAAGTGACAGCTTACAAGTGACAGGTAAACAATAAAAAAAGTTACAGATTACAAATTATAGGTTTGTTTCACCTGTAACTTGTAACCTGTAACTTATTACTTGCAGTTTCTCACCTGTAACTTGTAACCTGTAACTTATTACTTGCAATATTTCACCTGTAACTTGTAACCTGTAACTTGTTACTTGCAATGTTTCACCTGTAACTTGTAACCTGTAACTTATTACTTGCAATATTTCACCTGTAACTTGTAACTTGTAACCTGTAACTTGTTACTTGCAATATTTCACCTGTAACTTGTAACCTGTAACCTGTTACTTTTTATTTGCTACCTGTAACCTGTAACCTGTTACCTAATCTCTATCCCGCCAAACACCGCATTGGCTTCAACTTCAATTGCGGGAGAACCTTCTTTATAAGAATCCGTCACATAAATGGTTGTTCCAAAAGCCGCAGTATTGCCGTTTGGAAGCATTACCCCGCCAAATGCCGCGTTTCCCTTTATTTTGTAGGGTTTTGCCTTGTCAATTTTCACCTTAACCCCGCCAAAAACCGCGTTAAGTTCAATTCTTGCCCCGCCCGGCTCCACCTTAGTTAAATCAATATTTGATGCCCCAAAGATAGTTGAATACTCGCCGGAAATATTATTTCCTTCAATAGTGCTTTCAGAAAACATTGTCTCCCTGCCTGTCTGCGATATGCCGCAGCATTTCTTGAAAACTCCCGGAAATAAAATACTTATTCCCACAAAAATTACAAAAGCGGCAAACAGAATCCTGAAAAGCGGCAGTATTATACCAAAAGCTTTCAGCATTATACTTATCCCTATAAGTATAAAAAAAACTCCCCAAAACAGTGACCACACATGCATTTTCATTTTCCTCCTCCACATATTGAATTATTTTACATGCTTTAATTTTATCATCCGTTTCGTGTTTGTCAAATGGAATTAGTATCAAGTTACAAGTTACAACTAACAAGTTACAACTGACAAGTTACAACTGACAAGTTACAACTGACAAGTTACAACTGACAAGTTACAACTGACAAGTTAC